>NZ_JAJOZB010000001.1:3043500-3368750 GCF_023701745.1 Streptomyces sp. RKAG293 | reverse complement strand
CCGCCGTTGCGCACGGTCGCGCCCTCGGCCCGGTAGACCATCAGGTCGATCATCGACACATGGGAGGCGCGCTGCGCCATCCAGAAGCCGGCGAAGGAGACCAGGCAGACCGCCGCGGCGAGCAGCGTCGGTCGCCGCAGAATGAACGTCCTGGCCGCAATCATGCGGGTGTCGGCGGTCAGCTGCGTCGCTGTCACAGTGCGCTGCTCCAGGGAGACTGGTGGGGGGCACGGGGCGCCGGTGAACCTGGCACGGAATCCCGACATTACCTGGCTCGGCCTCGGAACAGCAGGGCAACGGTTCCTCCAGGTGAGCCCCCGGCTTCCCGGTAAACGATTTGGCGAAACACCCCCAGGGCCGTGTAATGTATGCCGAGTCGCCGGGGGAACCCGGCGGGGCACAACGCGGGGCTGTAGCTCAGTTGGTAGAGCGCTTGCATGGCATGCAAGAGGTCCGGAGTTCAATTCTCCGTAGCTCCACAATCAGAAGGCCCGATCGCCGAACCGGTGGTCGGGCCTTTTTCGTCTTCTCGTCCGTCCTTCTCCGCGAGCCGCGGCGCCGGCGCCGGGAGGCCGCCGGTCACCGCCGCCACCGCGGTCGTCGCGCGGCGGGCGCAGCCGTACGACGAGGGCGGCGGCGACGGCCACCAGGCACAGGGCGTACGCGGCGACCACCCAGCCGGCGGGGGCGCGGCCGGCCCTGAGGCCGTGCACGATCGCCAGACACCAGGAGACGTACGCGCAGGAGTGCAGCACCCGCCACCGGCCGGCCCGCCCCCGGCCCGCGAAGGCACTGCGCAGCGCGCCCGTCACGGCGGCGAGCACCATGAGGTAGCCGGACAGGGTGCCGAGCGCGATCAGCACCGCGCCGCCCCGCGGGCCGAACGGCAGCAGTCCGGAGGGGAGCAGCGCGCCGGAGACCGGGACCCGTCCGACCGAGATCTGCACCGAGACGTGCAGCACCAGGAAGCCGAGCGCGCCGACGGCGGTGGCGCGGTGCACGGCCTGGGCGAGCAGCCGGTGACGCGGTCCCAACAGCGTGCGGTCGGTGGAGATCAGACCCCAGACGACGGTCGCGGTGAGCGACACCAGGGTGAGCACGCCGGAGGTGAACCGGAGGTATCCGCGCATTCCCGGCCCCGAGGTGAAGGCCAGGGTGAGGACGCCGGCGGTGGTCGCGGTGCCCACGGCGATACGGAGCACCGTGCGCGCGGAGCCGGGCCCCGCCCGGTCGTTGACGCCGCGGGTCCGCTGCTCCCGGTGCGCGCGGTGCTGGCGCATTCGCATGACCGGGACGCTAGGCGGGCCGGCGGAGCCCGGCGGCCGGCTTCCGACAACTCCGGCCGCGCCGTTGCCGCCGCTGCTAACGTCGTCCGTTCAGGTACCGGATTCCCTTTCGGCGCCCGCCGATCGGGCCGCGGTTCCCATCGGCCCGGCCACGGTTCCCGCCGGCCGGGTCCTGCCTCCGGCGCCTCGTGACCGGCGCGCCGCGCTTACCGTTCGCTGGCGTTTCCTTGGCCTGCTCTTGGCAATTGCATGCCCCTGACATGAGCTTATCGGCGAAAGAGTGGCGCTCTGCGGTACGAGCCGTACGCATAGCGGCGACACCGTAATCGGCGTCAACTCGCTTCGCATGGGGGTTTCATGAGATTTGAGCGCAAAAGAACGCGTGCCGGACTGGCGGTGGCCGCAGCGCTGCCGCTGATGGCCGGCGCGCTCGCGCTGGGCACACCTGCCGCGCAGGCCGACCAACCGCACGACAGGCAGCTGCTCAGTGGCACCAAGCCGCTGTGGGCGACCGCCAATGCGGACAAGGGCGACACGGCGGACGCCAGTGGCGTCACCGCCCGTGTCTACCTGGCGGGCCGGGACGCGAAGGGCCTCACGGCCTATGCGACCGCGGTTTCCGACCCGAACTCGGCTTCCTACGGCAAGTATCTGACCGCGGCGCAGACGCAGGCGCGGTTCGGTGCGACGAAGGACCAGATAGCCCAGGTCACCGCCTGGCTGAAGTCCTCGGGCCTCAAGGTGACCGGTACCACCCAGCACTACATCACCGTGAGCGGTGACGTGGCGGCCGCGGAGAAGGCGTTCGGCACCCAGCTGCACAACTTCACCAAGGACGGCAAGACTTACCACGCCCCGGCGACGACGGCCTCCGCGCCGGCGGCGCTGAACGGCGCGGTGCTCACGGTCGTCGGCCTGGACAACGCTCCCAAGATCGCCAAGCACGACGAGGCGCTGCCGCCTCCCGGCGCGGTGTTCAAGAACGCCGGGCCGTTCTCGAGCTACTTCGGCTCGAACACCAACAAGAAGCTCCCCTCCGCCTACGGCACCAAGGCGCCGTACGCGATCAAGGGCTACACCGGCAAGGACCTGCGCGCCGCCTACGGTGCGAAGAGCTACACCGGTAAGAACGTCACGGTCGCGATCACGGACGCGTACGCCTCGCCGTACATCGTCCAGGACGCGAAGAAGTACGCCAAGAACAACGGTGACCAGGCGTACCGCAAGGGCCAGCTCTCCCAGGTGCTGCCCGCCGACTACAACTCGACCGAGGCCTGCGACGCGGGTGGCTGGTACGGCGAGGAGACGCTCGACGTCGAGGCCGTGCACGCCGTGGCCCCCGACGCCGACATCGTCTACGTCGGTGGCGCGTCCTGCCAGGACAACGACCTGCTCGACGCCCTGAACAAGGTCGTCGACGGCCGGCTCGCCGACATCGTCTCCAACTCGTGGGGCGACGTCGAGGCCAACGAGACCCCGGACGTGGCCGCGGCCTACGACCAGGTCTTCCTGCAGGGTGCTGTCGAGGGCATCGGCTTCTACTTCTCCTCCGGTGACTCCGGCGACAACGTCGCCAAGACCGGTAAGAAGCAGGTCGACACCCCCGGAAACTCCCCCTGGGCCACCTCGGTCGGCGGCACCTCGCTGAACGTCGGCAAGGGTGAGAAGTACCAGTGGGAGACCGGATGGGGCACCGAGAAGGCTGTGCTGTCGACTGACGGCAACAGCTGGACGGGCTTCCCGGGCGCCTACACCTCGGGCGCGGGCGGCGGCACCAGCAACCTCTACGCGCAGCCGTTCTACCAGCGCAACATCGTTCCGGATTCGCTCGCCCTCGCCAACGGCGGCGGCGTGAAGCAGCGCGTCGAGCCGGACATCTCGGCGGTCGCCGACCCGAACACCGGCTTCCTGGTCGGTCAGACCCAGTCCCTCGCGGACGGGTCGCTGGCGTACAGCGAGTACCGGATCGGCGGCACCTCGCTCGCCGCCCCGGTGATCGCCGGCGTCCAGGCCCTCGTGCAGCAGGCGCGGCACGGGATCCCGGTCGGCTTCGCCAACCCGCTGATCTACGACCGGTACGCCACCTCGGCCTACCACGACGTCACGGACCACCCGCTGGGCCAGGGCCGTGACCAGGCGGTCGTCCGCGTTGACTTCGTCAACGGGGTCGACGCGGCGGACGGCACGACCACGTCGCTCCGCAGCCTCGGCAAGGACGCGTCGCTGCACGCCACGGTCGGCTTCGACGACGTCACCGGCGTCGGTACCCCTGGTGCCGACTACGTGACCTCGTACCTGCCGAAGAAGAACCACCGCTGACCACACGGTCGGCGCACGGGCTGAGCTCCTGAGCCGGTGCACGGGCCCGCACCGGGGCATTCCCGGTGCGGGCCCCTCGCGCGCTGCGGTAACCTGACCCCATGCGTGCCGTACGCCTTCTGCTTAGCAAGCCGCACTGACAGCGATCCACAGCGATCCGAGTCAGTGCGGCGGCCCCTCCTGTGCGAGGGGTTTTTTCGTTTCCGCAGGCAGGCAGCAGACGCGGCGTACGCCCGTCATGATCACGATGGAGCTTCGAGGACGATGAGCGAGACCACCGCCGCCACTGAGGCAGCCGAGCCGCACCGTACCGTGCCGACCTTCAAGTACACCGCTCAGCTGGCCGCCGACATCGAGGCCCGCTGGCAGGACTTCTGGGAGGCCTCGGGCACCTACGAGGCGCCGAACCCCAGCGGTGACCTGGCGGGCGACGCTGAGCTGGCCGCCAAGCCCAAGAAATTCATCATGGACATGTTCCCGTACCCCTCGGGCTCGGGACTGCACGTCGGCCACCCGCTGGGCTACATCGCCACCGATGTGTACGCCCGCCACCAGCGGATGACCGGCCACAACGTGCTGCACACGCTGGGCTTCGACTCCTTCGGGCTGCCCGCCGAGCAGCACGCGGTCGCCACCGGGACGCACCCGCGGGCCTCCACCGAGGACGCCATCGAGAACATGCGGCGCCAGCTGCGCCGGCTGGGCCTGGGCCACGACATGCGCCGGTCGGTCGAGACGATCGACCCGGCGTACTACAAGTGGACCCAGTGGATCTTCCTGCAGATCTTCAACTCCTGGTACGACGAGGAGGCGGGCCGGGCCCGTCCGATCGACACCCTGGTCGCACAGTTCGCCTCCGGCGCCCGCCCGACCCCCGACGGCCGTGCCTGGGACGCGCTGACCGCCATCGAGCGCTCCGACCTGCTGGGTGAGTACCGGCTGGCGTACGCGTCCGAGTCGCGCGTCAACTGGTGCCCGGGTCTGGGCACCGTCCTGGCGAACGAGGAGGTCACCGCGGACGGCCGCTCCGAGCGCGGCAACTTCCCGGTCTTCAAGTCCAAGCTGCGCCAGTGGAACATGCGCATCACCGCTTACGCGGACCGGCTGATCGACGACCTGGAGCCGCTGGACTGGCCCGAGGCCATCAAGCTGCAGCAGCGCAACTGGATCGGCCGCTCCGAGGGCGCCCGGGTCGACTTCGCCGTCGGCGACGAGAAGATCACCGTCTTCACGACCCGCCAGGACACGCTGTTCGGCGCCACCTACATGGTGCTGGCGCCCGAGCACGAGCTGGTCGAGACGGTCGTCCCGGCCGCCTGGCCCGAGGGCACCCACGACGTGTGGACCGGCGGGCACGCCACCCCGGGCGAGGCCGTGGCCGCGTACCGCAAGATGGCCGCCGCCAAGTCCGACGTCGAGCGGCAGGCCGACGCCAAGGAGAAGACCGGCGTCTTCACCGGCGCCTACGCCGTGAACCCGGTCAGCGGGGACCAGGTCCCGGTCTTCATCGCCGACTACGTGCTGATGGGCTACGGCACCGGCGCGATCATGGCCGTCCCGGCGCACGACAGCCGCGACTTCGCCTTCGCCCGCGCCTTCGAGCTGCCGATGCGCTGTGTCGTCCAGCCCTCCGACGGCCGCGGCACCGACCCGGCGGGGTGGGACGACGCCTTCGCCTCGTACGAGGCGAAGCTGGTCAACTCCGCCAACGACGAGTTCTCCCTGGACGGCCTGGGCGTCGCCGACGCCAAGGCGCGGATCACCGAGTGGCTGGCCGGCCGCGGTATCGGTGCGGCCACCGTCAACTTCCGGCTGCGCGACTGGCTGTTCAGCCGGCAGCGCTACTGGGGCGAGCCCTTCCCGATCGTCTACGACGAGGCCGGCGTGGCGCACCCGCTGCCCGAGTCGATGCTGCCGCTGGAGCTGCCGGAGGTCGACGACTACTCGCCGCGCACCTTCGACCCGGACGACGCCGACACCCGCCCGGAGACCCCGCTGTCCCGCAACGCGGACTGGGTGAACGTCGACCTGGACCTGGGTGACGGCAACGGGATCCGGCGCTACCGCCGCGAGACCAACACCATGCCCAACTGGGCCGGCTCCTGCTGGTACGAGCTGCGCTACCTGGACCCGAACAACAGCGAGCGGCTGGTCGACCCCGCGATCGAGCAGTACTGGATGGGCCCGCGCGAGGGCCAGCCGCACGGCGGCGTCGACCTGTACGTCGGCGGCGCCGAGCACGCCGTGCTGCACCTGCTGTACGCGCGCTTCTGGTCCAAGGTGCTGTTCGACCTGGGGCACATCTCGTCCTCCGAGCCGTTCCACAAGCTGTACAACCAGGGCATGATCCAGGCGTTCGTTTACCGCGACAGCCGCGGCTTCCCGGTGCCGGCCACCGAGGTCGAGGAGCGCGACGGGGCCTACTTCCACCAGGGCGAGCCCGTCAGCCGCGTGCTGGGCAAGATGGGCAAGTCCCTGAAGAACGCCGTCACCCCGGACGAGATCTGCGCCGAGTACGGCGCGGACACCCTGCGCCTGTACGAGATGGCGATGGGCCCGCTGGACGTCTCGCGCCCCTGGGACACCCGCGCGGTGGTCGGCCAGTACCGGCTGCTGCAGCGGCTGTGGCGCAATGTCGTCGACGAGGAGACCGGTGAGGTCACCGTCTCCGACGCCGAGCCGGACGAGGCGACGCTGCGCGCGCTGCACAAGGCGATCGACGGCGTCGGCCAGGACATGGCGGGCCTGCGCTTCAACACCGCCATCGCCAAGGTCACCGAGCTGAACAACTTCCTGACCAAGGCGGGCAGGGCGGTGCCGCGTGCCATCGCCGAGCCGCTGGTGCTGCTGGTCGCCCCGCTGGCCCCGCACATCGCCGAGGAGCTGTGGCGCAGGCTGGGCCACGACGGCTCGCTGGTCCACGCGCCGTTCCCGGTCGCGGACCCGGCGCTGGTCCAGGACGAGGCCGTGATCTGCGTCGTCCAGATCAAGGGCAAGGTCAAGGCACGCCTGGAGGTGCCGCCGACGATCTCCGACGCGGACCTGGAGGCACTGGCACTGGCGGACGCGGGTGTGGTCGCGGCGCTGGGCGGGGCCGCGGTGCGCAAGGTGATCGTGCGGGCGCCGAAGCTGGTCAACATCGTCACCGGCTGACGCCACGGAGTGCGCTGAACCCCTGGTGTCCGGCGGTGCGCCGGGTACCAGGGGTTTCCCTTACGGGCGGATTGGGGGTTCGTACAGAGCCACCGATCCGCCCGGTGCGTTTACCGTTGACGGTGGGCCCACCCGGCTGCCCGCGCCCGTTCGACCGGAGGAGCACCCGTGGATATCGCCGTCGTTGTGCTGCTGCTGCTCTTCGCGTCGTTCGTGGCGGTGGGCGTCGTCGTCACCGTACGGACCGTGCGAGCGGTGAAGCGCGGCGTGGAGCGCGGCAGCGCGCAGGCCCGCCGGGTCGTCGAGGACACCGCGCTCAAGGCCCGCCGCTACACGCTGATGGGGGCGGCGGGGGAGCTGGCGCAACTCCGGCTGGATCTGCGCACCTCCATCGACAGCACCTACCGGGCGCTGGAGGCCGGTTCCGCCGAGGACGCCTCGCTCTCCGAGGCGTCCGCCCTGCTCGCCCGGCTCAACGATCACGCGCGGGTGCTGGACACCGAGCTGAAGGTGCTGGAGCGGGAGCCGGACAAGGCGCGGATCGCCGACCGGCTGCCGTCCCTGGCCGAGCGCACCGAGCGGATCACCCATTCCGCGGACGCGCTGCGCTGGGCCGCCCAGGACCGGGCCCGGCAGTTCGCCGACGACGATCTGACCGCCCTGGCGCAGCAGATCGACATCGAGGCCGGAGCCCTGCGGCACTGGGCGCCCAGCACACTGCCGGCCGGTGGCCCCACGGGCGGCCCCGCCGGCGATCCCAAGCACATCAGCCGATCTTGACCCGGGCCGCACAAGCAGATCAGCCGATCTTGACCCGGGCCGCACTGTCGCCACGCCCGGGCCCCGGGTAACCTCCCGCACATGTCCCCGCATGTCGCTATCGTCACGGATTCCACGGCCTACCTGTCGCAGGAGGCCCTGGCCCGGCACGGCATCACCGTCGTTCCGCTGACCGTGGTGATCGGCGACGAGGCGTTCGAAGAGGGCACGGAGATCTCCGCCCCTGCGGTCGCCAGAGCCCTGCAGCGCAGGCGTCCGGTGACCACCTCGCGACCCGGCCCGGCGGAGTTCGCCGCGTGCTACCGGGCCGCCGCGGAGGCGGGGGCGGACCACATCGTCTCGCTGCATCTGTCCGCGGAGTTCTCCGGGACCCATGACGCGGCGCTGGTCGCCGCGCGCGACTCGCCCGTTCCGGTACGGGTCGTCGACACCGGAATGGTCGCGATGGCGCTCGGTTTCACGGTCCTGGCGGCGGCCGAGACCGCCGGGTCCGGGGGGACGGCCGACGAGGTCGTGGCCGCAGCCGAGAAGCGCGCGGCGGACACCCTGGCGTACTTCTACGTCGACACCCTGGACTATCTGCGGCGCGGTGGCCGGATCGGTGCGGCGCAGGCGCTGTTCGGGTCGGCGCTGGCGGTCAAGCCGATCCTGCAGCTGGTGGACGGCAGGATCGAGCTGCTGGAGAAGGTCCGTACGGCCTCCCGGGCCATCACGCGGCTGGAGGAGATCGTCGTCGAACGGGCCGGCAGCCGGCGGGTGGCCATCGCGGTCCACCACCTGGCCGCCGCCGACCGTGCGGCGGCGCTGGCCGAACGGCTGCGGGAGCGGGTGCCGGGGCTGGACGAGCTGGTGGTCAGCGAGGTGGGCGCGGTGATCGGCGCACACGCGGGGCCGGGGCTGCTCGGAGCGGTGATTTCACCTCATTGAGTGAGCGAGTTGTCCACAACTCATGGGTTATCCACAGGATTTGGCAGTGATCATCTTCGTTCGGTGATTCCGCCTAGTTTCGCGGCATGGGAACCACAGCGCTCACCACGATCAGCCGCCGCCGCAGTCACCTCCAGGGCAATCGGGGCGTTCAGCACCTCCAGGGGACGGTGGCGGAGCGCGCCGCCGCGCTCTTCGATCCACCGGACCCGCGCCCTGACCCGCGCCCTGACCCGCGCCCTGACCCGCGCCCGGATCCTCCACCGTCACCGGTCGCTGCTCCCGCCGCCTCGGCGGCTGCTCCTTCCACTGCTCCTTCGGCCTCGACGTCGGTGCCGGGGCCTGAGGGCGTGGCGCGGTTCCGGGCGACTCCTGCCGAGCGGTTACGTGCCTTCCGCGGCTGGCTGTATGTGCGCTGCGGGCTGGAGTTCAGGACCGCCGTCGCGCTGCTGGTCGTCCTGGCCGTCGCCGTCGGCTTCGCTGTGCAGCACTTCTGGACCGGGCGGCCGCGGACGGTCTCGGCTCCGGCGCGGATCGACGGGCCGTCGCCCGGCGCTTCCCTGACCCCGATGCGGGGGCCGGGGTCCGCGCCGGGCTCCGGGCCGGAGGGATCCCGGACGGACGGCTCCGGGCCGCCCGGGTCCGTGCCGAACGTGCCCGCCGCGGTCGGGGCGGCGAAGACGGTCCTGACGGTGGACGTCGCGGGCAAGGCACGGCGTCCCGGGCTGCTCAGGCTGCCCGCCGGGTCGCGGGTGGCCGATGCTCTCGCGGCGGCCGGCGGGGCGCTCCCGGGGACGGACACCAGCGCGCTGAACCTCGCCCGGGTGCTCTCCGACGGTGAGCAGGTCGTCGTCGGCGGACCGCCCGCGCCCGCCGCCCCGGGGCCGGGCGGCGGTGCCCCCGCCGGTCCCGTGAGCCTCAACTCGGCGACCAGCGCCCAGTTGGAGACCCTGCCGGGTGTCGGGCCGGTCCTGGCGCGGCACATCCTCGACTACCGCGCCCAGCACGGCGGCTTCGCCTCCGTCGACCAGCTCCGCAATGTGACCGGCATCGGCGACCGGCGCTTCTCCGACCTCAAGCCCCTGGTCCAGCCGTGACCGGTCCCAGGGCGGGCCCCGGCGCGGGCGCGGGGCGCCGGGCGGATACGGCGGGTGCCGTGGCGCGTTCGGCGGTGCACGCGTCGGCGGCATCACCGCTCGGGGCGTCCAACCCGCACCAGGAGGGGCCCGCGGATCTGCGACTCGTGCCGCCGGCCCTCGCCGCCTGGTTTGCGGCGGCGCTCGCGCTGGGGATGCCGGGTGAGGTGGCGGCCTGGTGCGCGGTGGTCACCGCTGTGATGGGGGCGGCGCTGCTGGCGGCCGGACGGGGGCGGCCTGCGGCCGGTCTGGCGGCGGCCACCGCCACCGCGCTGCTGTGCGCATCCGCGGCGACGGCCGTCGCGGCCCTGCACGCGGCCGACGGTCATCGCGGGCCGCTGCCGGCACTGGCCGCCGAACATGCCCACGCCGTCGTCGAGTTGAGGATCACCGGTGATCCGCGGCCGACCCTCCCGCACGTCCGGGGCGCGGCCCGCGCCCCGGACGCCGTGATCGTCGAGGCGGAGGCCGTCCGGGTCACCGCGCACGGGGTGACCACGAAGGTCCGCACGCCGGTCCTGGTCATCGCCGAAGCGGTCGCACCGCGCAAGCCGGCGCGACGGTGGCCGGGACCGGGTGCGCGCCCGGCCGGGCAGGTTCCCGCGGATGGCCGGGTGCCCGCGGCGTCCGCCGATCCGTGGCTCGGGCTGCTGCCGTCCACCCTGGTCACCGTGGCGGCACGGATCGCACCGCCGGTCCTGCCCGGCGATCGGAACGCCGCCGTGCTGTCGGTGCGCGGGCCGCCGCACGTCAGTGGCCCGCCCACCACGACGCAGCGCTTCGCGGGGCGGCTCAGGGCGGGGCTGCGCGTGGCGACGGACGGGCTGCCGTCCGATGCGCGGGCGCTGCTCCCCGGGCTCGTCGTCGGGGACACCGTGCGGCTCAGTCCGGAACTGCGCGAGGCGTTCCATGCCACGGATCTGACGCATCTGACAGCGGTCTCCGGTTCGAATCTGACCATCGTCCTGCTGTTGCTCATCGGTCCGCCCGGCCTCGCCATCCGCGCGGAGCGACGTGGGCTCGCCCCGCGGATCGGGATCCCGCTGCGCACGACCGCCGTTCTCGGCGGGCTGCTCACCGTCGGGTTCGTCATCGTCTGCCGTCCCGATCCGAGTGTGCTGCGGGCCGCCGCCTGCGGGCTGATCACGCTGCTGGCGATCGGTACCGGCCGCCGCCGCGCCCTGCTGCCGGCGCTGGCCGCGGCCGTGCTGCTCCTCGTCCTCTACGACCCCTGGCTCGCCCGCTCCTACGGATTCCTGCTGTCCGTGCTGGCCACCGGCGCGCTGTTGACGATCTCTCCGCGGTGGAGCGCGGCTCTGCGCCGCCGTGGGATGCGGCCGGGGCCGGCCGAGGCGCTGGGCGCTGCGGCTGCCGCGCAGGCGGTCTGCGCCCCGGTGATCGTGGTGATCGCCGGGCAGGTGAGCCTGGTCGCGATCCCCTGCAATCTGCTCGCGGAACTGGCGGTGGGGCCGGCCACGGTGCTCGGGTTCGGCGCGCTGGCCGCCGCGCCCTTCGCGATGCCGGCCGCCGAGTGGCTGGCCTGGCTGGCCGGGTGGCCCACCGGCTGGATCGCGGCCGTCGCCCGGCGGGGCGCGGCTCTGCCCGGTGCCGGGATCGGCTGGCCCGGCGGGTGGGGCGGCGGCCTGCTGCTCGCCGCGCTCACCGTGGCGGTGGTCACGACGGGCCGCCGGCTGGTGGCCCGCCCATGGCTCTGCGCGGCCGTCGCGCTCCTGCTGCTGCTCGCCGTGCTGCGGCCCGTCCAGCTCCCACGCGTCATCACGGGCTGGCCGCCGCCCGGCTGGCGGCTCGTCATGTGCGATGTGGGCCAGGGGGATTCCCTGGTGCTGTCGGGAGCGGACGGCTCGGCCGTCGTCATCGACGCCGGGCCGGAGCCGGCCCTCGTCGACCGGTGTCTGCGGTCGCTCGGGGTGACTTCGATCGCGCTGCTGATCCTGACCCACTTCCACGCGGACCACGTGGACGGGCTGCCGGGGGTGCTGCGCGGCCGCGAGGTCGGCGCGATCGAGACCACGACGCTGGACGAACCGCCCGAGCAGGCGGCCTTCGTCCGCAGACAGGCGGCCGCCGCGCGGATCCCGGTGGTCCGCGCGGCGGCGGGGGAGCGGCGCCGGCTGGGAGGGCTGGAGTGGCAGCTGCTCTGGCCGCCCGTGACCCCGGGCGAGCTGCCGGACAACGGTCCGAACGACGCCAGCGTCGTCCTGCTGGTCCGTGCGGCGGGGCTGACGTTCCTGCTGCTGGGCGACCTGGAGCCGCCGGCTCAGCGGCAGTTGCTGGCGGCCGTCCCCGGGCTGCCCCGGGTGGATGTGCTGAAGGTCGCGCACCATGGCTCGGCGTACCAGGACCCGGTGCTGCTGGCCCGGCTCCGGCCGCGCCTGGCGCTGATCTCCTGCGGCGCGGACAACCCGTACGGCCACCCGGCGCCGCGCACGGTCTCCGCGCTGCGCGCGCAGGGCGCGACGGTGCTGCGGACGGACACCGACGGGTCGGTCGCGGTGGTGGGGGACCGTGTGGACGATCTCCGGGCCACCGTGGTGGGGAGTGCTATGTAGAGACTTCTTTCTAAAGATTTCTTTCTAAAGGTATCTTTACATCATGACCGAGAGGCAGATACAGCTCACCGACCCGCGCGCTCTGCGGGCCTACGCCCACCCGACGCGGATGATGCTCACCGGCCTGCTGCGCCGGGAGGGTCCGTTCACCGCGACGCGGGCCGCCGAGCTGACGGGGGAGTCCGTCGCCAGCTGCTCCTACCATCTGCGGGTGCTCGCCAAGTTCGGACTCGTCGAGGAGGCGGAGGGCGGCCACGGCCGGCAGAAGCCGTGGCGGGCGACGGCGCGCTTCACGGACTGGCCCGGCTACTCGGACGACCCGGCGGTGGCGGAGGCGGCGGACGCGCTCACCGTCGCCGTCGCCGAGAACTACTTCCAGAAGATGACCAAGGCGCTGGAGACCCGCCGTGAACTGTCGCGCGCCTGGCAGGAGGCGGAGCAGTTCGGCGACAGATGGCTCCATCTCACCCCGGAGGAGCTGGTCGCGCTGGGCGCGAAGGTGGACGAACTGCTGGAGACGTTCGCCGACCGCGACACGGATCCCGCACTCCGTCCCGACGGCGCGGAGCGCGTCTCCTTCCTGCGGATCGCCTTCCTGGACCGGGACACCGCGGCCCCTGCCGGCCATCCGGCCGCAGACGACCCGGCCCCCGGCGACGACCCCGCCCACCAACCCGACCCCGACCCCGACCCCGCAGAGGAGTAGTCGTGAACGTCGCCGAGCGCGTGCCGGCGCTGCTGCGCGAACGCCCGTTCCGCCGGTACTGGACCGGCCAGACCGTCTCGCTCTTCGGCGACCAGGTGTCGTTCCTGGCGATACCGCTCGCGGCCGTCCTGGTGCTGCACGCGGATGCCGCGCAGATGGGCTGGCTCTCCGCCGCGGGTCTGCTGCCGGCCCTGCTGTTCTCGCTGCCCGCGGGGGCGTGGGCCGACCGGCGGGGCAGCAGGCGGCGCATCATGATCGCCGCCGACCTGGTCCGCGCGGCGCTGATGCTCTCGCTGCCCGCCGCCTACGCCCTGGACCTGCTGACCCTCACCCATCTGTATGTGATCGCCTTCGCCGTCGGCGCCTGCAGCGTCGCCTTCGACGTCTCCAACGCCACGCTCTTCGTCTCCCTCGTGCCGCCCGGCCAGTACGTGGACGGCAACGCGCTCGTCAACGGCAGCCGGGCCTTCTCCTTCGTGGCCGGGCCGAGTGTGGCCGGGCTGCTGGTACAGATACTCGCCGCGCCGCTCACGCTGCTCGTCGACGCCGTCTCCTATCTCGTCTCGGCTGGCTACCTGGCCCGCATCTCCCCGGTGGAACCACCGGCCGCCCCGGCGGAGAAGGGGCACTTCACCGCCGGGCTGCGGTTCATAGCGGCCTCCCGCATCCTGCGCCCGCTGCTGGCCGCCGCCGCGACCGTGAACTTCTTCAACTTCGTCTTCCACACCATCGTCGTGCTCTACGCGGTCGGTGAACTCGGCCTGAACGCGGGCATGCTGGGGCTGGTGATCGGCGCCGGGGCGGTCGGCGGACTCATCGGCGCTGCCCTGAGCGGCCGGATCGTCCGGCGGATCGGGATCGGCCCGGCGGTCGTCCTCGGCTTCGCGGTCTTCCCCACCCCGCTGATCCTGGTGCCGCTGGCCGGCGGACCCACCCCGCTGGTCCTCGGCCTGCTCTTCCTCGCCGAATTCATCTCCGGATTCGGGGTGATGGTGCTGGACATAGCCAGCGGCTCCCTGCAGAGCGCCGTCATCCCCGACCGGCTGCGGGCCCGGGTGACCGGGGCGTTCCGCATGTTCAACCACGGCATCCGCCCGCTCGGCGCCCTCGCGGGCGGCGTGCTCGGCACGGCACTCGGACTGCGGCCCACACTGTGGATCGCCACCGTCGGCGGGGTGCTGTGCGTCCTGTGGCTGCTGCCCTCGCCGGTACCCCGGATACGCGAACTCCCGGACCAGGAGGAGATCCCGGCCCGGGAGGCCACAACGATGGAGCCGGCGTGACGCGGCCCTCGCCGCGCCGCCGCACCATCGCGCTGTTCTCAGCCCGCCGTGGCGGGCGCGGGCTCGTCCTCCAGGCCCAGCTGCTCCTCCGGCACCGTGATCACCCAGCGGGTGTCCTGGCGGGGCCGCAGGTAGAACAGCCAGTACAGACAGGCGACGGCCACGATGCCGCCGGTGATCGCGAGGTCCTTGATCTCCTGCACGTACAGGACGTAGGCCATCACCACGATCAGGACCGCCGGGATCACGGGCCACAGCGGCATCCGCCACGCGGGCCGCGACTTGTGCCTGCCGCGCCGTGAGGCGAGGGCACCGATCGCGACCAGCAGATACATTCCGGCGACCGCGACGCCGGTCACGTTGGTGAGCGTGTCCAGCGGCGCGAAACAGAGCGCCGCACCCGGCACGCCGACCGCCAGGGTGGCCACCCACGGGGAGCCGAAGCGGCTGTTCAGGGTGGAGAACGCCTTGTTGACCGGCCGCGGCCAGGCGCGGTCGCGGGCGGAGGCGTAGAGCACCCGGGAGTTCTGGATGACCATGACGATGCCCGCGTTGATGATCGCCAGCGCGATGCACAGGCTGACGAACGTACCCACGGCGGAGTTGCTCCAGGCCTTCACCATCGCCGAGAGGTTGCCCTCGGTCAGGGTCTGCATGTCGGGCGCGCCCAGTGTGATCGCGATGGTGGGGACGATGACGACCACGGCGCCGATGCCCAGCGTCCACAGCACGGTCCGCGAGACGTTCCGGCGCGGGTTCTCCATCTCCTCCGACAGGTACACCGCGGTGCTGAAGCCCTGCAGCACGAAGAGCGCCACGGCCAGCCCCGCGACGATCGCGCCGCCGGTGAGGGCGGCGGTGGCCGGGCTGCCCGGAGCACCGCCCGTAGCCTCGACGACCGGGTGGATGAGCGTGGACGCAGAACGGGAGGAGTGCGAGAAGCCGAGGACGGCGACGACCCCGGCCGCGATGACCTCGAGGACCAGGAAGACGCCGGTGATCCAGGCGTTCGCCCGCAGATCGAGCAGGCCCATGACGGTGGCGAGCAGCATGACGCCCGCGCCCGCCCACTGGGCGTTGATGTGCATGATCGGTTCGAGGTACTCGCCGGTGCCGAGCGCGATGATCGGCGGCACGATCATCACCACGATCAGCGACAGGATGAAGACGACCCAGCCCGCCAGCCGGCCGATCAGCGTCCCGACCATGGCGTACTCGCCGCCCGCGCTCGGGATGAGGGTGCCCAGCTCGGAGTAGCAGAAGGCCACCGCGATGCACAGGACGGCCGCGATCACGATGGTCAGCGCCGTCCCGGTACCCAGATCCCCGAAGAGGCCCGGCACGATGACGAAGAGCGACGAGGCGGGCGTCAGGCAGGACAGCGTCAGCAGCGTGCCGCCGACCACGCCGATGGACCGGGTGAGGGCCTTCGGCGGGGTGACGGGCGGCGCGATGGGGGAGTGCGGAGGACGCAGCGTGTCAGTCATGCGGGGTCCGATCGGATGGTGCTGAGGGGGCTTACCGCCTCCGGTCCAGGGAAAATCGAAGCGGAACGGCCGCTTCATCCCCGGCATCAAACCCCGGGCGCCAAGAACGCGTCAAGAGATTCAGAACAACGAAATCCGTCGTCAATATTGCCGTTCCATGGTGTATGCGAAGCAATGGATCACTCGGGCTATCGAACTCGATAGATTCCTGTTAGAGCAGCCACTGCCCATCGCGCATCAGGTCCCGCTCCTTCAACTCGGCCACGGTGCCCCAGGCCTGGACGGTGTGCGGCTGGACCCGGAACCACAGATAGGACGGTCCGTCGCCGCGCGGATCCCAGTCGCCCTTCGCGGCGAAGGCGTCACCGATTTCGACGGGCAGCTCCGCCGCGGTCAGGGTGCTGGCCGTGGCGTCGATCTGGACGACGTCACGGGTGTGCCCCAGGCAGACCCGCACCAGCCCGCTGTCCCGCAGATTGCGGCCGGTGGGATTCGTACCGCGGGTGGACAGCCACAGCGCCTCGCCGTCCCACAGGAAGAACAGCGGCACCAGGCACGGTGTCCCCTGGGCGTCGGCGGTGGCCACCCATACGTCCGCGTCGTGTTCGAGCCGGTGTAGCGCCTCGTCCTTGCGCTGCTTCAGGCTCCGGGGCCCGTCCGGAAGGGGCGGGACGGCAGCGGCGGAAGAGGCGGAAGGCGTGAGTGGTGCGGCAGGGGTCGTCATGCCCCGGGACGCTACCGAACGCCCGCGGACGCCACCATGGGCCGCGGCCCTACATCTCCGGACCTGGGCCCCGCCCGGCAGATCTCCGGACCTGGGCCCCGTCCGGCATCCGGACACTCGCGGCGCTACTCGCGGGGCTGTTCCCGCCAGCCGTCGAATTCCTCCGCCAGGGCGTGCAGGGCGGCGCCCTCGAGGCGGCCCTCCTCGTCCTCCACCACGACCAGCCACTGGGCGTCCTCGGCGTCGTCCTCGCCGGCCAGCGCGTCACGGACGAGCTGCGGCTCGAAGGGGAGGCCGAAACGCTCCATGGCCGCCTCGGCGGCCTCCTCGGCGGAATCGCGGTCGGGCAGCACCAGGACATGTCGTACGTCGCTCACCGGACCATTCTCCGCCATGGCCGCCGCTGTCAGTACCCCGTGGGATGCTGGTCGGCGATGGCCAGGAAGAGTTCCCCAGACGATCTGCTCGCTCCGCTCACGCTCGCCGTGGGCCAGGAGGACCTGCTGCTCGACCGCGCCGTGCGGGAGGTGATCGTGGCGGCGCGCGCCGCCGACGCCGACACCGATGTGCGCGACCTCGCCCCCGGAGTGCTGCAGCCCGGCACCCTCGCCGAGCTGACCAGCCCCTCGCTCTTCGCCGAGCGCAAGGTCGTCATCGTGCGCGACGCGCACGACCTCGGCGCGGACACGATCAAGGACGTGAAGGCGTACCTGGACGCGCCCGCCGAGGAGATCACCCTGGTGCTGCTGCACGCGGGCGGCGCCAAGGGCAAAGCGCTGCTGGACGCGGCCCGCAAGGCGGGGGCCCGCGAGGTCGCCTGCCCGAAGATGACCAAGCCGGCCGACCGGCTGGCGTTCGTCCGGAGCGAGTTCCGCACCCTGGGCCGCTCCGCGACCCCCGAGGCCACCCAGACGCTGGTCGACGCCATCGGCAGCGACCTGCGCGAGCTGGCCAGCGCCGCCGCCCAGCTCGTCGCCGATGTCGAGGGGACGATCGACGAGGCCGTCGTCGCCCGCTACTACACCGGCCGCGCCGAGGCCACCGGCTTCGAGGTCGCCGACTTCGCCGTCACCGGCCGGACCGCGGAGGCGCTGGAGCGGCTGCGCTGGGCCCTCTCGGTGGGCCAGCCGCTGCCCGGCATCACCTTCGCCCTCGCCTCGGGCGTGCGCGCCATCGGCAAGCTCGCCTCCGCCCCGCGCGGCGCCAACCCCGGCCAGCTCGCCCGTGACCTGGGCATGCCCCCGTGGAAGATCGACCGGGTGCGCCAGCAGATGCGCGGCTGGACCGGCGACGGAGTCTCCGCCGCGCTGCGCGCCGTCGCCGAGGCGGACGCCGCGGTCAAGGGCGGCAGCGCGGACCCCGCCTACGCCCTGGAGAAGGCCGTCGTGGCGGTGGCCCGCGCCGCCCGCGACCGCTCGTAGCAGCCCGGCCGGCTGCTCCTGCGGTCGCGGGCGGTCCGGCAGGTCTCCGGCCGGCCCCGTCGTGCTCCGTCCGGCCCGCTCAGTTCTTCAGCTTGGCCAGCGTCGCGGTCGTGGAGCTCTTCACCCAGCTGGTGACCTCGCTCACCGTCGGCGGGGTCTTGTCCTTGTCGAGCGAGGACAGGTACATGCTCCAGGCCATCTGGTACGTCATCCAGCCGTCCCGTACGGCCAGCGTCACCGAGCGCGAGCCCGACGAGCCGCTGATCGTGTCCTCGGTGACCAGATAGGCCGCGTCACCGAGGCCGGGGACCTTCTCGGCCTTGTAGTCGCCCTTGCGCTGTGTGTAGCTCTCCCACCGCGCCACGAACTCGGCCGACGGATCGGTCACCTTGTGCAGCTGCACCGTGGTGTTCAGATAGGCGTCCGCGTAGCTCGACCCCGACATCTTCAGGTCCATGTCGCAGTACATGTCGTCCAGTGCGTCGTGCTTGAGCGTGTACGTCACCGGGGAGCTGTCGTTCTCCGGGTATTTGCCCTTGAAGGCCGAGACGTCGGTGGCCGTGCAGACATCGGACTGGATCTTGTAGCCCTTGAGGTCGGCGGTCGCGGTGTCCTTGTCCTTCCCGCCGAGCAGGAGCACCCCGCCGCCCCAGAGCGCGGACGCGACCACCGCGCCGACGGCCGCCCACAGCACGGCCTTCCCGGCGCCGGAGCCACCGCCCGGCGGCGGAGGCAGCTGCGGTATCGGCGGACCCTGCGGCCCGTAGTACGACCCTGGCTGGCCCGGCTGCTGCGGTACCTGGTGCGGCGCGGGCTGCGCGTACGGGTTCTGCTGGGCCGGAACCGGCGGCCCGAACCCGGGCGAGGGCTGCGCGGCGGACTGGGGACCCGGATACGGGTAGGCGCTCGGCTGATCAGGCGGCGTCGACATGCCGTGAGGATATGGCAACGCCGAAGGCCCCGCTGCCGTCCCGTGAGGATGGCTGCGGGGCCTTCGGATGCTGCTGTGTGCGCCGCACCCGCGTGGCGAACGGCCGAGCGCGGCGCGATGTCTTTCGGTTGCCGGTCCGGGCGGTAGAGGGGCCGCTGGTTCCGTTTCCGGCGAGCTGGGGCCCAGGGGCCCCGGTCAAACGGTCAGGCCTTGATCGAGGCGACCTTGTGAGCCAGCGCGGACTTCTTGTTCGCGGCCTGGTTCTTGTGGATGACGCCCTTGCTGACGGCCTTGTCGAGCTTCTGCGCGGCCTCGCGGTTGGCGATGGTGGCCTTCTCGACGTCACCGGTCGCCGCGGCCTCGCGGGCCTTGCGGATCGCGGTCTTGAGGGAGGACTTGACCGCCTTGTTGCGCAGGCGCGCCTTCTCGTTGGTCTTGTTCCGCTTGATCTGGGACTTGATGTTCGCCACGAAAGAGCCTTCTCAGGTTCGGGTACTTTGCATAGACACTTGACTGAGCGCCTCGGGTCACAGGGCACGAGGCACAGTGCTCCAGGCTACCAGCCGCCCGCACGACCTCCCAAACCGGTCCCAGGCCTCCAGTCATGGGACGATGGGGGTCAACGTATCGATCCGCCTACAGACGTCAGACGTCAAGCGTCGAGAAACAGGACCCTGCGTGCCCGCGACCCCGATCAATGTTCCGCAGCCGAGCCGTACCGACCCGGCGCTGATCCGTAACTTCTGCATCATCGCGCACATCGACCATGGCAAGTCGACGCTCGCCGACCGGATGCTCCAGCTGACCGGTGTGGTCGATCCGCGGCAGATGCGTGCCCAGTATCTCGACCGCATGGACATCGAGCGTGAGCGTGGCATCACGATCAAGTCCCAGGCGGTCCGGCTGCCCTGGGCGCCCACGGACGGCGACGCCACGGCCCCGACCCACATCCTGAACATGATCGACACTCCGGGCCACGTGGACTTCACGTACGAGGTCTCGCGGTCGCTCGCCGCCTGCGAGGGCACCGTCCTCCTGGTCGACGCGGCGCAGGGGATCGAGGCCCAGACCCTCGCCAACCTGTACCTGGCGCTGGAGAACGACCTCGCGATCATCCCGGTGCTCAACAAGATCGACCTGCCGGCCGCCCAGCCGGAGAAGTTCGCCGAGGAGCTGGCGCACATCATCGGCTGCGAGCCGTCCGATGTGCTCAAGGTCTCCGCGAAGACCGGCGTCGGCGTGGGCGACCTGCTCAACGAGGTCGTGAAGAAGGTGCCGGCCCCGGTCGGCGCCAACATCTCCGAGGCCCCGGCCCGCGCGATGATCTTCGACTCGGTCTATGACTCCTACCGTGGCGTGGTCACGTACGTGCGGGTCGTGGACGGTGAGCTCAAGAAGCGCGAGCGCATCCAGATGATGTCGACCGGCGCGACCCACGAGCTGCTGGAGATCGGCATCTCCGGTCCGGAGATGACGCCCTCCGACGGCCTCGGGGTCGGTGAGGTCGGCTACATCATCACCGGTGTGAAGGACGTCCGGCAGTCCAGGGTCGGTGACACGATCACGTCGCAGTCCAAGGGCGCCACCGTGGCCCTGGGCGGCTACAAGGATCCCAAGCCGATGGTGTTCTCCGGCCTGTACCCGCTCGACGGCTCGGACTACCCGGAGCTGCGCGAGGCGCTGGACAAGCTCCAGCTCAACGACGCCGCGCTGGTCTACGAGCCGGAGACGTCCGCCGCGCTCGGCTTCGGCTTCCGCGTCGGCTTCCTCGGCCTGCTGCACCTCGACGTGGTCCGCGAGCGGCTGGAGCGCGAGTTCGGCCTGGAGCTGATCGCCACCGCGCCCAACGTGGTCTACCGCGTGGTGATGGAGGACCGCTCCGAGCACATCGTCACCAACCCGAGCGAGTTCCCCGAGGGCAAGATCACCTCGGTGTACGAGCCGATGGTGAAGTCGACGATCCTCGCGCCCAACGAGTTCGTCGGCGCGATCATGGAGCTCTGCCAGTCCCGCCGCGGCTCGCTGCTCGGGATGGACTACCTGTCGGCGGACCGCGTCGAGCTGCGCTACGACCTGCCGATGGCCGAGATCGTCTTCGACTTCTTCGACAACCTCAAGTCCAAGACCCGCGGCTACGCGTCGCTGGACTACGAGCCCAAGGGCGAGCAGACCGCCGACCTCGTCAAGGTCGACATCCTGCTGCACCACGACAAGGTGGACGCGTTCTCCGCCATCCTGCACAAGGACAAGGCGTACGCGTACGGCGTCCGGATGGTCGACAAGCTGCGCAAGCTCATCCCGCGGCAGAACTTCGAGATCCCGATCCAGGCCGCGGTCGGCAGCCGCGTCATCGCCCGTGAGACGGTGCGCGCGATCCGCAAGGACGTGCTCGCCAAGTGCTACGGCGGCGACATCTCCCGTAAGCGCAAGCTGCTGGAGAAGCAGAAGGAAGGCAAGAAGCGGATGAAGATGGTCGGCAGCGTGGAGGTCCCGCAGGAGGCCTTCATCGCGGTGCTGTCCACGGACTCCGACGGCGGCGGCAGCGAGAGCAAGGGCAAGAAGTAGTTCTTCGCGTCACACTCCGCGCCCAGGGCGCCCCACCGGAAACGGAGGGGCGCCCTCCGCGCATCCGGCCCGGTTCGCGGGCACAACCCCCACCTGCGACGCGTCCGAAGGATGTACCTGGCACCTACACGATTGGTTACGGTTGCAACGAGCGGCCCTGAGCCCCTTACGCGCCGGGCGATGGGCCTCTACTCTGATCGCGACGCAGAGGTTACTGGTGAGTTAACAGAGCAGGCGCGGGCCCGGAGGATGTCGTGACAGAGACACAGACGCTGATCGAGACCCGACCGCCATCCGTGGCGACACTCTTCCTCGAACGGGTGGAGTCGACTCCCGACGCGGAGGCATACCGCTACCCCGTGATCGACGCGGCCGGGGGCCCGGACAGCTGGCGTTCACTGACCTGGGGCCAGGCCTCGGGACGGGTGTTCGCCATCGCGGCCGGTCTGATGGACCTCGGGATCCGTCCCGAGGAGCGGGTGGCCATCGCCTCCGCGACCCGGGTCGAGTGGATCCTCGCCGACCTCGGAGTGCTGTGCGCGGGTGCGGCCACGACGACGATCTACCCCAGCACCAACGCCGACGAGACGGCCTTCATCCTCGCCGACTCGGGCAGCCGGGTGCTGATCGCGGAGGACGCCGTACAGGTCGGCAAGGCCCGCGAGCGGCGGGCGGAGCTCCCGGAGCTCGCCCATGTGGTCGTGATCGACGCCACCGGCGTCGAGGGCGCCGACGGTTCCGGTGACGGCTGGGTGCTCTCGCTCGACGAGCTGGAGCGGCGCGGAACGGCGTATCTGGAGAAGCACCCGGAGGCCGTCAAGGACGCCGTCGGTGCCATCACCCGCGACCAGCTCGCGACGCTGATCTACACCTCCGGCACCACCGGCCGCCCCAAGGGCGTCCGGCTGCCGCACGACTGCTGGGCCTACATGGCCCGCGCGATCCAGTCGGTCGGCCTGCTCGACGAGAACGACGTCCAGTACCTGTGGCTGCCGCTGGCGCACGTCTTCGGCAAGGTGCTCACCGCCGGCCACATCACCATCGGCCACGTCACCGCCGTGGACGGCCGGGTCGACAAGATCATCACCAATCTGCCGCTGATCCAGCCGACCTACATGGCGGCCGTGCCCAGGATCTTCGAGAAGGTCTACAACGGCGTGGCGGCCAAGGCCCGCGCGGGCGGCGGCGCCAAGTACAAGATCTTCAAGTGGGCCTCGGAAGTGGCCCGCGAGTACGCCAAGGTCACCCAGAACAACCTGCGCCTCACCGGCAAGGCCAGCGCCCCCTTCGGGCTGTCCACGAAGCACGCCGTGGCCGACAAGCTCGTCTACGCCAAGATCCGCGAGGCGTTCGGCGGCAACCTGCGGGCCTGCGTCTCCGGCTCCGCCGCGCTGGCGCCCGAGATCGGCTACTTCTTCTCCGGCGTCGGCATCCACATCCTGGAGGGCTACGGGCTCACCGAGTCCAGCGCCGCCAGCTTCGTCAACCCCGGTGAGTCGTACCGCACCGGCACCGTCGGCAAGCCGCTGCCCGGCCTCGAGGTCCGGATCGCCGAGGACGGCGAGATCATGCTGCGCGGCCCCGGCATCATGCAGGGCTACCACGGGCTGCCGGAGAAGACCGCCGAGGTCCTCGAGCCCGACGGCTGGTTCCACACCGGTGACATCGGCGAGCTGTCCGCGGACGGCTTCCTGACGATCACCGACCGCAAGAAGGACATCATCAAGAACTCGAACGGCAAGTACATCGCGCCCGCCGCGGTGGAAGGCCAGTTCAAGGCGGTCTGTCCGTTCGTCAGCAACGTCCTGGTGATCGGCGCGGACCGCAACTTCTGCACCGCGCTGCTCGCCCTGGACGAGCCGACGATCCTCGGCTGGGCCACCGAGAACGGGCTCGAAGGACGGAGCTACGCCGAGGTCGTCGCCTCCCCGCAGGCCCGCGAGATGATGGAGGGCTATGTGGCGCGGGTCAACGAGGACCTGCAGCGCTGGCAGCAGATCAAGCAGTTCCGGCTGCTGCCCCGCGACCTCGACGTCGAGCACGGCGACCTGACCCCGAGCCTCAAGCTCAAGCGGCCGGTCGTCGAGCGCGAGTTCCAGTCGCTGATCGACGACATGTACGCGGGATCGCGCGAGGCCTGAGACCAGGCCGGGTGAGCCCGGCGGCGGTCCGTCCCCGAGCGGGTGGGACGAGCGCCGCCGCCGGGGGCGGACAATGGGGTCATGCCTTCCGTACTGCCTGATGGTGAGCCGATGCCCGAGGACGGGGCGCTGCCCGCGAGCGCGCTCGCAGGGGCGGGCGCCCGGCCGCTGGGGTTCTATCTGCACGTCCCGTACTGCGCCACGCGCTGCGGCTACTGCGACTTCAACACCTACACCGCGAGCGAGCTGCGTGGCTCCGGCGGGGTCCTCGCCTCACGGGAGAACTACGCGGACTACCTGATCGACGAGGTCCGGCTCGCCCGCAAGGTGCTCGGCGACGACCCGCGCCAGGTCGAGACCGTCTTCGTCGGCGGCGGCACCCCGACGCTGCTCCCGGCCGCCGACCTGGTCCGGATGCTGGCCGCGATCCGCGCCGAGTTCGGCTTCGCGCCGGGCGCGGAGATCTCCACGGAGGCCAACCCCGAGTCCGTCGACCCGGCCTACCTCGCGGAGCTGCGGGCGGGCGGCTTCAACCGGATCTCGTTCGGCATGCAGAGCGCCAAGCAGCACGTCCTGAAGATCCTGGACCGCAAACACACCCCGGGCCGGCCGGAGGCCTGCGTCGCGGAGGCGCGCGCCGCCGGCTTCGAACACGTCAACCTGGACCTGATCTACGGCACGCCGGGCGAGTCGGACGACGACTGGCGGGCCTCGCTGGACGCGGCGATCGGCGCCGGACCCGACCACGTCTCCGCGTACGCCCTGATCGTCGAGGAGGGCACCCAGCTGGCGCGGCGGATCCGCCGCGGCGAGGTGCCGATGACCGACGACGACGTGCACGCCGACCGGTACCTGATCGCCGACGAGCGGTTCGCCGCGGCCGGATTCGACTGGTACGAGGTGTCGAACTGGGCGACGACCGAAGCGGGGCGCTGCCGGCACAACGAGCTGTACTGGACCGGCGCGGACTGGTGGGGCGCGGGCCCCGGCGCGCACAGTCACGTCGGCGGCGTGCGGTGGTGGAACGTCAAGCACCCGGGCGCGTACGCGCAGGCGCTGTCCGAGGGGCGCAGCCCCGGCGCGGGACGGGAGCTGCTGGCGGACGAGGACCGGCGCGTCGAGCGGATCCTGCTGGAGCTGCGGCTGGCGGCGGGGTGCCCGCTGGGGTTGCTGGCGCCGGCGGGGGCGGCGGCCGCGGCGCGAGCGGTGACGGATGGGCTGCTCCAGCCGGAGCCTTTTGCGGCCGGGCGGGCCGTTCTCACGCTGCGCGGACGGTTGCTGGCCGATGCGGTGGTGCGGGACCTGGTCGACTGAGCGGGTGGGGGCCGTGGCGCAAGGGCTGGATGGGGTGCTGCGTGGGCAGGCCGGCTCAGGGGGCCGTGACGAAGTCGATCAGTTCTTCCACGCGGCCCAGCAGTGCCGGTTCCACGTCCTTGTACGTGTGGACCGAGGCCAGGATCCGCTGCCAGGCCTCGCCGGTGGTCTCCCGCCAGCCCAGCGCCTCGCAGACGCCGGTCTTCCAGTCCTGGCCGCGCGGTACGGAGGGCCAGGCGGGGATGCCGACGGAGGACGGCTTCACGGCCTCCCAGACGTCGATGTAGGGGTGGCCGACGACGAGGACGTCGGCGACGCCGGAGACCTGGCTCGCGAGCCGGGACTCCTTCGATCCCGGCACCAGGTGGTCGACGAGGACGCCGAGCCGTGCGTCCGGGCCGGGGGAGAACGCGGCGACGATCGCCGGCAGGTCGTCGATGCCCTCCAGGTACTCGACGACGATGCCCTCGACGCGCAGGTCGTGGCCCCAGACCCGCTCGACCAGCTCCGCGTCGTGCCGGCCCTCCACGTAGATCCGTCCGGCCCGCGCCACCCGGGCGCGGGCGCCCTGGACCGCGATCGAGCCCGACGCGGACAGCAGCGGCCCGCGCTGCGCGCCGGGGCCGCCGGTGCGGGGGCGGACGAGGGTGACGGGTTCGCCGTCGAGCAGGAAGCCGCGCGGCTCCATGGGGAAGACCCGGTGCTTGCCGAAGCGGTCCTCCAGCGTCACGGTCAACCCCTCCGCCGTCTTCTCGCAGCGGACCACCGCCCCGCAGAAGCCCGTCGAGACCTCCTCCACCACCAGATCCGGCTCCGCCGCCACCTCGGGCGCGGGCACGCTCTTCTTCCAGGGCGGGGTGAGGTCGGGACCGTACTCTCTGCTGCGCATGGGCGGATCGTATCCAGGACAGCGTCCTGGGCGGGGGCTACGACGCGGTGAACCGGGCCGTCAGGGCGTCGCGTTGGGCGCGGACGAAGCGGGCGTCCACGGCGGCGCCGTGGCCGGGGACGTAGACAGCGGTCTCGCCGCCAACCGCGAGCAGCCGGTCGAGGGTGGCGGGCCAGGCGGCGGGGACGGCGTCGGGGCCCGCCTGCGGTTCGCCGGACTCCTCGACGAGGTCGCCGCAGAACACGACGGCGGGCGTTCCGGGCACGTACACGGCCAGGTCGTGGGTGGTGTGGCCCGTGCCGGGGTGGAAGAGCAGGGCGGTGCGGCCGCCGCCGAGGTCGAGTTCGTACCCGTCGTCGACGAGCCGGTCCGGGCGCACCAGGACGTCCGCCGCCTCGGCCGCGGGCCCGGGGCCGACGCCGTGCGTGACCGCGTCCTCGCGGAGCGCGTCGCGGCCGCGCTCCAGGCAGCCGTCGAGTGCCCGGTGCCCGTACACCCGCACCCCGGAGAAGGCGGCGGCGCCGAAGACATGGTCGAAGTGGGCGTGGGTGAGAGCGATGTGCGTCACAGGGCGACCGGTCAGTTCCCGCACCTGCAGCCGTAGTCGAGCGCCCTCGGCGAGGGTGGAGCCGGTGTCGATGAGCAGTACGCCCTCGTCACCCACGACCAGGCCGATCGTGACGTCGAGGAAGGGAAGACGGCGGCGGGCGACGCCGGGAGCCAGGTGCTCCCAGCCGTCGGCGCCGGACTCTGCGGTATCCACCCTGTGACGCTATCGCCGGGGAACCCTGCCCGCGCGCTACCGTTGCGACCCTTGCCGGGGCCTTGCTACTCCGCCGTACACTGACTGCGGGGGATGTTGGCACTCGTATCGGATGAGTGCCAGGCCACGGCAGTGCTGGTGCGGGATCTACGGCTGGAGGTGTGCGCGATGCTCAGCGAACGCAGACTCGAAGTACTGCGCGCCATCGTCCAGGACTATGTGGGCACCGAGGAGCCGGTCGGCTCCAAGGCGCTCACCGAGCGCCATGGCCTGGGCGTCTCGCCGGCCACGGTGCGCAACGACATGGCGGCGCTGGAGGACGAGGGCTACATCCACCAGCCCCACACCAGCGCGGGCCGGATCCCGACGGACAAGGGCTACCGGCTGTTCGTCGACAAACTGGCCGGGGTGAAGCCGCTCACGTCCGCCGAGCGGCGCGCGATCCAGAACTTCCTGGACGGCGCGGTGGACCTCGACGACGTGGTGGGCCGCACCGTACGGCTGCTCGCGCAGCTCACCCGGCAGGTCGCCGTCGTCCAGTACCCGTCGCTCACCCGCTCCTCGGTGCGGCACGTCGAGCTCCTGGCGCTGGCCCCGGCCCGGATCATGCTGGTCCTCATCACCGACACCGGACGGGTCGAGCAGCGGCTCATCGACTGCCCGGCGCCGATGAGCGACACGCTGCTCGCCGATGTCCGGGCCCGGCTGAACGCCCGGGTGGTGGGCCGCCGGTTCGCGGACGTCCCGCCGCTGGTGGCGGATCTGCCGGACGGCTTCGAGTACGACGACCGGCCGTCGGTGTCGATCCTGCTGGCGACGCTGCTGGAGACGCTCGTCGAGGAGACCGAGGAGCGCATCATGCTCGGCGGCGCGGCGAACCTGACCCGCTTCAACCACGACTTCCCGCTGACGATCCGGCCGGTCATGGAGGCCCTTGAGGAGCAGATGGTGCTCCTCAAGCTCCTCGGTGAGGCCAACGACTCGGGCATGACCGTGCGGATCGGGCATGAGAATTTTCACGAGGGCTTGAATTCCACATCCGTTGTGGCGGTCGGCTACGGTTCGGGCGACGAGGCAGTCGCCAAACTCGGTGTGGTCGGACCGACCCGCATGGACTACCCCGGAACGATGGGAGCGGTACGCGCAGTGGCACGTTACGTCGGACAGATCCTGGCGGAGTCGTAGGTGGCCACGGACTATTACGCGGTCCTTGGCGTGCGCCGTGACGCCGGACAGGACGAGATCAAGAAGGCCTTCCGCCGCCTCGCGCGCGAGCTGCATCCGGATGTGAATCCGGATCCGAAGACCCAGGAGCGCTTCAAGGAGATCAACGCCGCGTACGAGGTGCTCTCGGACCCGGCGAAGAAGCAGGTCTACGACCTGGGCGGCGACCCTCTGTCGTCCTCCGGCGGCGGTGGCGCGGGCGGCTTCGGAGCCGGTTTCGGCAACTTCAGCGACATCATGGACGCCTTCTTCGGGCAGTCCCAGCAGCGCGGGCCGCGGTCGCGGACCCGGCGCGGCCAGGACGCCATGATCCGGCTGGAGATCGAGCTGGACGAGGCGGCCTTCGGCACCACCAAGGACCTCCAGGTCGACACGGCGGTGACGTGCGGCACCTGCTCAGGCGAGGGCGCTGCGCCCGGCACGGCGGCGCAGACCTGCGACATGTGCCGTGGCCGCGGTGAGGTCTCGCAGGTCACCCGGTCCTTCCTGGGCCAGGTCATGACCTCGCGGCCGTGCCCGCAGTGCCAGGGCTTCGGCACCGTGGTGCCGACGCCGTGCCCGGAGTGCGCGGGCGACGGCCGGGTCAGGTCCCGTCGCACGCTCACGGTCAAGATCCCGGCGGGCGTCGACAACGGCACCCGCATCCAGCTGGCGGGCGAGGGCGAGGTCGGCCCCGGCGGCGGCCCCGCCGGTGACCTGTACGTGGAGATCCGGGAGCTTCCGCACCCGACCTTCCAGCGGCGCGGCGACGATCTGCACTGCACGGTCACGATCCCGATGACGGCGGCGTCCCTGGGCACGAAGTGCCCGCTGGAGACGCTCGACGGCATGGAGGAGATCGACGTCCGGCCCGGTACCCAGTCCGGCCAGTCGATCCCGCTGCACCAGCGCGGGGTGACCCATCTGCGGGGCGGCGGCCGTGGTGACCTGATCGTGCACGTCGAGGTCATCACGCCCAACAAGCTCGACGCCGCGCAGGAGGACCTGCTGCGGCAGCTGGCCAAGTTGCGCGGCGAGGAGCGGCCCACCGGTCACTTCCAGCCCGGCCAGCAGGGGCTGTTCTCCCGGTTGAAGGACGCTTTCAACGGCCGCTGAGGCCGCCGGCGGCGTCCAGCGGGGCGCCGGTTCCGGCTCCGACCGTCCCCCAGCCTTCGGCCGGGGTGCCGCCCTTGGGCGGGCCCGACCTGTTCGGGCCCGCCCGGCGTGAAACGATGGGCGTATGTCCGCGTTGACCGATCTCTCGTCGTTCTCGGCGTTCCCGATCATCCAGGCGCCGATGGCCGGCGGCGGGTCCACCCCGCGGCTCGCCGCGGCCGTGAGTGACGCCGGCGGCCTGGGTTTCCTCGCCGCCGGGTACAAGACGCCGGAAGCGATGTACGAGGAGATCCGGCAGCTGCGCGGCCTGACGTCGAACCCCTTCGGCGTGAATCTCTTCACTCCGCAGCCCGACACCGCCGACCGGTCCGCCGTCGAGGTCTACGCCGAGCAGCTCGCGGGCGAGGCCGCCTGGTACTCCACCCCGCTCGGCGACCCCGAATCGGGGCAGGACGACGCGTACGACGCCAAGGTCGCGATCCTGCTGGACAATCCGGTCCCCGTCGTCAGCTTCACGTTCGGCTGCCCTGACCGGCCGGTCTTCGACGCGTTCGCGAAGGCCGGGACGTACACCGTGGTCACGGTCACCACACCCGGTGAGGCGCTCGCCGCCCAGTGGGCGGGCGCCGACGCGGTGTGCGTGCAGGGGACGGAGGCGGGCGGCCACCAGGGCACCCACCGGGACGATCCGGAGCTGGACCACGCGGGGTTCGGGCTGCTGTCGCTCGTTCCGCAGGTCCGTGACGCCGTCCAGCTGCCGATCATCGCGACGGGCGGGCTGATGCGCGGCAACCAGATCGCGGCCGTCCTGGCGGTGGGCGCGGACGCCGCGCAGCTGGGCACCGCCTTCCTCGTCTCTCCCGAGTCCGGGGCCAACGCGCTGCACAAGCGGGCCGTCACCGACCCGGTCTACGCCCGCACCGAGTTCACCCGGGCGTTCTCCGGGCGGCCGGCGCGCGGGCTGGTCAATCGCTTCATGCGCGAGCACGGGCCGTACGCGCCCGCCGGGTATCCGCAGATCCACCATCTGACCGCGGGCATCCGCAAGGCCGCGGCGGCGGCCGGTGATCCGCAGGCGATGGCGCTGTGGGCGGGGCAGGGACACCGGCTGGCCCGCGACCTGCCGGCGGGCGAACTCGTCGCCGTGCTCATGGAAGAACTCAACGCAGCACGGAAGGCCTTGGGATGACCGCGCCGGTATTCATCGTCGAACCCGAGCAGTTGCGGGACGGGTCGCGGAGCGGCGGACTGCTGGTGCTGTCCGGTGCCGAGGGGCGGCACGCGGTGTCCGTGCGGCGGCTCGCGGTCGGCGAGGAGATCGTCCTGACGGACGGCGAGGGCGCCGGAGCGTACGGCGTGGTCGCGTCCGTCGAGGGCAAGGACCGGCTGGAGGTCGCCGTCTCGGAGCTGCGCACCGAACCGGCGCCGGCGCCGCGGATCACCGTCGTCCAGGCGCTGCCGAAGGGCGACCGCGGCGAGCTGGCCGTCGAGACGATGACGGAGACCGGGGTCGACGCGATCGTGCCGTGGGCGGCGTCCCGGTGCATCACGCAGTGGCGCGGCGAGCGGGGTGCCAAGGCGCTCGCGAAGTGGCGTTCCACGGCGCGGGAGGCCGCGAAGCAGTCGCGGCGGCTGCGGTTCCCCGAGGTCACGGAGCCGATGACGACCCGGCAGCTGGCGGGTCTGCTCGGCGGGGCGGCGTTCGCCGCCGTCCTGCACGAGGAGGGCTCCGCGCCGCTGGCCGATGCCGCGCTGCCGTCCGAGGGCGACATCGTGCTCGTCGTCGGCCCGGAGGGCGGGGTCTCGCCCGACGAGCTCGCCGCCTTCGCCGCCGCCGGGGCCAAGCCGTACCGGCTGGGCGCGACGGTGCTGCGGACCTCGACCGCCGGGGTCGCCGCGACCGCGCTGCTCCTCGGGCGCACCGGCCGCTGGTCCTGAGCGGTTCCGGCCGACGGGGTCGAAGACCGCTCGAAGAACGCCGAGGATCGCCGGCTGTGTGGCGAAATCCCGGTCCCGTAAGGGGCGTTCTACGTCGTGTGGGCGATGTGCGCGGGGCGGGACGGCGGGACCCTGCCGGTATGAAGCGTTTACAGCAGTGGGGAGTGGCCGGAGGCCTCGCACTGGCCGCGTTCGGCGGAGTGGTGGCGTGCGATCCGGCGAGTGGGATGACCGCCTCGGCGGTGTCGATCACCACGGACCAGCTGGGCACCCGGGCGTTGCAGGACCACGGGATCAAGGTGCAGTGGATGTCGTGCCACGCCTCGGTGGACGGCGCCACGACCGCCTCCGGCACGGCGAGCCCCCGGGCGTCCGGTGTACCGGTCAAGGGCGTCGCGTCCGTGGACTGTCAGGGTGAGACCACCGACAAGCAGAAGATCACCGTCACCGGCCGGGTGACGGAGCAACTCGACGGCCGCTGTGTACGCGGCCGGCTGACCGCGCAGGTCGGCAAGCGTACGGTCTTCGACGTGAACGGACTGGGCGACTGCTCGGCGACGTCGGGGCCGTCCGGCAAAACCTCCGCCGCATCCGCCAGAAGCTGAAGACAAAGCGCTCGTTCGCGTCCTCGATCATGGTTAATGTGGCGGAGTGACACAGCCTTCGTACCTCCGGTATCCGCATGTAAACGGTGAGTTGGTCGCTTTTGTCGCCGAGGACGACGTCTGGGTGGCGCCGCTCGACGGCGGGCGCGCCTGGCGCGTCAGCGCCGACAACATGCCGGTCGGCCATCCGCGCATCTCGCCGGACGGAACGACGGTCGCCTGGACCTCCACCCGCGACGGCGCGCCAGAGGTGCACGTGGCCCCCGTCGACGGCGGCCCGTCGCGGCGGCTGACGCACTGGGGCAGCGTGAAGACCTCGGTGCGCGGCTGGACGCCGGACGGCGAGGTCGTCGCGATCAGCACGCAGGGCCAGCCCTCGCTGCGCCGCACCTGGGCGCGGGCGGTGCCGCTGGACGGCGGGCCCGCGCGCACGCTGCCGTACGGGCCGGTCGGCGATCTGGCGTACGGGCCCGACGGCGCGGTGCTGCTGCTGTCGGCGACGATGGGCCGCGAGGCCGCGGCCTGGAAGCGCTACCGGGGCGGCACGGCGGGCAAGTTGTGGATCGACCTGACGGGCGGCGGCGACTTCGAGCGGCTGCACGCGGACCTCGACGGCAACCTCGAATCCCCGCTGTGGGTGGGCGAGCGAAGCGAGATGGGGGCACCCCCGGCCGAAGGTTGGGGGCGCATTGCGTTCCTCTCCGACCACGAAGGCACCGGCGCGCTCTACTCCAGCCTCCCGGACGGCTCGGACCTGCGCCGGCACACCCCCCTCGACGGCTTCTACGCCCGGCAGGCCGCGACCGACGGCACCCGCGTCGTGTACAGCTCCGCCGGTGAACTCCACCTGCTCGACGACCTGGAGTCGGCCACGCCGCGCCCGGTCGAGGTCCGCCTCGGCGGCCAGCGCACCGACCTCCAGCCGCACCCGGTCCGCGCCTCGCACCACCTCGGGGACGCCCGCCCGGACCACACCGGGCGCGGCAGCGCCGTCGAGGTCCGCGGCACCACCCACTGGGTCACCCACCGGGGCGGCCCGGCGCGCGCGCTCGCCGCGGAGCCGGGGGTCAGGACGCGGCTGCCGCGCACCTTCGGCGGCGAGGGCGACCAGCAGGTCGTCTGGGTCACCGACGCCGAGGGCGAGGACGCCCTCGAACTCTCCCCCGCGGCCGGTCTGGCACCCGGCGCCACCCCCCGCCGGCTGGCGGCCGGCCGCCTCGGCCGCGTCCTGGAACTCGAAGTGTCGCCGGACGGGCACCGGATCGCCGTCGCCTCGCACGACGGCCGGGTGCTGCTCGTCGAGACGCAGACCGGCGAGGTGCGGGAGGTCGCGGCCAGCGACGCGGGCGATGTGACCGGGCTGGCGTTCTCGCCGGACTCGGCCTGGCTCGCCTGGTCGCACCCGGGCCCCGACCCGCTGCGGCAGCTCAGGATCGCCGCGACGTCGGACCTGTCCGTCGCCGACGCGACCCCGCTGCGCTTCAACGACTACGCGCCCGCGTTCACCCCGGACGGAAAGCATCTCGCGTTCCTGTCCGAGCGGGCCTTCGACCCGGTCTACGACGCCCATGTCTTCGACCTGTCCTTCCCCAACGCCTGCCGCCCGCACCTGATCACGCTGGCCGCCACCACCCCGTCGCCCTTCGGTCCGCAGCGGCACGGCCGCCCGGTCGAGGAGCCGGACGAGGAGGGCAAGGACGACAAGTCCGAGGGCGATAAGGACGCCGAGAGCGCCGACGGCGAGGACCGCCCCCGCGTCCCGGCCACCCGCGTCGACTTCGAGGGCATCGCCGACCGCATCGTCGCGTTCCCCGTCGAAGCCGGCCGGTACACCTCGCTGACGGCCGCCAAGAACGGCCTGCTCTGGCTGCGCCACCCGCTGCTCGGCACCCTCGGCACCGCCCTGGCCACGCCCGAGGCGCAGCCGCCCGGCAGCGTCCTGGAGCGCTACGACCTCAAGCAGCTGCGCGTCGAGGAACTCGCGGACGACGCCGAGGACTTCGCCGTCACCGGTGACGGCACCAAGGTGCTGCTGGCCGCGAACGGCCGGCTGCGCGTCGTACCCGCCGACAGCAAGTCGTCGGACGACGACGACTCGGACGCGAACATCACCGTCGACCTGTCGCGGATCCGGGTGACCGTACGGCCGCAGGACGAGTGGCGGCAGATGTACGCCGAGGCGCACCGGATGATGCGCGACAACTTCTGGCGCGCCGACATGAGCGGTGTCGACTGGAACGCGGTCGGCGAGCGCTACAAGCCCGTCCTGGAGCGCGCCGCCACCCACGACGACCTCATGGACCTGATGTGGGAGGTGCAGGGGGAACTCGGGACCTCGCACGCCTACGTCACCCCGCCCGGCGGCCACCGGGACGCGCTGACCCGCCAGGGGCTGCTCGGCGCGGACATCGCCCGCGCGGAGGACGGCCGCTGGCAGTTCGTCCGCGTGCTGCCCGGCGAGTCCTCCGACCCGCAGGCCCGCTCCCCGCTCGCCGCACCCGGGGTCGCGGTGCGCGCCGACGACAGCCTGCTGGCGGTCGACGGACACGCCGTCGACCCGGTCGCCGGGCCCGGCCCGCTGCTGACCGGTGCGGCGGGCAAGCCCGTCGAACTGACCGTGGCCCCGGCGGACGGCGGCGCGGTCCGGTACGTCGTGGTGGTACCGCTCGCCGACGAGGAGCCGCTGCGGTACCACGACTGGGTCGCGGGCCGCCGGGCCCACGTCCACGAGCGCTCCGGGGGCCGGCTCGGCTATCTGCACGTTCCGGACATGGTCGGCTTCGGCTGGGCGCAGCTGCACCGCGATCTGCGGGTCGAGGTCGCCCGCGAGGGCCTGGTCGTGGACGTCCGCGAGAACCGCGGCGGGCACACGTCGCAGCTCGTCATCGAGAAGCTCGCGCGCCGCATCGTCGGCTGGGACCTGCCGCGCGGCCTGCGCGCGCAGAGCTACCCGCTGGACGCGCCGCGCGGACCGGTCGTCGCCGTCGCCAACGAGTTCTCCGGCTCGGACGGCGACATCGTCAACGCCGCGATCAAGGCCCTGAACATCGGCCCGGTCGTCGGCACCCGCACCTGGGGCGGCGTGGTCGGCATCGACAGCCGGTACGACCTGGTGGACGGCACGGCCGTCACCCAGCCCAAGTACGCCTTCTGGTTCGAGGGCTACGGCTGGGACGTCGAGAACCACGGCGTCGACCCGGACGTCGAGGTGCTGCAGCGCCCGCAGGACTGGGCAGCGGGCACCGATCCGCAGCTCGACACCGCCATCGACCTGGCCCTGGCGTCCCTCGCCGAGCACCCGGCCAAGACACCGCCGCACCTGCCGTAGGGCCCGTCCTGACCGTGCCGGGCGGTGTCCGGCCGATACGATGCGCCTTTCGACGACCACTGTTTCCACGATGGAAGAGGGAGAAGCACCCGTGGCGGGAGAACCCCAGGCGGACTGCCTGTTCTGCAAGATCGCAGCCGGGGACATCCCGGCGACGATCGTCCGCGAGACCGACACGACGGTGGCGTTCCGCGACATCAACCCGCAGGCGCCCACGCATGTGCTGGTGATCCCGAAGGTGCACTACGCGGACGCCGCCGCGCTCGCGGTCGGCGACCCGCAGGCCGCCGCCGACGTGCTGCGCGAGGCGGGCGAGGTGGCGGCGGCGGAGAAGACCGTCGACCGCGGCTACCGGATCGTCTTCAACACCGGTGCGGGCGCCGGCCAGACCGTGTTCCACGCGCACGCGCACGTCCTCGGTGGGCGCGGCCTTGAGTGGCCCCCCGGATAACCGCCTTGTCCATCCGTGAATTCGTGGTGCTCGGCACCGCCAGCCAGGTCCCCACCCGGCTCCGCAACCACAACGGCTATCTGCTGCGCTGGGACAGCGAGGGCATTCTCTTCGACCCGGGAGAGGGCACCCAGCGGCAGATGCTGCTGGCCGGCGTGGCCGCGCACGACCTGACCCGGATCTGCGTCACGCACTTCCACGGTGACCACTCGCTCGGTCTGGCCGGGGTGATCCAGCGGATCAACCTGGACCGCGTGCCGCACCCGATCGCGGCCCACTACCCGGCGAGCGGGCAGCACTTCTTCGAGCGGCTGCGCTACTCGACGGCCTACCGCGAGACGGCCGTGATCACCGAGGAGCCGGTCGCCGCGGACGGCGTGCTGGCCACCACGGAGGCCTTCACCCTCTCCGCGGCCAAGCTCTCGCACCCCGTCGAGAGTTACGGCTACCGCCTCGTCGAACCCGACGGCCGCCGTCTGATCCCCGCGCGGCTCGCCGCACACGGCATCACCGGCCCGGACGTGGGCCGGCTGCAGCGCGACGGGGTGCTCGACGGGGTGACCCTCGACGAGGTGAGCGAGGTCCGCACCGGCCAGCGCTTCGCCTTCATCATGGACACCCGCCTCTGCGACGGCGTCCACGCGCTGGCCGAGGGCTGCGACCTGCTCGTCATCGAGTCGACGTTCCTCAACGAGGACGAACACCTCGCCCGCGACCACGGCCACCTGACCGCGGGTCAGGCCGCCCGGGTGGCCGCCGAAGCCGGCGTCCGCCATCTCGTCCTCACCCACTTCTCGCAGCGCTACACCGACCCCTCGCTCTTCGGCCGGCAGGCCCGCGAGGCCGGCTTCGACGGTGAACTGACCGTGGCGGAGGACCTGATGCGCATCCCGGTGCCGAAGCGCCGCTGAAAGCCGCCCGGCTGAGCCCGCCCGGCTGGGGCAGGGTGGGTGACGCGGTCGACCCGGTCAAGATCGCCAAGGGGAGCTGGGAAAGTGTGAAGGACCTCAGACACCGTGGCGCTGTCCCTGAAGTGGAGCGCATGAGCCAGTGAACGACGACACGTGGAACGTCGGTATCGAATGCCCCGAGGACTGGATCCCGCTGCCCCTGGAGCCGGGCATCGACCTCGGCGCGTGGGCGCTCGAGCAGGCCGGGAAACTCGCGGCGGCGCCGGCGGAGGTCGACGCCGACGCGCTGATGTACGACCTGCGGGAGCGGGCCGCCGACAGCCGGGGGCGGGAGCCGGTGTTCGCCTTCGGGCTGTATCCGGAGGGGTTCGAGGAGGCGCTCGCGGTGCTGGAGGTGGATGTCGTCCACCCCGACGACAAGGTGCCGTCGATCACGCTGGACTGGATCACCGAGGTCTTCGCGACCGGCGACTTCCAGGAGCCCGAGGTGGAGCGGGCCGTGCTTCCGGCGGGGCCGGCCGTCCGCATCCGCCAGGGGCTGGCCGGCCGGGGGACCGGGCAGAGCGGTGAGCGCTCCCTGATGGAGACCGTCACCTACGGGGTGCGGCCGCCGGGGATCGAGAGCGCCGTCATGGTCCTCGTCTCCTGGACGGCGCCCGGCCTCGCGGACCTGATGACGACGGCGGCCGACCAGATCGTCCACACCCTCAAGATCACGGTGACGTGAGGGCGTGACGCAGGGGCGTGATGCAAGGGCCGGGGGACCGGGTCAGAAGGAGTACGGCCCGAAGCGGCCCCACGCGATCACCGCGGCGAGGACCAGCAGGACCACCGACGGGAGGAGCTCCTTCGCCGCGTCCTTCTTGCGGAGGTGGTAGTTCGCCGCGCCGGCCATCGTCACCGCGAGGCCGGTGGCGGCGATCGGGGTGAGGATCGGCGCTATGTCCGTCGCGGCGGGGAGGATCAGGCCGATCGCGCCGAGGACCTCCACCGCGCCGATGAACTTGACCATCCCGGCCGAGTAGTCGTTCACGAAGCCCATCTTGTCGGCGAGCTTCTCCTTGGGCTGGCTGACCTTCGTCAGTCCGGACGCGAGGAAGGCGGCGGCGAGAACGCCCTGCAGGACCCAGAGGACGGTGTTCATGGGGGGACTCTTTTCGGGAGGCGGGGATGCCGGGATGCGGGGAACGGAACCTGAGGTGACCCTCATGTTTCTCAGGTTGAATACCGTACCACCGAACCTGAGGTATGCCTCCGGTTCGGTAGACTGGCGGACATGTCCGACTCCGACCGCTCTCGCTGCCCGAAGCGTGTCCTGCGGCGCGACGCGCAGCGCAACCGCGACGCACTGATCGCGGTCGCCCGCACCGCCTTCGCGCAGGAAGGGATCGACGCGCCGCTGGAGTCGATCGCCAAGCGCGCCGGGGTCGCCATCGGCACCCTCTACCGGCACTTCCCGACCCGGCTCGACGTCATCGAGGAGATCTTCGCCGAGAAGCTCGCCGAGTGGCTGGCGGCGGCCGAGCGCGGGGCCGCCGCCGACGATCCCTGGGAAGGGTTCGCCGGGTATCTGGAGGACATGTGCGCCCTGCAGGCCGGCGACCGGGGGTTCAACGACCTGGCGTCGATGCGGCTGCCGTCGTCACCCGAGGTGGAACGGCTGCGGCAGCGTATCTTCGAGCTCAGCCGCGACATCCTGCACCGGGCCCAGCGGGCCGGTGCCGTACGCCCCGATCTCACGCCCGAGGACCTGGCCTTCCTCATCTGGTCGCAGGCGCGGATCACCCAGGCCACCCGGGAGGTCGCGCCGCGCGCCTGGCGGCGTCATCTCGCGCTGCTGCTGGACGGCTTCCGCGCCGAGCGCGCCCACCCGCTGCCCGAGCCCGCCATGACGCCCGCGCAGGTCGGCCTCGCCATGGCCGCCCTGGGCGGCAGCAGCTCCTGCCCCGGCTGAGGCTCCTGCCCCGGACCGTGGTCCGCGCGGCCCGCACCGCGCTGACCTGTACCGTTGTACGACCCCTCGCCGCCGTACCGACTGTGAAGTGAATCCCCTGTGCCCATTCCCAAGGCTGAACTGCACCTCCACATCGAAGGCACCCTGGAGCCGGAACTGGCCTTCGCGCTCGCCGCGCGCGGCGGGATCTCGCTGCCGTACGCCGACGCCGACGAACTCCGCCGCGCCTACTCCTTCACGGACCTGCAGTCCTTCCTGGACCTGTACTACGCGCTGATGGCCGTGCTGCGCACCGAGGACGACTTCGCCGGCCTCGCCGACGCCTATCTCGCGCGCGCCGCGGAACAGGGCGTACGGCACGCCGAGATCTTCTTCGACCCGCAGGCGCACACCGCGCGCGGCGTCGACATCGGCACCGTCGTCGAGGGGCTGTCCCGCGCGCTGGACGCCGGGCGGGAACGGCACGGCATCAGCACCCAGTTGATCATGTGCTTCCTGCGCGACGAGTCCGCGCAGTCCGCGCTGGACACCTTCGAGGCGGCCAAGCCGTACCTGTCCCGGATCTCCGCCGTCGGGCTGGACTCCGCCGAGGTCGGCAACCCGCCGTCGAAGTTCCGCGAGGTCTACGAGCGGGCCGCCGCCGAGGGGCTGCGCCGCGTCGCCCACGCGGGCGAGGAGGGGCCGCCCGCGTACATCTGGGAGGCCCTCGACGTCCTGGGCGTCGAGCGCGTCGACCACGGCCTGCGCTCCCTGGAGGACCCGGAGCTCGTCGCCCGCCTCGTCCGCGACCGCATCCCGCTCACGCTGTGCCCGCTCTCCAACGTCCGGCTGCGCTGCATCGACCGCATCGAGGACCACCCGCTGCGCGCGATGCTCGACGCCGGCCTGCTGGCGACCGTCAACTCCGACGACCCCGCGTACTTCGGCGGATACGCCGGCGACAACTACGACGCGGTCCGTGCCGCGCTCGGCCTGGACGACGAGACGCTGCGCGGGCTGGCCCGCAACTCCTTCGAGGCGGCGTTCCTCGACGGTGACGAGGCCCTGCGGGCCCGCTACCTCGCCGAGGTCGAGGCGTACGTCTTCGACTGACGACGCCGACCCGGCCGGCGGCCCCTTGGAGCCGCGGCCGGGCCGGACGGTGCGCCTAACTCAGGGCGCCTACGGCAGGAAGTACATGGGGTTGGGGAGCTTGAAGGTCTTGTCCCCGTATCCGCCCTCGAGGTCGCTGTACTGGTCGCCGAAGTTGGCGACGATGTCGTAGCCGAGCGACTCGATGTGCTTGCGGGTGCCCGCCTTGTACTCGACCGTCGTGCAGGTCGCGCCGCACGGCAGGTACGCCGGCGGGCTCGTCTTGTTCTTCAGGAAGAAGTGCGCTGCGTCGGCGGCCGGCTTGTAGCCCGCGACGGCGAGGTTCGCGGTGGACGGGTCGCGCTGCGCCTCGGGGCGGCCGGTCAGGAAGAAGACCGTGATGCCGTGGTCCGACGCCCAGTTGACGAGGTCCGGCATGCCGAAGACCGGCGCCATGTTCTTGGTGCGGATGTACGTGTCGTTGGTGGCGGGCGTGTAGTTGAAGCCCACCTCCAGCTCGTAGTTGTACGTGAGCAGCGTCGTGTCGTCGACGTCGAGGACGATCGCGGGCTTGGCGCCGTGCCCGTTCCCGTAGCCGCTCCCGTTTCCGTGACCCTCGTGCCGCAGGGTGTCCTTGAGGTAGTCCTTCGCCTTGCTCTCGATGCCCGCGACCTGCTGCGCGTAGCTGCTCTGCGGCGACGCGTCGTGCTCACCGGCGGCGTCCACGGTGTCGCCGTAGTACGCCTTGATCTCCGTGACGACGTTGGTGAGGTTGGGGATCTGCTTGTCGCTGCGCGGCACCGAGTTGCCGGCGGAGGCACCGCCGATTCCGTAGAGGGTGGCGCCGACCGCAAGGGTCGCGGCGGTGAGCGCCAGGGCTCGGGTCCGGGGCATGGCGGTGCTCCTTCACGTCATGTGCACGTCGGGTGATCCCGTGAACCTAGACCCATGATCATGGCTGGTCAAGGATGGTCTACGCGCGAGGATCCGGCGGCTGCAGCACAGCACCGGTCGGGGCGTCCCGCGCGACGCCCCGACCGGTGCTGTCCGTGAGACGGGCCGTCACTTCATCGTGAAGCCCTGCTCCTTGCCGAACGTCGTGATCCGGTCCTGCCAGGCGGACAGCGCGGCGGGGACGTCGCCGCCGGGCTTGAGGGCCTGGCCGACCGAGTCCTTGTAGACGCTGTTCGCGTAGACCTGGAACGGCAGGTACTGCCAGCCGGGGCGGACCGCCTGGGACATCTGCGCGAAGATCTCGTTCGGCTTGGACCCGGGGAAGTACGGAACGGTCGCGCTCCGGAACGCGGGGTCGTCGAGCAGCACCTTGGTGGCGGGGAACAGGCCCACGTCCTTGTTGAGCGAGGTGACGGCCTCCGGGTCGGAGTCCAGCCACTGCGCGAAGGCCACGGACGCCGCCTTGTTGGCGCTCTGCGCGGTGACCGCGACCGAGGAGCCGCCGTTCTCGGCACTCGCCGGGGTGCCCGCGGTGGTCTGCGGCATCGGGGCGACGTCCCACTGGCCCTTGCTCTGCGGCATGTTCTGCTCCATGACGGCGGGGGCCCAGGCGCCGGTCATCCAGATCGCGTACTTGCCCGCGGCCATCGACTTCCACCAGGCGTCGTTCCAGCTCGGGGTGGTGTCGAGCAGCTTGTCCTTGAGCAGCGCGCCGTAGGTGCCCGCCCACTTCTGTGCCCCCGGGTCGCCCTTGAGGTCGGCCGCCACCCCGGTGGTCCCGGTGACCTTGTACGGGAAGCCGCCGGACTGCCAGATCATGCTGTTGCCGGTCCCCGCGTCCCCGGGGTCGGTGTAGGTGATGTACTTGTCGGGGTCGGCCGCGTGGATCTTCTTGGCGAGGGCGTTGAACTCGTCCCAGGTCCTGGGCGGCGTCGCGCCGAGCCCGGCCAGGACGTCCTTGCGGTAGAACATCGCCATCGGCCCGGTGTCCTGCGGTATGCCGTACATCCCGCCCGCGACGTTCACCTGGGACCACGCGGACGGCGCGAACTTGTCCTTGAGCCCGGTCGCGCCGTAGCCGGCGAGGTCGACGAGCTGCTTGGTGATGGCGAACTGCGGCAGCGCGAAGTACTCGATCTGGGCGACGTCCGGGGCACCCTTGCCGGCCTTGAGCGCTGCCTGCAGCTTGCTGTACTGCGCCTCGGACTGACCGACGTTGACGACCTTGACGTGGATCTTCGGGTACTTCTTCTCGAAGAGCGCCACCGTCTTGTCGATGTTCGGGACCCAGGTCCAGAACGTGATGTCCGCGGGCTTGTCGAGGGCCTCCCGCACCGCGGCCGGATCGGCCTGGGAGCTGCCGCCGGTGCCGGTCCCCGAACCGCCGCAGGCGGTGAGTCCGAGGGCGAGCACCGCGGCCGTGGCGGCGGTGAGCAGCGATCTGTTCATCTGTGGGCACTCCTGGGAAGGGCGTACACGAGGGTGGGAACGCGGAAGGGTGATGCCGTTGCCGCTTGATGCGGTTACTGCCTGGCGCCGTTGCTGGCTGACGCCGTTACTGCTGGACGTCGTTACTGCTTGACGCCGCCGGCGGCGAGACCGGACTGCCAGAACCGCTGGAGGAACAGGAACGCCACGATCAGCGGGACGATGGCCAGCAGGCTGCCGGTGAGCAGCAGCGGATACATCGGCTGGGTACCGCCGGAACCCCCGTTCGCCAGGGAGTTCCACTGGTTGAGGCCGACGGTCAGCGGGAACCACTTCGGGTCGTTGAGCAGGATCAGGGGCAGGAAGTAGTTGTTCCAGGTCGACACCAGCGCGAAGAGCAGCACCGTGACGAATCCGGGGGCGAGCAGCCGCAGCGAGATGGTGAAGAAGATGCGGGTCTCGCCCGCCCCGTCGATGCGCGCGGCCTCCAGCATCGCGTCGGGGACCGCGTCCGCCGCGTACACCCGCATCAGATAGAGGCCGAACGGGCTGACGAGCGAGGGCAGGATCACCGCCCAGGGGGTGTTGACGATGCCGGCGTCGCTGAACAGCAGATACGTCGGGACGGCCAGTGCGGTGCCCGGGATGGAGATCGCACCGATCACCAGGGCGAAGAGCAGCCGGCGGCCGGCGAATTCGAACTTGGCGAGTGCGTAGCCGCCCATGGTCGCGAAGATCGCGGCGCCGCCCGCGCCGACCACCGAGTAGAGCACCGTGTTGCCGAACCAGCGCAGGTAGATGCCGTCGTTGTAGGTGAAGACGTCGTGGATGTTGCCGAACAGGTGGAAGCCGTTCGAGAACCAGAGCCCGGACGAGGAGAACAGGCCCTCGCTGTTCTTGGTCGAGCTGAGGAACAGCCAGACCAGGGGCAGCAGGGTGTATCCGAGCATCAGCGCCATCAGGACGGTGAGCACGGTGCTCCCGCGCCGCCGGCGGCGCGGCCGGCGGGTGAGGGGGCGCACCGGTTTGCGGGGCGGGGCGGGTGGCGGCGCGCTCTGCGGTGCCGCCGCCTGTGTGGTGCCGGGAGCCGAGGTCGTCACAGCATCCGCTCCCTTCGTGCGGTCAGCGTCTGGACGAGGTAGGCGACCACGACGGTGACCAGGCCGAGGACCACCGCGATGGCGGCCGAGTAGTTGAACTGCCGTCCGCTGAACGCGAGGTTGTAGGCGTACAGGTTGGGCGTGTAGTTGGTGGTGACGACGGCCGGGGCCAGGGTCTGCAGGATGCTCGGCTCGTTGAACAGCTGGAACGTGCCGATCACCGAGAACGTGGTGGCCATCAGCAGCGCGGGCCGGAGCGCGGGGAGCTTGATGCTCCAGGCCTTGCGGAAGGCGCCGGCGCCGTCCATCTCCGCGGCTTCGTACAGTTCCTCGGGGATGGAGCGCAGCGCCGCGTACAGGATCAGCATGTTGTAGCCGACGAACTCCCAGGTCACGATGTTGCCGATGGAGCCGAGCATCCATGGCGCGGACAGCAGGTCGGGCAGCCGGGTGCCCAGCGCGTCGCCGAGCTCGCCGGCCAGCCCGAACCGGTCCCCGTACATGTAGCCCCACATCAGCGCCGCGACCACGCCGGGCACGGCGTAGGGGACGAAGATGCCGATGCGGAACAGGGCCGGGAAGAGCAGCCGTCCGCTGTCGATCGCGAGGGCGGCGAGCAGGGCGAGGACCAGCATCAGCGGCACCTGGACGACGAAGAACGCCGACACCCGCAGCAGCCCCGCGGTGAACAGCTGGTCACTGAGGGCCTTCGTGTAGTTGTCGAGGCCGGTGAAGACCGTGCCGTCGACCATGCGCTCCTGGTAGAGGCTCAGCCGGATCGCGTAGAGGAGCGGCGCGGCCACGGCGATCACGAACACGGTCAGGAACGGGAGGAAGAACGCGTATCCGGTGACGTTGCGCCGCAGGGCGCCGCGCTTCACCGTGGGCCCCGGCGGCAGCACGGGGCCAGATCGACTCTCACGGGAGGTCCTTCGGGAGGGCTGCAGCTGATGTTTGCGCCAACATGACCGGCACGTTTCGGAAGTGTGCCGGTGACCAAATAACGTGTCAAGGGTTCTGTCGCACTCGCGTTTATGCGGCATATATGGCGTCGGAGTTGATTTATCACCTGGCTTTCCCGGGCTGAGTACAGCCCATTGACGGCGACTCCGTGTTTACGCAAACATGATGCGCATCCGGCGCCCCTCCAGGGCATCTCCAGTGAGAGGATCAGGGCATGGCGAATCCACGGGCGGCACGCAGCCGTCCGCCGTCCATGGCCGATGTCGCCGCGATGGCCGGAGTGTCGAGCCAGACCGTGTCGCGGGTGGCGAACAGCCGCAGCAACGTCGACGAGGCCACCCGGGAGCGGGTGCTCTCCGCCATGCGGATGCTCGGCTACCGCCCCAACACCGCGGCCCGCGCGCTGGCCACCGGCCGGTTCCGGATGCTCGGTGTGATCAGCTTCGGCCTCAACGCGTACGGCAACGCCCGCACGCTGGAGGCCATCGTGGCGGCCGCCCAGGACGCCGACTACTCGGTCAACGTGGTCAGCGTCAGGGCGCAGACCGAGAGCGCGGTCCGGGCGGCCTTCGAGCGGCTGACCCTGCAGGCGGTCGACGGCATCATCCTGAACGAGGCCCAGATCCTGGATACCCCGACCCTCCGGCTGCCGTCCGGGCTGCCCGTCGTGGTCGTGGACGGGGAGGAGGGCCGCCGTCAGCCCGGCGTCGACACCAACCAGGCGGAGGGCGCGCGGCTGGCCACCCGGCATCTGCTCGACCTCGGCCACCGCAGCGTGTGGCACCTGGCCGGGCCGCAGGACTCCTTCGCCGCCCGCCGCCGCGCCGAGGCCTGGCACGGCACGCTGAAGGCGGCAGGAGCCGCCACGCCACCGGTGCTGTACGGCGACTGGAGCGCCGACAGCGGATACGCCGCCGGGCGCGAACTCGCCGCGAAACCCGAGGTGACGGCGGTGTTCGCCGCCAACGACCAGATGGCGCTCGGCGTCGTCAGGGCGCTCTCGGAGGCCGGCCGGAAGGTGCCGGACGAGGTGAGCATCGTCGGATTCGACGACCTCGCGGAAGCGTCCTGCTTCCTGCCCCCGCTCACCACCGTCCACCAGGACTTCGAAGAGGTCGGCAGGCAGTGCGTCAGCCGCCTGCTCGACCAGATCCACACCGGCGAGGCGGGCACTGGAGGCGTCAGCTCCGTGGCGCCGCGCCTGGTGATCCGGGCCAGCACCGCCGGACCGCCTGCCTCCTGACGGTTCGTCAATAGCGCGCCTGGGCAGTCTTCGCCCGGCCGGTCAGTACCTCACCCCTCCGACGACGCCGTCGGTCCCTTCGTCCTACCCGTCCTCTCCCGCAACGCCGAAGGAGAACTGGCGCGAGCCGTCGGGCCTGCCCCGCCGCGCCACAACACACCGATGACAGACACCACACCCCCCTCCCTCGACGTGCCCGATGCCGACGTGCCCGACCCTGCCGCGACCGACGCCGCCGCCAGGACCGCCCGCCTTCGCGGCCGGCTCGGCGGCCTCGGTTTCGGAGCCGACTACAACCCCGAGCAGTGGCCCGAGAGCACCCGCGCCCAGGACCTGAAGCTGATGTCCGAGGCCGGGGTCACCATGGTCAACCTCGGGATCTTCGGCTGGGCCCGGGTCGAACCGGAGCGCGACGCCTACGACTTCTCCTACTTCGACCGCGTCATGGACGATCTGGCGGGCCACGGCATCACCGTCGACCTGGCGACCATGACCGCGTCACCCGCGCCGTGGCTGGTCACCCAGCACCCGGAGATCCTGCCCGTGACCGCCGACGGCACCGTGCTGGCCCCGGGCGGGCGCCAGCACTTCTGCCCGTCGAGCCCGGTCTTCCGCGACCGGGCCGGCCGGCTGGTCGAAGCGCTCGCGACGCACTACCGCGACCACCCGGCGCTGGGCCTGTGGCATGTCGGCAACGAGTACGGAATCCATGTCGCCGAGTGCTTCTGCCCGGCCTCGGAGAACGACTTCCGGAGCTGGCTCGTCGGCCGCTACGGCGACATCGAGGCGCTCAACGACGCCTGGTCGACCGACTTCTGGTCCCAGCGCTACGCCTCGTTCGACCAGATCCTGCCCCCGCGCACGGCGCCCACCTACCCCAACCCCTCGCAGCAGCTGGACTTCAAGCGCTTCAGCAGCGACGCCCTGCGCGCCTGCTTCGAGCTGGAGACGCGCATCCTGCGCCGCGTGACCCCCGACATCCCGGTCACGACGAACTTCCTGGCGGGGCACAAGACCGTCGACATGTACGACTGGGCGCCCGCCATGGACGTCCTCGCCTTCGACAGCTACCCGGACCCGAACTGGGACCGGGCGCATGTCGGTGCCGCGCTGTCCTACGACGGAATCCGGGGCGCGGGCGGCGGCGACCCCTGGCTGCTGACCGAGCAGGCGCCGTCCTCCGTCAACTGGCGGCAGCGCAACGCGCCCAAGCTGCCCGGCCAGATGCGGCTGTGGAGCTGGCAGGCGGTCGCGCAGGGCGCGGACGCGGTCATGTACTTCCAGTGGCGGCAGTCCCGGGGCGGTGCGGAGAAGTTCCACTCGGGGATGATTCCGCACGCCGGTCCCGACAGTCGGGTCTTCCGGGAGGTGGCGGCGCTCGGGCAGGAACTGGCGGCGGTGCCCGAGATCGCGGGCACCCGGCTGCGCAACGAGGTCGCGGTGCTCTTCGACTGGAACAGCTGGTGGGCCGTCGAGCTCGACTCGCATCCGTCGAACGGCATTCAGCACCTGGACCGCACCCTCGACCACTACGGACCGCTCTTCGACCTCGGGGTCGGCGTCGACGTGGTCCACCCCTCGGCCGAGCTGTCCGGGTACCGCCTGGTGGTCGTCCCCGGGCTCTACCTCCTCTCGGCGGAGCACGCCGAACGGCTGACCCGCTTCGTCGCGGACGGCGGCTCACTGGTCGTCTCGTTCTTCAGCGGCATCGTCGACGAGCACGACCGGGTCCACCTGGGCGGCTACCCGGCGCCGCTGCGCGACGTACTCGGCCTGTACGTCGAGGAGTTCTGGCCCGCCGACGAGGGCGCGACCTTCCCCCTGCGGGAGGCGGCCGACAGTGAGGCCCCCGGCGGCGGACGGAGCAGCGCCGACCTGTGGCGCGAGGACGTGGTCCTGACCGGGGCCGCCCCCGAGCTGCTCTTCGCCGGCCCCGGCTGGGACGGCCGCCCGGCGGCGACGGTCCACGGGTACGGAGCCGGAACGGCCCGCTACATCGCCACCCGCCCGGACGAGGCGACGATGCGCGCCGTCCTGGAGCGCGCCCTCGCCGACGCGGGGGTCACCCCGGTGCTGCCGGGGCTGCCGGCCGGGGTGCAGGCCTCGGTGCGCGCCGGGGACGGATACGACATCCTCTTCCTGCTCAATCACACCGACGGCACCCACGTCGTGGAACTTCCCGGCGAACGCCGGGATCTGCTGCACCAGGACCGTGACCCCCAGCGCCGGATCACCCTCGAACCGTTCGGCGTCGCGGTCCTCGGCAACTCAGCTGAAGGCAGGCATTGATGCACAGAATCCTGGCTCGTTCCACCCTGGTCCTGGCCACGGTGGCCGGGCTCCTGGCAGGCCCCGCGATACCGGCCTCCCAGGCCGCGCCGGACCTCCCCGACGCGACCGCCCAGCCCACCGGGGCTCAACTCACCGCCGCCCAACTCGCCGGCTCCTGGACCGGACCGCTGTCCGCCCGGGGCCGCTACATCGTCGACGCGAACGGCGACCGGTTCAAGCTGAAGTCCGCCAACTGGGGTGGTGCGCAGGGCAGCTGGACCGGAAGCGGTGACATCGACGACCCGGCCAACCACCACGCGGGCGAGGACTCGTACAACATGCCCGTCGGGCTGGACCGGGCGAGTCTGCCCGCCCTGCTGGGCAGCTACCACCAGCTCGGGATCAACAGCATCCGGCTGCCGTTCTCCAACGAGATGATCCACAACACGACGCCCGTTCCGGACGCCGCCGTCGCCGCCAACCCGCAGCTGCGCGGGAAGACACCGCTGCAGGTGTACGACGCCGTCATCACGGCCCTGACCGGTGACGGCTTCGCGGTCGTCCTGAACAACCACACCAACACCTCACGCTTCTGCTGCGGTCTGGACGGCAACGAGCGCTGGAACACCTCCCAGTCGACCGCCCAGTGGGAGGACGACTGGGTCTTCATGGCCCGCCGTTACAAGGACAACAAGCGCGTCGTGGGCGCCGACCTCTACAACGAGGTGCGGCGCACCATCCTCGACGACCCCAACTGGGGGAGCGGTGACGGCCATGACTGGTTCAGCGCCGCGCAGGAGGCCGGCGACCGGATCCTCACCGAGGCCGACCCGGACCTGCTGATCATCGTCGAGGGCATCAACTGGACCGGCATCCCGGCCGACGGCCTCCCGCACGGCCGCCCCACCCTGGAACCGGCCCGCACCCTCTCCCACACCCTCCTGCGGTCCGGGAAGCTCGTGTACTCCGCGCACTTCTACGGATACACCGGCCCGAACCACACCGGCGCCTACGGCACCGGCGAGACGCACGACCCGCGCTACCAGGACATGACCCGCGACCAGCTGTTCGCGGCCCTGCAGCAGCAGGCGTTCTTCATCACCACCGAGGGGCAGCACTTCACGGCGCCGCTGTGGGTGAGCGAGTTCGGCACCGGCACCGAGGAGAACGACCCCAAGGCGCGCGCCTGGTTCGCCAACTTCACCGACTTCCTCGCGGCCAACGACACCGACTTCTCCTACTGGCCGGTGGTCGGCTGGAGCGGGAACGGCCAGGGCGACGCCTACGCGCTCGTGCGCTATGACGCGGCCGGGCACCGCACGGGCATCCTCGACGGCCCCGACTGGCGGTCCGCCGCGTGGAACCACCTGATCACCGCCCCCTCCAGGACCGGACAGGTGGCGGTACCGGCCCGCTGGAACATGCTCGACCTGGACAACGCCGACGCCGTCCGGTCCCTGCGGATGCGCGGCGGGCCCGACTGGGACTCCGGAGCGCGCAAGGCCACCTGCCCCGACGGGCAGCGGCTGATCGGCCTTGCGCACACCGGGAACCGCGGTCTGTGCACCGACTCCGGCGCCGGTGACCTGCGGTCGGCGGCCCCCGAGTACACCGTCGTCCGCGACGAGAGCTACGTCAGGAGCGGTGACTGGGCGGGCGGCTACACCAAGCTGGAATGCCCGGCGGGACAGTTCCTCGACGGCTACAGCGTCCGCGGCGCCGCCGTCTCCGCGGCCCTCTGCGTCCCGGCCCGTGCCGCGCTGGGCACCGCCGGCCGTACGGTCTGGTTCGACCGGGGCGACAACCGCCCGGCCGGTGGTCCCGGCGGCGAGTTCGCGTCCGGGAACTACAAGGGGCAGTGCGCCACCGACGAGTACGCGGCCGGTATCGCCTACACCGGCCGCGTCGGCTCCCGCCGGACCCCGGACGCCCTGCTCTGCCGCAAGCTGGCCTGACCCACGGGCCGGCACGCACAGCACTGCGGCCTGACGCACCGGCCGGCCCGGCCCACGGGCCGGCCGGAGCACGTCGCACCGAGTACCGCCGCCCGGGTTACCGCGGCAGCGCGGCGTCCAGGATGCGGCCCGCGACCGCCACCGAGTCCACCAGCGGATGCAGTGCCAGCGCCCGCAGGGCCGCCGCCCGGGAGCCCGAGGCGGCGGCCTCGATCGCCGACCGCTCGACGGCCTTGAGGGTGAGCATCAGTCCTGCCTGGTGCTCGGTGGGCGCCGCCACCGGCAGTGGCCGGGCACCGAAGGCGCCCACCTCGCAGGGCACTTCGATGATCGCCTCCGCATCGAGCGCGGGGACGGTCGTCCCGTTCGGCACGTTGAGGATCAACGTGGTCCGCTCGTCGCGCGCGATGGCCCGCATCAGAGCCAGCGCGACCCGGTCGTAGCCGCCGCCGTCCAGGTCGTGGGGATCGCGCTGCCAGCCGCCGGTGGCGGCGCGGTTCTCCGCCATGTACGTCTCCTCGCGCTCCAGCCGGGTCCGGTCCCAGAGGGTGTACGCGTCAGAAGGCAGCCCGGCCGCCGACGCGAAGAACGCGCCCTGCTGCCGGTCCAGGAACTCCCCGCGGGTCGCCTCGGCCGACCGGACCGCGGCCAGCGCCTCCCGCTCGAAGTAGTAGTAGTGCAGATACTCGTTGGGCAGCGCTCCCAGCGCGGCCAGCCACGGCGCGCCGAAGAGCTTGCCCTCCTCGAACGAGTCCAGCGCCTTCGGATCGGCGAGCAGACCCGGCAGCAGGTCGGGGCCGCCGTCCGACATCCGGCGCAGCCACCCCAGGTGGTTGAGGCCCACGTAGTCGTAGTGGAACGCGGGGGAGTCCGGGTCGGCGCCCGCGGCGCGCGCGGCGCGGCGTACGAGCCCGACCGGGGAGTCGCAGATGCCGATCACCCGCTCGCCCAGCACCCGTGCCATGGCCTCGGTGACCATCCCGGCCGGGTTGGTGAAGTTGATGACCCAGGCGTCGGGCGCCAGCGCCTTCACCCGTTCCGCGATGGCGACCGCGACCGGCAGCGTCCGCAGCCCGTACAGCACCCCGCCCGCGCCGACGGTCTCCTGCCCGAGCACGCCCTCCGCGAGCGGCACCCGCTCGTCGCACACCCGGCCGGCCGTGCCGCCGACCCGGATGGCGGAGAAGACGAAGTCGGCGCCGCGCAGCGCGTCGTCCAGGTCCTGGGCGATCCTCACCGCCGGGGCGCCCGGCACCCCGGCCGCCTGGGCGGCCAGCACGGACGCGACGACCCGCAGCCGCACCGGGTCCGTGTCGTGCAGCACCAGCTCGCGGCAGGCGCCGGGGGCGCCCGCGTCCGCGAGCAGCGCCCGGTACACCAGGGGCACGCGGAAACCGCCGCCACCGAGAATCACGAGTCTCATGCGTCTGTGACCTCCACTGTCCGTCTCATCGTGCAGAGTGTTGTTCATGGACGACCAGCCCGTATTCGATCCGCTGGCCGGGGTCCGCTCTCCCGGCGACCCGGCATCCGATGTGTATCTGACCGGGACCGTCTTCCTGGACATCATCTTCACCGGTCTGGACAGCGCGCCGGTGCGGGGCACGGAGTCGTGGGCGCGCGGTATGGGCTCCAGTCCCGGCGGCATCGCCAACATGGCCACCGCCTTGGCCCGGCTCGGCCTGCGCACCAAGCTCGCCGCGGCCTTCGGCGACGACATGTACGGCGACTACTGCTGGGACAGCCTGGCGGTGGGGGAGGGCATCGATCTCACGCTGTCCCGCCGGATCCCCGGCTGGCACTCGCCGGTCACGGTCTCCATGGCCTACGAGGGCGAGCGCACGATGGTCTCGCACGGCCACGAGGCGCCGCCGCCCGAGGAACCCGCCCCCGAGTGCCCGCCGGCGGCCCGCGCCTGTGTGGCCTCGCTGGAGCCCGGCGGCCCCGGCCAGGAGTGGATCGGGCACGCGGCCCGGCACGGCAGCCGGATCTTCGCCGACGTGGGCTGGGACGACTCCGGCCGCTGGGACCCGGCCGACCTCGCGGACCTGGAGCACTGCGCGGCCTTCCTGCCGAACGCCACCGAGGCCATGCACTACACCCGCACCGAGTGCCCGCGTGCCGCCGCCCGCAAGCTGGCCGAGCTGGTGCCGCTGGCCGTCGTCACGCTCGGCGCCGAGGGCGCGTACGCCGTGGACTCCGCGACCGGCGAGACCGCCGAGGTCCCGGCCCTGCTGATCGAGGCGCTGGACCCGACGGGCGCGGGCGATGTCTTCGTCGCCGCCTTCGTCACCGGCTCCCTCGCCGGCTGGCCGCTCACCAACCGGCTCGCCTTCGCCTGCCTGTCGGCGTCCCTGTCCGTCCAGGAATTCGGCGGCTCGCTGTCGGCCCCCGGCTGGATCGAGATCGCCGCCTGGTGGCAGCACACCAGGTCCTTCGACGACCAGGACCAGGACGTGATGCGCCGGTACGCGTTCCTCGACGCGCTGCTGCCGTCCGGCACCCGGCCCGGCCCGCTGCCCCGGGCCGTACCCACCATCGGCTTCCGCCGCCCGGCGGGACCCACCGGGAAGGGCAGGCGCTGAGCCTCGGACGGACCCCACCCGCGTAAACCCCACCCGTCACGGAACCAGTCATTGCGGTGGTCGTGGAACCGGTCGCGAAACCCGGCGTAAAACCCCTCGGGCCAGAAGGGTCACCGACGTACCCTTGGTGTTCCAAGGCCCTCACCGGGCATGTCGTCATCAGAAGGTGGGTTTCCCAGGCTCCGGCCGGCCCATGACTCAGACACCGACACAGCACCAGCCGCAGGCACGCGCCCACTTCGTCGTTCCGGCCAAGCACCCCATGGTGACGGTCCTGGGATCGGGAGACGCCCTCCTCCGTGTGATCGAAACGGCCTTCCCGGCCGTCGACATCCACGTCCGGGGCAACGAGATCAGCGCGACCGGGAAATCCAAGGACGTCGCCCTCATCCAGCGGCTCTTCGACGAGATGTTGCTGGTGCTCCGCACCGGCCAGCCGATGACGGAAGACGGAGTGGAGAGGTCCATCGCGATGCTGCGCACCAACGGCAACGCGGCCGACCCGGAGGGGGAGACCCCGGCACAGGTGCTCACGCAGAGCATCCTGTCCAACCGCGGCCGCACCATCCGCCCCATGACGCTCAACCAGAAGCGTTACGTCGACGCCATCGACAAGAACACCATCGTCTTCGGCATCGGCCCCGCGGGCACCGGCAAGACCTATCTGGCCATGGCCAAGGCCATCCAGGCCCTGCAGGCCAAGCAGGTCAGCCGGATCATCCTCACCCGCCCGGCCGTCGAGGCCGGTGAGCGCCTCGGCTTCCTGCCGGGCACGCTCTTCGAGAAGATCGACCCGTATCTGCGCCCGCTGGTCGACGCCCTGCACGACATGATCGACCCCGACACCATCCCGCGCCTGATGGCCGCCGGGACGATCGAGGTCGCCCCGCTGGCGTACATGCGCGGCCGCACCCTGAACGACGCGTTCATCATCCTCGACGAGGCGCAGAACACCAGCGCCGAGCAGATGAAGATGTTCCTGACCCGGCTCGGCTTCGAATCGAAGATGGTCATCACGGGCGACGTCACCCAGGTCGACCTGCCGAACGGCACGAAGAGCGGTCTGCGACAGGTGCAGGACATTCTGGAGGGCGTCGAGGACGTCCACTTCTCGCGCCTGACGAGCACCGACGTCGTGCGTCATAAGCTGGTGGGGCGCATCGTCGATGCGTACGAGCGTTTCGACGACGGGAACGCCGGGCGAAGTGCCGCAAACGGCGGCAAAGCCCGTACCCCCTAACCGAGAGTAGTCGCACCGCACCATGGCGATCGACGTCAACAACGAGTCAGGCTGGGAGATGGACGAGCAGGCGGTCCTCGACATCGCCCGCTACGCCCTCCAGCGCATGCGGATCCACCCGCTCGCCGAACTGTCGGTGATCGTCGTGGACGCGGCCGCCATGGAGCAGCTGCACATCCAGTGGATGGACCTCCCCGGTCCGACCGACGTCATGTCCTTCCCGATGGACGAGCTGCGCCCCGGGAAGGACGACGAGGAGCCCCCGCAGGGCCTCCTCGGCGACATCGTGCTCTGCCCCGAAGTGGCGAAGAAGCAGGGCGAGGAAGCGGAGACGCAGCACTCCATGGACGAGGAGCTCCAGCTCCTCACCGTCCACGGAGTGCTGCACCTGCTCGGGTACGACCACGAGGAAGCCGACCAGAAGGCCGAGATGTTCGGCCTCCAGAAGGCCATCCTCGACGGCTGGCGCACCGAGCGCGGCATCGAGGGCCCCTCCCCGGCCCCGACCACCACCCACTGACGGCGATGGTCCTCTCCGCCGTACTGCTCGTCGTCGTCGCCTGGCTCGCCGCCTGCGCCGAAGCCGGTATCGCCCGCACCTCGCGCTTCCGCGCCGAGGAGTCCGTCCGCACCGGCCGGCGCGGCGCCGACAAGCTCATGGCCGTCGCCTCCGACCCCACCCGCTACCTCAACGTGGCGCTGCTCGTCCGGGTCGGCTGCGAGATGGCCGCGGCCGTCATGGTGACGGTCGTCTGCGACCGGCACTTCGACCAGACGTGGCAGGTCCTCGGCGTCGCCATCGGCATCATGGTGCTCGTCAGCTACGTCGCGGTCGGCGTCTCCCCGCGCACCATCGGCCGCCAGCACCCGCTCAACACGGCCACGGCGGCCTCCTACGTCCTGCTGCCGCTCGCCCGCATCATGGGCCCCATTCCCGGCCTACTCATCCTCCTCGGCAACGCCCTCACCCCCGGCAAGGGCTTCAAGCGCGGCCCGTTCGCGAGTGAGGCCGAGCTGCGCGCGATGGTCGACCTCGCCGAGTCCGAGTCCCTCATCGAGGACGACGAGCGCCGCATGGTGCACTCCGTCTTCGAACTCGGCGACACCATCGTCCGCGAGGTCATGGTGCCCCGCACCGACCTGGTGATGATCGAGCGCTTCAAGACCATCCGCCAGGCCATGACGCTCGCGCTGCGCAGCGGCTTCTCCCGCATCCCGGTCACCGGCGAGAGCGAGGACGACATCGTCGGCGTGGTCTACCTCAAGGACCTCGCCCGCCGGGTGCACATCAACCGCGACGCCGAGAACGACCTCGTCTCCTCCGTCATGCGGCCCGCCACCTTCGTCCCCGACACCAAGAACGCGGGCGACCTGCTGCGCGAGATGCAGCAGGAGCGCAACCACGTCGCCGTCGCCATCGACGAATACGGCGGCACGGCCGGCATCGTCACCATCGAGGACATCCTGGAGGAGATCGTCGGTGAGATCACCGACGAGTACGACCGCGAGGTCCCGCCCGTCGAGGATCTCGGCGGCGGCTCCTACCGCGTCACCGCCCGCCTCGACATCGGCGACCTCGGCGACCTCTACGGCGTCGAACTCGACGACGACGACGTCGAAACCGTCGGCGGCCTCCTCGCCAAGTCCCTCGGCCGCGTCCCCATCCCCGGCGCCTCCGCCTTCGTCGAACTCCCCCAGGACGGCGCCTACACCCCCGCCCAGCCCACCGCCCTCCGCCTCACCGCAGAAACCCAGGCCGGGCGCCGCAACCGCATCGGCACGGTGCTGGTCGAGCCGATCGGCGCTACGGCGGGGTCGAACGGCGGCCCGGCGGCCGCGGTGAACGGCAGCGAGTAGTTCTGCCGTTCATCAGGCCGAGGTGATCGGGACGACGGTCCCGTCCTTGAGTACGCGCACGCGGGCGCGGCGGCTGACCATATAGAGGGCCCGGTGCAGGCCGTGATACGTCTCGTTCGCCCCGTTACCCTGATCGACGAAGTGCGGAAGGCTCCCGAACAGGTCGGCCAGCGACAGGAGTCCGACGACGGTCTCCGTGTCGTCGCCGACCTCGGAGATCGCGCTCAGAAGTCGGCTGGTCGCGGGGCTGCGGATGGTGTCCGGCTGGGAGCGGAGAGCGCGGATCCCCGACAGGGCGGCGGGCACACGCGAACGGGGCAGCTCCCACGGCGCGTACACATCCATCTGGTTGGCCACGGGGCCGGTGAGCCGGCGGAGGTGGCGGTCGAAGGTCGCCTCCGGATTGAACTCCGCAAGCCAGCGGGATTTCGACGAAGCGTGGTCTTCGTCCTCGGGCACTGACCTGGCGAGCCGACGGGAGAATTCGGGATCGTGGTAAGCCGTCAGGGCTCGTGACACACGATCGGTGATGGGCCGAGTCCAGTAGTCACCGGGACCCGAGAAGAAGCCCAGGGCGGCCGTCAGGTCATGCGCAAGGATCGCCTCCTGGACCAGCGAGAGATGATCCAGGGCTCCCCACGCTGCCAGCGTGATCGCCGCGGAGACCGCGACGTGCCGGTCGGTGTGGGAGACCAGGGAGGCGAGATCGGCCGGGTTCCCAGGCAGATGCTCCAGGCACTCCATGGCGAGCCAGCGGACCTCCCACGAGCGGGAGCCGTCGCGGGCCAGGGTCAGCAGATCGTCCCGCCCGGACCGGCCGTGTCCTCTGGTGACGAAGTCCGCCAGGTTCCACAGGATGAGGGCGGCCTCCGACTCGGAGGGCAAACCGGTGAGGACGGTATCCAGGAGCGCCCGGAAGCCTGGTTCTCCGACGATCTCCAGATAGCTTCCGGCCAGGGTCACGCCGCCGAAGCCCAGACTCCATCGACCCCTGCGCTCCGCGTGGCGCAGGATGAGATCAGGCACGGCGGGATCGTCAAGTTGCACCAGCGCGTGACCCACAGCCTTGACCAGCGAGGTGGCAGTGGTTGATTCCGCCTCTTGGCCCAGGAGTAGAAGAAGCGTGTCGGCGGGGCCACCGGTGGCGCCCAGCGCCTCAACGACGGTCCGTAGGACCTCAACGCTGCTGGGGCCGGTCAGGGGCGCGTCCGGAAGGGCGAGCTGGACCGCCAGCTCCCTCAGGATCGTGGGTACTGCACCGGCGACCCGCAGTCTTCCCAGCGCCCACACGATCTGCTGCCGCAGTTCCAAGGACAGGTCCGGCCGCAGCGCCAGCAGCCCCAGCAGCCGTTCGCCGACCCCTCGGCCGCCGAGTGTACCCAACGCGTTGACCAGAGCCATCCGTGTCGTCTTCCGGTGCCGGTCATTGGCGATGTAGTCGATGATCTCGGGTAGTTGACGCCCCGATCCAAGCAGAGCCACCAGCACCTGTGCGGCCCGTTCCCGCTCGTTCCAGTACGGGGTGGTCTCGCACAGCCGCCAGAGCGAGCGCACGATCTGCTGCCGCAGCCGGGCGTCGGCGATGCGCGGGCTGCCGGTCAGGCAACTCCCCGCCATGAGCAGGTCCGTGTGGAAGAGGTCGTCGTCCGGCAGATCGAGGACGTCGCCCTCCCGGCCGGATCCGTCCGGCGGGAGTTGGAGGAGACCGAGCAGCAGGGGAGTGGCGTCCGGCAGTGATCCCGCGAGCAGCAGGATGACCTCCTCCCACCAGGGGTCGTAGCGCATCGCCGTCGCCAGTTCGATCCCTTCGGGACCGCGCTCCCACAGAGCGGTGGCGGCGAAGTGCTCCTGGAGCGTCAGGTGCAGAAACCCGTACCAGCCGTGTGCCTGGGCCTTGAGCAGGCCGTACTGGGCGGCGATCTCGTCGAGGATGGCGCGGTTGTCGCCCCGCGGGAGATCGATCGTCGGCAGATAGTCCGCGATGAGCGTCAGCAGATCGTCCTCGGCGAAATATCGCCGACCCAGCCGGTGGTAGTGCCAGGCGATCTGCTTGAGAAGGTCCTGCTTGTTGTCCGTGGTGAAGCGGCTGTACCGGGAGATCTGCCGGTGGGCGTCCCACTCACGCAACATCACCTCCACACACCGGCGGTACAACGCCGCCCGCCGCTCCGGAAGTTCGAGATCCCGCTCGTACACGATCGCGATCAGGCTGAGGAGCAGCGGGTTCGCGGCGAGGGTCTGCAGCCGGGAGTTCCCGGACAGCGCGTGCATCAGCGCGCCGGTACGCCCGTCCTTCGCGCCGAACCAGTTCGCGATGAACGTCTTGATCTGCGGCCACTCGAAGTCGAGCGCCTCCATCACCTGGAACGGCTGCAGCCCACCGCGCCAGCCGTGCCGCCGACAGGTGACGGCGACGAGCGCCCTCGGGAACCGGGCCGCCAGCCGGTTCACCTCCCGCACGACGTTGTTGTACGCCGCCGTCGCCTCCTCGGTGGATCCGCCGCCCAGCACCTCATCCAGGCCGTCGAGCAGAAGGGCGGCCGTCCCGTCGGTGAGCTTCGCCTCCAGATGGGCCCGCGAGTTCGCGAACCCGTACCGGTCGGCCCAGAACTCGGCGAGGTAGTCGAGCAGGTCGGTGTGTTCGCTCGCCATGAAGTGGTTCAGTTCGACGTACGCGGGCAGATCGGGTGTCCCGGCCGTCCCGCGTCGCGAGGCCATGACGAACGCCAGATGCCGCAGCATCGTGGTCTTGCCAGCGCCGGGATCCCCCACAACGATGATGCGCTGATGCCGTTGCAGCGCCTCCATGGGCGCGAGAGTGACGGGAGCGGCCCGGAGCGGCCTGCGAGGCGCCCCGGCAGAGTCGCCCAAGACGTCCTGAACGAGCTGAGGCATCAAATGCGGGAAGAGGGCCTCCACCTCAGCGTCGTTCAGGAACCTCAAGGGCTCCTGCTCCTGCACCCGCACCTGGACGTACAGCTTCTTCAGGTCCAGCGGCCGTGACAGGTCGAGGATGCGCAGCATCGACAGCTCGTGCGCCAGTTTCTCGCAATACTCCGCCGCACCGAGTTCCAGATCACGATGGACCGTCGCCTCCAACTGCGCGGCCCTCTCCCGCTCCCGCTCAGCCTCCGCCTCGGCCCGCCGGCGCTCCCGCTCGGCCGTCTCCTGCTCGTGGTTCCACGTCCGGCGCTTCACCTCCAGATCGACATCGAGCTGGTGCTGCACCTTCTGCTTCTCGAGGTCGGCAGTCCAGGTGGCCTTGTCCCGCTCCAACGCCCGCGTACGACGTATCTGATAGAGCAGCCCGGCCCCCGCGATGAGCGCCGCCGTGATGGCGCCGAACATCGTGAAGAGCGTCGTGTAGTTCGCGGCAGCCGACTGGAGTAACACGTAACCCCCGAGGCTCAGGTCAGCTCGGCTGAGAGGCGGCGAAGGCGACGAAGGCGGCCCAGGAAGCGGCGGGAACGGCGAGGGCCGGGCCCTGCGGGTCCTTGGAGTCGCGGATGTGGACGGTGGTGGGGTGGATGGCCACCTCGACGCAGTCGCCGCCGCTGCCGCCGCTGTGGGTGGACTTGCGCCAGTCGTAGGCGATCTCGACGCAGTCGCCGCCATTGGAACCGCTGTAGCTGGACTTGAACCAGACCAGATCGTTCATAGCTGAGCCGCCAACTCCTTGATCAGGGCCACGGATTCCTCAAGTCCCAGGGCCTGCGTCCGGATCATCGCATACCGCTGGAAGAGTTGTGCGACGTCGTTGACGTCCGAGAGCAGGTGGCTTGTGCCCTGTACTTCAAGATAGGCGAGTTGCTTCCGTTCGGGCGTTTCGATCAGCTTCATCGGCCCGTTCAACCCGGCGTGACCGCCGCGATCCAGCGGCATGACCTGGATGGTGACGTTGCGCAGATCAGCGCAGCTGAGCAGGTGGCTGAGCTGCGCGAGGATCACTTCCGGAGGGCCGACCGGGCGCCGGAGCACGGACTCCTCGATGACGATGCTCAGGAGGCAAATGGGCTTGCGCACAAAGAGTTGCTGCCGCGCCATGCGGGCTTCAACCAGCCGTTCCATCGCCTCGTCGTCCTGCGGAGGAAACTCGCAATTGATCACGGCGCGTGCGTACTCCTCCGTCTGGAGCAGCCCGTCGAGAACATGCGAGCTGTAGGACCAGAGACTCAGCGCATCCGCCTCAAGCTTGGCGAAGTCCTTGAAGAACGCCGGGTATCGGTCGTGAGCCAGGTGCTCAGTAGCGATCGCCAGAAGTCCACCCGCCTCCAGCGCCTCATCAGCCGCCGCGATGAACTCAGGCGACGGGATGCGCTCGCACGTCTCGACGGCGCTGACGTACGAGTCGGAGACATGAACCAGCTCGCCCAACTGGGCCTGCGTGAGGCCGCGCGACTTGCGGAACGTACGCAATAGCTCGGCGAAGTACCGTGCGGTCCCCGAGGATCCAGCGCTCTGACCCATTCTCGCCACCCCACACCCGTCAGCTCGATTCCACACGTCTCCACGGGAGTTCGACCCGAACCCCCACCCGGCCTCTGTCGAGGCTCCGGTCCTGTTCAGGCTAGCTGTGCGTGCCGACAGTGGACGTATGAATACAGAAAGTAACCGAGTGGGCGTCGTGCATCCCTGGCTGCCGGTCTCCGGGCACCGACTCCGCAAGACCGGCGTCTTCTTCGACGCCGTCCGGGTCACGGAAGAGGTCGGCGAGGAACTGGCGAGGCGGCTCGAAGCTCTCACGAACGGTGAGCCAGGGCCGGTGATCGGGGAGTCGGCGGGGTGCCGGTGGATGTACTTCCTCGTTGCGCCCGGGAGTTCCGCGGGGCGCAGCTGGCCCCCGGGTACCACCCGTCTGGGGTCGGGCGGACGGGACGCCTACGTCGGCATCCCCGCGCTCACCGGCGTCACCTGGCCCCTGAGCTGGCGCTGCGCGCCCCGGCAGGACCGCCGGCTCGTCGACCCCGACCTCCTGCACGGAACGCTCTGCGCTCAGCTCGGTTGGGAGCCGCGCCCGTTGGAGCGCGGCTGAGGCTGAGGCTGGGGGTTGTCGGGGATGGGCCCTGCAGGGCCGGAGGCTTTCCCGGCGCGGGCCACATCGCGGCAGCTGTCGCCCCCCGCCAGCCATCCGGCGGGATGCGGTGCCGCGCATGGTGCGCGGGGTTGGCGGCGGCGGTACGGCGGCTCGCCCAATACTGCGTCGGCGGTGGTCGATCGCGGCGGCGGGGCCCCTCCCTCGCCCTGCCGGCCGTTCTACGCGCGCCAGAGCGAGAGATGCACCCGGAGTGCGGCCGGCCACCTAGGGCCTGTCGTCTGGATCTCCGCGGCGTCGCGGTGTCCAGCACGCACATCTGCCGCGTTGTCGTCGGTCGACGACGCTCCGCGTCGCCTCCCTCCTCCGCCTTGCAGCTGCACGCACCGGACACCGCTCCTTCCCCCACGGAGATCCAAACGACAGACCCTAGGCCGCTCAGCGTGGCCGCCCCACCGCCATTCCGCAGACGGTTGCCGGCGGAGGCTAAAAGGAGGCCCGCCCTGACCGGGCCCGCCTTGAACGGGACGAGGCCCGCCCTCCCGGGCGGGCCTCGCTCACCCCTCCCCCGGAGGGCTACTTGTTGAGTTCCAGCTGGTCGATGATCCAGCCGCCCAGCTCTTCCGTCATGAGGGTGTGTTCCTCGTTCTGGGAGGCGCACAGGAACGCGTCGAGTTCGCTTTCCTGGGACGGGATCGCGCTGATGTCGGCGTAGAGACCCTCGTGGGTGTCGATGTCGCGGATGGCGACCGCGCTGACGGCCGGGACGAAGGCGATCGAGCGGTAGTGGGCGGTGGCGGGCTGGCCGGCGCCGTTGAGTTCGTCGGCGGCGATGCCGAAGGATTCGAGGGTTCCGCCGGGGGCACCGTCGAGTTCGGGCAGGCTCGGGGTGCGGACCTCCTTGGCGGGCTGGAGGAGCGCCTTGAGATAGGCGACGAGCTGGTTCTCGGTGTCGTCCTGGAGGTAGAGGTCGGTGTTGTTGAAGAGGCCGCCGGTGATCTCCAGCGCAAGCTCTCCGGCCGGGATGCCGTTGGGTTCGCCGGTGCCGGAGCCGTTGGCGACGCCGATCTTGCGGATCCCGTTCGGGTTGAGGGGGCCGGTCGGCCACCAGCCGTACTCCCGCAGCTTCGCGAGGAAGATCCTGCGGTTCTCGTGCTCGACCGCCGGCGCGGCGATGCTCTCCTTGTGCCGCCACATGAGTTCGGTGGCGGCCTCGCTGTTGATCATGTTCTTCATGCCGTCGCTGATCGGCGCGAGGAAGTGCGCCAGCCCCTGGAGGCTCAGCGGGATCCAGGCGCCCCGGTGCGGGCTGTCGTAGGAGATGTAGGTGCCGACCTCGTGGTTGCTGCCCTCGTGCTCCATCTTGGCGAGGGCGTACCGGGTGACGAGCCCGCCCATGCTGAACCCGCCGGCCGCCATGAGGTCGGTCTTGTTCGCGCGCTGGTCCTTCGCGCGGTTGATACAGGAGATCGCGACCTCCGCGTTCTTCAGGATCGACGCGGACCGCTCGGCGTAGCCGAGGATGATCAAGTCATAGCCACGGGAGCCCAGTTCGCGGACGAAGGGGTACTCGCCGTGGTCCAGCCCTTCCCAGAACAGGAAGAGATTGCTCGGTCCCATCGAGAAGCCGTCGCTCAGGATGACGGGCTTCACCAGTTCGGTGTGGCCCTCGGCGTAGAACACCCAGGCGGTGCCGCCCTCGAACTCCCAGGTCTCGTCGACCACGGGTCCGACGTGCGGGTCGCCTGTCGCGCGTGCGGTGGTGGCTCCCAGCGAGCCGAACGGTTGAACAGCAGGTCCGGTGGTCATAGGTCGGTCCCCTCCTATGTGCCCGTGGGCCCGTGGGCCCTTCGTGCTGCGGTGGCCGCCGGCGGTGTCCTCGGCGGCCACCGGGAACGTATCGCCGGGAGCGGAAGAAGTAATCCGAACATGACCGAACATCAGCAATAAGGCTAAAAGACGCTTATAGCGTGATCAGGTGGCCCATTAGGCCGTCTTGCGCACCGAGTTGGACCCCCGCCTCGGACACCTTGGACCACCGCCTCGGACACCGCCCTCGCGGGCGCTTTATGCTCGCCGGTATGAGCGATGCGACCCCGCTGGGGCCCGAGGACCTGAAGATCATCACCCTGGCGCGGTCCGCCCGCGCCCGCAACGGCGTGCCCGAGGGCGCGGCCGTACGCGACGAGACCGGCCGTACGTACGTCGCCGGCACCGTCGCGCTGGACTCGCTGAAGCTCAGCGCTCTGCAGACCGCCGTCGCCATGGCGGTCGCCAGCGGCGCGCAGTCCCTGGAGGCGGCGGCCGTCGTCACCGCCGCCGAGACCCCGGCCGACGCCGACCGGGCCGCCGTCCGCGACCTCGGCGGACCGGAGACCCCGGTGTACCTGGCGGGCCCCGACGGGACGCTGCGCGTCACTGTCCAGGCCGGCTGAGAGGAGCCCTCAAGCCGAGCGAACGCTCAGAGCGCGTCGGGTCCGCGCTCGCCCGTGCGGACCCGTACCGCCGTCTCCACCGGCACCGACCAGACCTTGCCGTCGCCGATCTTGCCGGTGCGGGCGGCGTTCACGACCGCCTCGATGACGGCCTCGGCGTCGGCGTCCTCCACCAGGACCTCGAGCCGGGCCTTCGGCACCAGGTCGACGCGGTACTCGGCGCCCCGGTAGACCTCGGTGTGGCCGCGCTGGCGCCCGTAGCCGCTGGCCTCGGTGACGGTGAGGCCGTGGACGCCGAGCTCCAGGAGCGCCGTCTTCACCTCGTCCAGCTTGAACGGCTTGATGACGCCGGTGACCAGCTTCATTCGGCGGAGCTCCTGTTCTTGGCGTGGGCAAGGGCCTGGGCGAGAGCCGAGGCGTGCACGTGCGGGGCGCCCTGCGAGACGACGCCGTGATCGTATGCGGACTCCGCGTGCACGGTCAGGTCGAGGCCGGTGAGTTCGTCCTCCGCGGAGACCCGGAAGCCCATCAGCCGGTCGATGACCTTCCCGATTCCGTACGTGACGGTGAACGCGTACGCCCCGACGACCGCCACCGCGACGGCCTGCTTGCCGAGCTGGCCGAGACCGCCGCCGTAGAACAGCCCCTCGGGGCCGCCGGTCATGGTGGCGGTCGCGAGGAGGCCGATGAGCAGGGTCCCGACGATGCCGCCGATGAGGTGCACCCCGACCACGTCGAGGGAGTCGTCGTAGCCGAGCCGGAACTTCCAGCTGACGGCGAACGAGCAGAGCACCCCGGCGGCCAGGCCCACGACCAGCGCCCCCATCAGGTCCACCGAGCCGCAGGCCGGGGTGATCGCGACCAGACCGGCCACCGCGCCGGACGCGGCGCCCAGCGTCGTGGCGTGGCCGTCGCGGCGCTTCTCCACGATCAGCCAGCCGAGCAGGCCTGCGCAGCCCGCGACCTGGGTGTTGAGGAACGCGGCCGCGGCCAGCCCGTTCGCGCCGAGCGCCGAGCCCGCGTTGAAGCCGAACCAGCCGAACCAGAGCAGCCCCGCGCCGAGCACCACCAGCGGGATGTTGTGCGGGCGCATGGCCTCCTTGCGGAAGCCGAGCCGCGGGCCGAGGACCAGCGCCAGCGCCAGTCCCGAAGCGCCGGAGCAGACCTCGACGACGGTGCCGCCCGCGAAGTCCAGAGCGCCCAGTTTCGTCACGATCCAGCCACCCGTGCCGAAGACCCAGTGGGCCACCGGGACGTATACGAGAAGCGTCCAGACGAGAACGAAGGCCACCCAGGCGCCGAACTTCGCGCGGTCGGCGATGGCGCCGCTGATCAGTGCGGCGGTGACGACGGCGAAGGTCAGCTGGAACGTGGCGAACAGCAGCGTCGGGACATGGCCCGTGACGCTCGTCGGGCCGATGTCGTGCATGCCCAGATGGTCCAGCCCGCCGATCAGCCCGAGGCCGCCGGCGTCCGGTCCGAAAGCGAGCGAATAGCCCGCGACCAGCCAGACCACCGTCACCAGCGCGATCGACACGAAACTCATCATGAGCATGTTGAGGACGCTCTTCGTGCGGACCATGCCGCCGTAGAAGAGGGCCAGGCCCGGTGTCATCAACAGGACGAGCGCGGTGGCGGCGAGCAGCCAGGCGGTGTCTCCGGAGTCGATTCCGGCCGACAGGTACGGCACGAGGACTTCCCTTCCCGGGGCGGCGGGGGGTGGTGCACGGCGGTGGATGGACACGAGCCTCACGGTCGGCGGTTTCCGGATGTGGGCAGACGTGTTTCCGCCGTGTTTCGTGTTGCGGAGGAGTTTCCGGCCGCTCACATCCGGCCGCCGCCCGGGTTCACGGGTGCCGGTGTGACCCGGGCCCGCCGCGATCGGGGAGAATGGGCCGCATGAGCGCCAGTCCCCAGTCCTCCGAGGCCGTCCACCGGTCCGGCTTCGCATGCTTCGTCGGCCGCCCCAACGCGGGCAAGTCGACCCTCACGAACGCTCTCGTCGGCATCAAGGTCGCCATCACCTCAAGCCGGCCGCAGACCACCCGGCACACGGTGCGCGGCATCGTGCACCGCCCTGACGCGCAGTTGATCCTCGTCGACACCCCTGGTCTGCACAAGCCGCGCACGCTGCTGGGCGAGCGGCTCAACGACGTGGTCCGGTCGACCTGGGCCGAGGTCGACGTGATCGGTTTCTGTGTGCCGGCCGACCAGAAGCTCGGCCCCGGTGACAAGTACATCGCCAAGGAGCTCGCGGGGGTCCGCAAGACCCCCAAGATCGCGATCGTCACCAAGACGGACCTGGTCGACGACAAGGTGCTCCGCGAGCAGCTGCTCGCGATCGCGGAGCTCGGCCGCGAGCTGGGCATCGAGTGGGCGGAGATCATCCCCGTCTCGGCCGTCGCGGACGTCCAGGTCGGGCTGCTCGCCGACCTGATCATCCCGCTGCTCCCGGAGGGCCCGCAGCTCTACGCGGACGGCGACCTCACCGACGAGCCCGAGCAGATCATGGTCGCGGAACTGATCCGCGAGGCCGCGCTCGAAGGCGTACGGGACGAGCTGCCGCACTCCATCGCGGTCGTCGTCGAGGAGATGATCCCGCGCGAGGACCGGCCGAAGGACAAGCCGCTGCTCGACATCCACGCCAACATCTACATCGAGCGGTCCAGCCAGAAGGGCATCATCATCGGCCCCAAGGGCGCCCGCCTCAAGGACGTCGGCACCAAGTCGCGCAAGCACATCGAGGCGCTGCTCGGCACGCCGGTCTTCCTGGATCTGCATGTGAAGATCGCGAAGGACTGGCAGCGCGACCCGAAGCAACTGCGCAAGCTCGGGTTCTGACGGGTGCGGCCTCAAGCGCCGTCCAGCGCCTGAGGCCGCCCGTCACGCACCACCCGTCACGCGCCTTCCTTCAGCACCGTCTGGATCAGATCGCGCTGCGCGTCGGTCAGATGCGGGTCCGCGCAGTGGACGGTGCGGCCGTCGACGGTGATCTCGTAGTGGAAACCGTCCGGCACCCCGTGCGCGGGCGCGGAACCGCCCTGCTCGACGGTCGCATGCGCCACCCCGTGCAGATGCGCGGCATCGGGCCGGCCGGTGGTGTCCAGCACGGCCCGACGCTCGATTCCGGCGAAGCCGCCGGACCGGATCACTTCTATGCGCACGCTGCTCCTCAGCCCTGCGGGCCCGACGCGCCTTCCGGCTGTCCGGCCTGACGCGGGAGGTCCGCGCCATTGCCCGTCGACGTCGGGACGCCGACCTGCGACCAGGCCTTCAGTACGGCCTGGTGCGCCTCGCCCTCCCCGTACCGCTCCTGCGCGGCCGAGACGGTCAGCCGGGCGAACTCGGCGAACGATGCCTGCGGGGAGATCTTCCCGCCCGTGAGCACGTCGTACCAGATCTGCCCGGCCTGCTCCCATGCATACCCGCCGAGGGACTCGGCCACCAGATAGAAGGCGTGGTTCGGGATGCCGGAGTTGAGGTGCACACCGCCGTTGTCGCGGCCGGTCGTCACGAAGCCGTCCATGCTGCCCGGCTGCGGGTCCTTGCCGAGCTTCGGGTCGTCGTAGGCCGTGCCCGGCGCCTTCATGGAGCGCAGCGCGTCACCGTGGATGGTGGGGCCGAGCAGTCCGGCGCCGATCAGCCAGTCCGCGGTGTCGGCGGTCTGCTGCAGCGCGTACTGCTTGATGAGCGAGCCGAACACGTCGGACATCGACTCGTTGAGCGCGCCCGGCTGGCCGAAGTACGTCAGGTTCGCCGTGTACTGGGTCACGCCGTGCGTCAGCTCGTGGCCGATCACGTCCACGGGCAGGGTGAAGTCGAGGAAGATGTCGCCGTCACCGTCCCCGAACACCATCTGCTCGCCGTTCCAGAAGGCGTTGTTGTACCCCCGGCTGTAGTGCACGGTCGCGTTCAGCGGCAGACCCTGGCCGTCGATCGAATGCCGCTGGTACGCCTTCAGATACAGCTCGAAGGTGGCGCCGAGACCCGCGTACGCGCGGTTGACGGTCTGGTCCTTGCTGTCCTTGTCGCCCTCGCCGCGGGACTTGCGGCCCGGGAGCGCCGTCTGGTGCTTGGCGTCGTAGATCGTCCGCTTCGGCTGGTCGGAGTCGACCGCACCGGCGACGGATGGCGCGCCGATGACCGTCGTCATCCGGCGATGGGTGCGCTCGAAGGCGTCCCGCTCCAGCGTGGCGCGGGCGAGATCGGAGAGCGCGCGGTCCTCGGACGTGGCCATCTTGTCGAGGACATGCGGAGGAATGATCGTGCAGAAAGTGGGTGTCGCGTCCATGGCCGCAATGTGGCACGCGGCGACGGGGCTGTCACTGCTTGCGACGATGATTACCGAAAAGGGACGGAAGATCATGGTTTTACTGGACAGAACCACTCGTCTTGCATACTGAGAGGGAGCGCGCTTCGGGTGCGATTTCCGAGCGGGCTCGGCTATGGTCGTCCACATCATGCGTTTCGGGCTGCTTCTCCTTAGCTGCCGCGGCGAGGGCCTGTAGTCGTAGGCCGACCCCCTCCCCGCGGAGTTCTGGCGTGCGCATCGCCGTCGGCCGTACTGGAGCCGGACCCATGAGGAGCCCACCGCAGATGTCCCAGAACCCCGTGAATTCCGTAGGCCGCCCCACGCCCATCACGGCGGCGAGCGTGCGCCAGCGCCCCACTGCGATGCCGATCCACAAGTACGCGCCCTACGACGCCGTCGACATCGCCGACCGCAGCTGGCCGAACGCGCGGATCACCAAGGCGCCGCGCTGGCTGTCCACGGACCTGCGGGACGGCAACCAGGCCCTGATCGACCCGATGTCCCCGGCGCGCAAGCGGGCGATGTTCGATCTGCTGGTGAAGATGGGCTACAAGGAGATCGAGGTCGGTTTCCCGTCGTCCGGCGAGACCGACTTCGCCTTCGTGCGCTCCATCATCGAAGAGGGCGCGATCCCCGAGGACGTGACGATCTCCGTCCTGACGCAGGCCCGCGAGGAGCTGATCGAGCGGACCGTCGAGTCGCTGGTCGGCGCCCGCCAGGCCACCGTGCACCTGTACAACGCGACCGCGCCGGTCTTCCGCCGGGTGGTCTTCCGCGGCACCAAGGAGCAGGTCAAGGCCATCGCCGTGGACGGCACGCGGCTGGTCATGGAGTACGCGGAGAAGATCCTGGGCTCCGACACGGTCTTCGGCTACCAGTACAGCCCGGAGATCTTCACCGACACCGAGCTGGACTTCGCCCTGGAGGTCTGCGAGGGCGTCATGGACGTCTGGCAGCCGGAGGCCGGCCGCGAGATCATCCTGAACCTGCCGGCGACCGTCGAGCGCTCCGCCGCCAGCACGCACGCCGACCGCTTCGAGTGGATGTCGCGCAACCTGTCGCGCCGCGAGAACGTGTGCCTGTCGGTGCACCCGCACAACGACCGGGGCACCGCGGTGGCCGCCGCCGAGCTGGCGATCATGGCGGGTGCGGACCGGATCGAGGGCTGCCTGTTCGGGCAGGGCGAGCGCACCGGCAACGTCGACCTGGTCACCCTGGGCATGAACCTGTTCAGCCAGGGCGTGGACCCGGAGATCGACTTCTCGCAGATCGACGAGATCCGCCGCACCACCGAGTACTGCAACCAGATGGAGGTCCACCCGCGCCACCCGTATGCGGGCGACCTGGTCTACACGTCCTTCTCCGGCTCCCACCAGGACGCCATCAAGAAGGGCTTCGAGGCGATGGAGGCCGACGCGGCCGCCGCCGGCAAGACCGTCGACGAGATCCCGTGGGCCGTCCCGTACCTGCCGATCGACCCGAAGGACGTCGGCCGCTCCTACGAGGCCGTCATCCGGGTCAACTCGCAGTCCGGCAAGGGCGGTATCGCGTACGTCCTGAAGAACGACCACAAGCTGGACCTGCCGCGCCGGATGCAGATCGAGTTCTCCAAGATCATTCAGACCAGGACCGACGACGTGGGCGGCGAGATCACGCCGGCCGAGATCTGGGCGTCCTTCCGCGACGAGTACCTGCCGACGACGGAGAACGCCTGGGGCCGCATCGAACTGCGCTCCGCCCAGGCCGAGACCACGACCGACGGCGGCGACGCGCTGACCGTGGAAGCCGTCGTGGACGGTGTCGCGACGGTGCTGACCGGTCGCGGCAACGGTCCGATCTCCGCGTTCTTCGACGCGCTGTCCTCGGTCGGCATCGACGCGCGGCTGCTGGACTACACCGAGCACACGCTGAGCGAGGGCGCGAGCGCCCGGGCGGCGTCGTACATCGAGTGCGCGATCGACGGCAAGGTGCTGTGGGGCATCGGGATCGACCCCAACACCACGCGCGCCTCCCTGAAGGCGGTCGTCTCGGCCGTCAACCGGGCGGCCCGCTGAGTGACGCCTTCGGGTGAGTCCATCCGTTCCTGAGCCCTTCCGGATCCGTTCCTGAGTCCGGCCGGCCGGCTCACGGACGAACTCCTGCGGCAACGGCCGCGGCGGCCTTCACGGGCCCGCCGCGGCCGTTGCCGCGTCCGGGGACGCGGGCCGAACGGGCCCCGGAACGTGCCCGGTACGCCCGGAAACCCCTGTCCTGCGCCCACCGACCGCCGGGGTGCCGGCCAACAGCGAGATCGCGTCAATCCTCTTCCCGGGCCGACCCGCTGTGACCTGCTACGACGCCGTGCGGAGCCGGCCGATCCGGAAATCCCCCCTTACGCGGTACTGACTGCGCGTCACTGGTGTGGCTAACATCACGGCAGCAGTAACGGCACCGTTGCCGAGGCGTTACGCACATGTGCGTGCCGGATCGGTGCGTACCGGGACGAAACGCCGGAGGGTGCAACGTGGTTCAGCTGCGAGGGCTGTGCTTCTGGGGTGTGCGCACCGCATGGCACACCGAGGATGACGGCGAGTTCTTCTGCCCCGACTGCGGTGGCGACCGCGCCTATCACCGGCGCAGCGGCACGCGGCGCCTCACCGTGCTCAACGTTCCCCTGCTGACGCGGGGGCCGGCCGGTGTCGTCATCGAATGCAGCGGCTGCCACGGGCACTTCGGTGCCGAGACGCTCGACCACCCCACGACGGCCCGGTTCTCCGCGATGCTGCGCGACGCCGTCCACACCGTCGCGCTCGCCGTGCTGACGGCGGGCGGGGCCGCCGGCCGGCCGGCCCGGGAGGAGGCCGTCCGCGCGGTGCGCGCCGCCGGCTTCACCGACTGCACGGAGGACCAGCTCCTCGGACTGCTGGCGGCGATCGTCGCCGACGCGGGCCGGTTCCCCGGCGCCGCCGACGCCCTCGGCCCCGACTCCTTCGCCGACGCCCTCGACGGCTGCGGCAGTTGGCTCTCCATCGAGCTCCACGAGGCCCTGGAGCCGCTCTCCGCGCACCTCGCGCCGCAGGGGCGCGAACGGATCCTGCTGCAGGGGGCGCGGATCGCCCTCGCCGACGGTCCCTACCTTCCCGCCGAGCGGGAGGCGCTGGTCGCGGTCGGCCGCTGTCTGTCGCTGCCCGCGGGAGACACCGACCGGCTCCTTGCCGAGGCCGCGGGCGCGCCGTCCTGACGCGTCCCCCCGATGCCGGACGGCGCCGCCCCCGGGCGCGGCCGTCCGGGTGACAGCGAATCGTTTCCGCAGGCCGGTGAGGTGCAACGCCGGCGCATCGGCGGAAGGGCTCAGGCGTCCAGTACGCCTTCTCACAGGAGCCTGTCCCCATGCGCATTCGTCATTCGGCCGCCGCGTCCCTCGGTGCCCTCGCCCTCGTCCTGACCCTGTCCGCCCCGGCGGACGCGGCCGAAGGGACTTTCGTCTACACGTACTCCGGCCTGGACGGCAGCCAGCAGACGGCCACCCTGTCCGACCCGACGAGCGAGGAGTGCATCACGCTGCCGGAGGTCGCCGACCCGTCGGCGAGCTCGCCCGCGCACAGCCCGCTGAACCGCACCGACGCCCGCGCCGTCGTCTTCACCGACCCGGGCTGCGAGGGTGACTCCTTCACGCTGCGGGCCTTCACCGGCCACGGATCCGAGCGGCTGAAACTGCGCTCGGTCCGGTTCGTCTGACCGTCCCGCCGTGCCCCGGTACGAGCTGCTCGGAGCCCGTACCGGGGCACAGCTGTGCCCGTACCGGGGCAGAGCTCTCGCTCCACGGGCCGGGGGCCCGGCGGCCCCCTCCCGTACGGGACAATGGGCCGTATGAGTCTGTTCCGCGACGACGGCATCGTGCTGCGCACCCAGAAGCTGGGTGAGGCGGACCGGATCATCACGCTGCTCACCCGCCGGCACGGGCGGGTGCGGGCGGTGGCCAGGGGAGTCCGCCGCACGAAATCGAAGTTCGGGGCGCGGCTGGAGCCGTTCAGCCACGTCGACGTGCAGCTGTTCGCGCGGGGCGGGGAACTGGTCGGGCGCGGACTGCCGTTGTGCACACAGGGTGAGACGATCGCTCCGTACGGTAGCGCCATCGCGGCCGACTACGACCGCTACACCGCCGGCACGGCGATGCTGGAGACGGCGGAACGGTTCACCGACCACGAGGGCGAACCGGCCGTCCAGCAGTACCTGCTCCTCGTCGGCGCGCTGCGCACCCTGGCCGCCGGCGAGCACCAGCCACGGCTGATCCTCGACGCCTTCCTGCTGCGCTCGCTGGCCGTGAACGGCTACGCGCCGAGCTTCGACAACTGTGCCAAATGCGGTATGGACGGGCCGAACCGGTTCTTTTCGGTAGGGGCGGGAGGAGTCGTCTGCGCCGAGTGCCGTGTGCCGGGAAGCGTCGTACCCTCACGGGAGTCCCTGGAACTGCTGGGCGCGCTGCTGGGCGGTGACTGGGAGACGGCGGACGCCTGCGAGCCGCACTTCTGCCGGGAGGGCAGTGGGCTGGTCGCGGCGTATCTGCAGTGGCACCTGGAGCGTGGGCTGCGGTCGCTGAAGTTCGTCGAGAAGTAGCGCGCGGCAGCGCGCGGTGGACCTGGCAGTACGCAGTACCGAGATGTAGGAGAGGCAACGCGCATGGCACGTCGCGGGATTCTGGGCCGTTCCCGACCGGAGTACCGGACTCCGGACCCACACCCGTCGGGCGCGGTGCCCCCGAAGATCCCGGGGGAGCTGGTGCCGCAGCACGTCGCCATCGTCATGGACGGCAACGGCCGCTGGGCGAAGGAGCGCGGCCTCCCGCGCACCGAGGGCCACAAGGTCGGCGAGTCCGTCGTCCTCGACGTCCTCAAGGGCAGCATCGAGCTGGGCGTCAAGAACCTCTCCCTGTACGCCTTCTCCACCGAGAACTGGAAGCGCTCGCCCGACGAGGTGCGCTTCCTCATGAACTTCAACCGGGACGTCATCCGCCGCCGCCGCGACGAGATGGACGAGCTCGGCATCCGCATCCGCTGGGTGGGCCGGATGCCCAAGCTGTGGAAGTCCGTCGTCCAGGAGCTCCAGGTCGCCCAGGAGCAGACGAAGGACAACGACGCCATGACGCTCTACTTCTGCGTCAACTACGGCGGCCGCGCGGAGGTCGCGGACGCGGCCGCCGCCATGGCCGCGGACGTGAAGGCCGGCAAGCTCGACCCCTCGAAGGTCAACGAGAAGACCTTCGCGAAGTACCTGTACTACCCGGACATGCCGGACGTGGACCTCTTCATCCGCCCCTCCGGCGAGCAGCGCACCTCCAACTTCCTGCTCTGGCAGACCGCCTACGCCGAGATGGTCTTCCAGGACGTCCTGTGGCCCGACTTCGACCGCCGCGACCTCTGGCGCGCCTGCCACGAATACGCCTCCCGCGACCGCCGCTTCGGCGGCGCCCTCCCGAACGACCTCATCCCGGACGCCGACAAGCGCGGCTGAGCAGGGCGTGAGTCCCGGGTGAGCACGAAAGCCGATGGTCCGCCGCGTACCCGCGGCGGACCATCGGCTTTCGCTATGACGTGCGGGACCGCGCAGCGGTCAGGCGTCCTTCGGGGGTGCCGGGGTGGCGCACTCGGCGCAGGTGCCGAAGATCTCCACGGTGTGGGCGACGTTGACGAAGCCGTGGTCGGTGGCGATGGCCTCGGCCCACTTCTCGACGGCCGGGCCCTCGACCTCGACGGCCTTGCCGCACATGCGGCAGACGAGGTGGTGGTGGTGGCCGTCGGAGCAGCGGCGGTAGACGGACTCGCCGTCGTCCGTGCGCAGCACGTCGACCTCGCCGGCGTCGGCGAGGGACTGCAGCGTGCGGTAGACGGTGGTGAGGCCGACGGAGTCGCCGCGGTGCTTGAGGAGGTCGTGGAGGTCCTGGGCGCTGCGGAATTCCTCGACCTCGTCGAGCGCGGCGGCGACGGCAGCGCGCTGCCGGGTCGATCGGCCCTGCACGGGGGGCTTGGTGGTCGTCACCGACGCCTCCTTCTCGGTCGTAACCGTCACCGTCCAGATGTCCGGTCGGTCGTCATTGTGTCAGGCCACCGGGGCTAAACCCGAACGTCGTCCTGGGGGACGCGCGCGGCGGGTACCTCCAGGGTGCACCGTTCCGCGGTGGCAGCGGAACCTCGGGCCCGTTTTCTTGCCAGCGGACCGGCGAGCAGCGCCAGGGCGATGAAGATGGCGATGGCCAGCAGAACGATCGTCGGTCCCGACGGTACGTCCACGTAGAACGAGGTGACGGCTCCGGAGAGCGAGACCGTGACGCCGATGAGGACCGCCAGCGCGAACGTCATCGCGAAGCTGCGGGACAGCTGCTGGGCGGCGGCGACCGGGACGACCATGAGGGCGCTGACGAGCAGCAGGCCGACGACGCGCATCGCGACGGTGACGGTGACGGCGGCGGTGACCGCCACGAGCAGGTTCAGCAGCCGGACCGGCAGACCCGTGACGCGGGCGAACTCCTCGTCCTGGCAGATCGCGAAGAGCTGCCGGCGCAGCCCGACTGTGACGAGCACCACGAATGCGGCGAGCACGCAGATGGTCGTGACGTCCTGCGGCGAGACGGTGTTGAGCGAGCCGAAGAGGTACGTGACGAGGTTCGCGTTGGAACCCGTGTCGGACATGCTCATCAGCATCACGCCGCCGGCCATGCCGCCGTAGAAGAGCATCGCGAGCGCGATGTCGCCGTGCGTCTTGCCGTACCAGCGGATCAGCTCGATGGCGACGGAGCCGACGACGGCCACGGCGGTGGCCATCCAGATCGGGCTGGCGTTGAGCAGGAAGCCCAGGCCGACGCCGGTCATCGCGACATGGCCGATGCCGTCGCCCATCAGCGCCTGGCGGCGCTGGACGAGGTAGATGCCGATGGCGGGGGCGGTGATGCCGACCAGGACGGCCGCGATCAGGGCCCGCTGCATGAACGCGTAGTCGAGGATGTCCATCAGCTCAGCAGCCCCGTCCTGATCGGTTCGGCGTCGTGTGCGGCGTGCGGGTGCACATGGTCGTGGCCGGGCAGCGCGTGCTGGCCGACGGCGCGCGGCGGCGGTCCGTCGTGGACGACGCAGCCGTCCCGCAGCACCACCGCGCGGTCGATCAGCGGCTCCAGCGGCCCGAGCTCGTGCAGGACGAGCAGCACGGTGGCGCCGCCCGCGACCTGCTCGCGCAGGGTGCCGGCCAGGATCTCCTGGCTGGCGACGTCGACCCCCGCCATCGGCTCGTCCATGATCAGCAGTTCGGGCTCCACGGCCAGCGCGCGGGCGATGAGCACCCGCTGGTGCTGGCCGCCGGACAGCGCGTTGACGGAGTCCCTGGCGCGGTCGGCCATGCCGACCAGCTCCAGCGCCCGGTCGACCGCCGCGCGGTCGGCCCGGCCGAGCGGCCGCAGCCGGGTACGGGCCAGCCGGCCGGCGGAGACCACCTCGCGGACGGTCGCGGGCACTCCGCTCGCGGCGGTGGTGCGCTGTGGGACGTAGCCGATCCTGGCCCAGTCGCGGAAGCGCTTGAGCGGGGTGCCGAACAACTCGAGGCGGCCCTCGCTGAGCGGCACCTGGCCGACGACGGCGCGGACCGCCGTCGACTTGCCGGAGCCGTTGGCGCCGAGCAGCGCCACGACCTCGCCGCGGCCTACCGCCAGGTCCACCCCGCGCAGTACGGGCCGGGATCCGAGCGAGGCCGTCGCCCCGCGCAGGGATATGACCGGGACCGGCCGCCCGTCCGTCTCCGTCATGCCCGCCTCCTTCACCAGGTGCTCCGTCCTCTGCTCCGTCATCGCGTCCTTCACTTGCTGCCGAGCGCCGTCTGCAGGGCCTTGAGGTTGCTCTGCTGGACCTCGAAGTAGTCGGTGCCCTTGGACTTGTCGGTGATGCCCTCGAGGGGGTCCAGTACATCGGTCCTGAGCTTCAGGTCGCCGGCCAGGGTCTTGGCGGTGGCGTTGCTGGCGAGCGTCTCGAAGAAGACCGTCGTGACGTGGTGCTTCGCGGAGAGCTGCTGCAGGGCCTTGATGCGGGCGCCGCTGGGCTCGGCCTCGGGGTCGATGCCGCCGATGGCCTCCTCGACCAGGCCGTAGCGCTCGGCGAGGTAGCCGAAGGCCGCGTGGGTGGTGACGAAGGTGTCGGAGGCGCGGTTCTTGAGACCGTCCTTGAACTGGTTGTTCAGCGCGTCCAACTTCTTGACCAGCACGTCCGTGTTCTTCTGGTATGTGGCGGCGTTGTCCGGGTCGGCCTTGGCGAGCGTGGTGTTGACGCCCTTGGCGACCTCGGCGTACTTCACCGGGTCGAGCCAGACGTGCGGGTCGGCGCCGGCCTCGCCCTCGCCGGAGTGGTTGTCGCCGGTGGTGTGCGCATGGCCGTCGACCTCGGTGCCGTGCTCCTCGAGCGTGGTCAGCGACGCGGCGTCGGCGGTGTTCTTGACGCCGGACTGCTTGACGGCCTCGTCGACGGCGGGCTGCAGGCCCTTGAGGTAGACGATCACGTCGGCCTTGCCGAGGGCGGCGGTCTGCCGCGGGGTGAGCTCCAGATCGTGCGGCTCGACGCCCGGCTTGGTGAGCGCCGTCACGGCGACATGATCGCCGCCGATCTCCTTCGCCAGGAATTCCATGGGGTAGAAGGACGCCGTGACCTTCAGTTTCCCGTTGCTCCCCGCGCCGTCCGCAGCGTCCGAAGCCGAGCAGGCACTCAGTGTGAGCAGGCCCAGGGCGGCGGTTCCGGCGACGGCGGCGGGTATCAGACGGTGGCGTTTGTTCATGACACTCATTTTCATCTGAAGTGGAAACGATTGTCAATTGCCTTCGATCCCTGGAGTTCCGCCGGAACCGATTTGATATGGGGACCGGGCCCGCCGGTAACCTGGGGCAACTGACCGCTTCGTCGTACTGAAGAGAGCACCGTGGCCGCCGACAAGATCGACACCATCGTCAGCCTGAGCAAGCGCCGAGGCTTCGTATTCCCGTGCAGTGAGATCTACGGCGGCTCGAAGGCCGCCTGGGACTACGGGCCACTCGGCGTCGAGCTCAAGGAGAACATCAAGCGCCAGTGGTGGCGCTCCATGGTCACCTCGCGCGACGACGTTGTCGGACTCGACTCGTCGGTCATCCTGGCGCGCGAGGTCTGGGAGGCGTCCGGCCACGTCGCGACGTTCTCGGACCCGCTGACCGAGTGCACCTCCTGTCACAAGCGCTACCGCGCGGACCACCTGGAGGAGGCGTACGAGTCCAAGCACGGCCGTCCGCCGGCCAACGGTCTCGCCGACATCAACTGCCCGAACTGCGGCAACAAGGGCGCGTTCACCGAGCCCAAGCAGTTCTCCGGCATGCTGCAGACGCACCTCGGCCCGACCCAGGACGCGGGCTCCGTCGCGTACCTGCGGCCGGAGACCGCCCAGGGCATCTTCACCAACTTCGCCCAGGTGCAGACGACCTCGCGCAAGAAGCCGCCGTTCGGTATCGCCCAGACCGGCAAGAGCTTCCGCAACGAGATCACGCCCGGCAACTTCATCTTCAGGACCCGCGAGTTCGAGCAGATGGAGATGGAGTTCTTCGTCAAGCCGGGCGAGGACGAGCAGTGGCACGAGTACTGGATGGAGCAGCGCTGGAACTGGTACACCGGCCTGGGCCTCAACCCGGACAACATGCGCTGGTTCGAGCACGCCAAGGAGAAGCTGTCCCACTACTCGAAGCGCACCACTGACATCGAGTACCGCTTCAACTTCGGTGGCAACGAGTTCTCCGAGCTGGAGGGTGTGGCCAACCGCACCGACTTCGACCTCAAGGCGCACTCCGAGGCCTCCGGCCAGGACCTCTCGTACTTCGACCAGGAGGCCGGCGAGCGCTGGTTCCCGTACGTCATCGAGCCGGCGGCGGGCGTGAACCGCGCCATGCTCGCCTTCATGCTCGACGCGTACAACGAGGACGAGGCGCCCAACGCCAAGGGCGTCATGGAGAAGCGCACGGTCATGCGCCTCGACCCGCGCCTGGCGCCGGTCAAGGTCGCCGTCCTGCCGCTGTCCCGCAACCCGCAGCTGTCGCCGAAGGCCAAGGGCCTGGCGACCGACCTGCGGAAGAACTGGAACATCGAGTTCGACGACGCGGGTGCCATCGGCCGCCGCTACCGTCGGCAGGACGAGATCGGTACGCCGTTCTGCGTCACCGTCGACTTCGACACCCTCGACGACAACGCGGTGACGGTGCGCGAGCGCGACACCATGAAGCAGGAGCGCGTGTCGCTGGACCAGATCCAGTCGTACCTGGGTGGCCGACTGCTCGGCTGCTGATCTGTTGCCGTAGGCGCCGGTGGGGCTTGATACCTCAAGCCCCACCGGCGTTTGCGTGTGCGGACGCATGAACTGGGCCTCAGGGTCAGCTGGGGCAGTTCGCGCGTGCGGATGCCCGTACGGCCAGTACCGCGCACAGCGCGGCCAGCGGCAGTTCGAGGCAGGCCGCCATCAGGAGCGCGGACGCGATGTCCGCTCCAGGGGCGGCTGTTGTGACGTCGAACCAGGCGTCGACCACCAGCAGCATCGCGGTGGCGGCGGCCACGATGCCGCGGCGGTGGTCGCGGCGGCGCAGGAGGAGGCCGGTGCCGATGAGGCCGACGGCCTCCAGGGCGTCCAGGCCCACCCAGGCGGTCGACCAGTGGGACGCCTGTGCGGTGGCCGGGAGTGAGGTCGCGAGGACGAACAGCCAGGGGATCAGGGCCAGTCCGAGCGCGATCAGGACGTAGCCGAGCGGTCTGGGGCGGCGCGGCTCCGGCTCCGGAACGGCGTACAACTCGATGATCTCGGCGCCGGTGCCGCCGTACTCGGTGGCGGTCGGACGGATCCGGGTGACCGGCATCTCCAGGACGGACATGGTGGGGGAACTCCTTCCGGACCCGGCGGTCGGGTACGGAACCAGCCTCGTCGCCGGACCCGCGCGGGTCAGTAACGCCCGGGACCGACCTGTGGTGGTGCTGGCTATACCCCGAGAGCGGACCCCTACGGGATGCACACCGCCCCACCTGGGGCTCTACGGTGAGCGCATGGCATCAACAGGGCCGCTGCGGCGTGCACTCCAGCAGGCCGCCGGCTACGCCCCGTGGTCGGCCTGGGCATGGCGGAACACGGCGTTCGTCACGGCGGGCGTGCCGCTGGCCGGGGTGAGCGCCCTGATGGTCTTCGACCTCGTGACGGACTGGCGGTCGGTGATCCTGCTGCCCGTGCTGCCCCTGGTGTGCGGCCCGCTGACGATGCTCCAGCGCAGCCGGTTCTGGTCGCTGCTGGGCCTGAACGTCCCCCCGGTGCCGCGGGCGAGCCCTTGGTACACCCCGCGCGGCGGCTGGCAGTGGCTGCGCTCGGAGGCGACCTGGCGGCAGTTGGGCTACCACCTGCTGGCCGCCCCGCTGGCGGCGGCAGGAGCGGTGCTCGTCGTCTGCACCTGGGTCGCGGGGATCTCCGGCGCGCTGGTCTTCTCCTGGGTGTGGGCGCTGCCCGTCGAGGACCGGCTGCCCGGCTGGACCGCGCGCTACACGCTCGTCACCGCCGCCGGGGTCGTCCTGCTGCTCCTGGCGCCCTTCCTGGCCGCCGCCGTCACCCGGCTCGACACCTCGGCCGCCGCCGCGCTGCTGGGGCCCAACCGGGCCAGGGAACTGCGGCGCCGCGTCGAGGACCTCGCCGAGAGCCGGGCGGGAGTGGTGGACGCCGCGGACGCCGAACGCCGCCGGATCGAACGCGATCTGCACGACGGCGCGCAGCAGCGGCTGGTGTCCCTCGCGATGAACCTCGGCCTGGCCCGCGCCACCCTCAAGGACCTGCCGCCCGAGGCGCGCAAGGTGATCGACGAGGCGCACCGCGAGGCGAAGGAAGCCATCGAGGAGCTCAGCAACCTGGTGCGCGGCCTGCATCCGGCCGTCCTGGACGACCGGGGTCTGGACGCGGCACTGTCGGGTGTCGCCGCGCGGGCGCCGCTGCCCGTCCATCTGAAGGTGGACATGGAGCGGCGGGCGTCGCCCACCGTGGAGGCCGTCGCGTACTTCGTGGTCTCCGAGGCGCTCGCCAACGTCGCCAAGCACGCCCGCGCGGAGCGGGTGGACGTCGAGGTGCGGTGGCGCGGGGACGACCTGCGGGTGACCGTCACCGACGACGGGATCGGCGGCGCGGACGTGGCGGGCGGTACCGGCCTGGCCGGGCTCGCGCAGCGCGTCGGCTCCGTCGACGGATCGATCAGAATCAGCAGCCCCGCCGGGGGCCCGACCATCATCACTGTGGAGTTGCCGTGCGGGCTGTAATCGCCGAGGACTCGGTCCTGTTGCGCATCGGACTGGTCAAGGTCCTGGAGACCGCGGGCTTCGAGGTCGCCGCCGAAGTGGGCGACGCCGAGGCCCTGCTGACGGCCGTCGACGAGCACCGGCCGCAACTGGCCCTGGTGGACGTCAGGATGCCGCCCGGCTTCACCGACGAGGGCGTACGGGCCGCCCTGATGATCCGCCGGCAGTGGCCGGACACCGCGGTGCTGCTGCTCTCCCAGTTCGTCGAGGAGCGGTACGCGGCCGATCTGCTGTCGTCCCACGGCGGCGGCATCGGCTATCTGCTCAAGCAACGGGTCGCGGACGTCGAGGAGTTCATCGACGCGCTGCGCCGCGTCGCGAACGGCGGCACCGCGCTCGACCCGCAGGTCGTCGCGCAGCTTCTGCTGCGCCGCAACTCCGACCCGCTGGAGCGGCTGACGCCGCGTGAGCGCGAAGTGCTCTCGCTGATGGCGGAGGGGCGCTCGAACGCGGGTATCGCCGAGCAACTCGTGGTCAGCGAGAGCGCGGTCGCCAAGCACATCAACAACATCTTCGCGAAACTCGATCTGCCGGTGGCGGACGGGGATCACCGGCGGGTGCTCGCGGTGCTGCGGTTCCTGGAGGGGGCGTGAGCCCGGGAGGCGGTGCGGGTGGTGATCGCCGCCGGCACCGGGGGGTCTGGCTGGTGGTCGCGGTGATCAGCGCGCTGTTCATCGTGTCGCCGATGGCCGTGGAGACCTGGGCGTACTTCGGCGGGCACCGCCCCGGGCCCACCCAGTCGCTCGAAGTCCCGCCCGGGGGAGGCCGGGTCCAGCGGTTGCAGGTGGACGCGGGCAACGCGTCGGTGACGGTGCGGCCCGGTCCGGCCGGCCAGGTGCGGGTCCGGCAGACGCTGACCTGGTCGACGACGAAGCCACAGGTCAGGAAGGTGTGGGATGGCGGTGTGCTGAAGGTGCAGGCGGAGTGCCCCGGCTGGTGGTCGCTGACCGGCCTGGACTGTTCGGTGAAGTTGGAGTTCGACGTCCCGCCGGAGATCGAGATCCAGGTCGTGGGCACCTCGGGATCCACGGACGTGCGCGGCACGACCGGCCGCCTGGACCTGACGAGCACCTCGGGGTCCACGACCCTGACCGACGTCGGCGGCACCGTCTGGGCCCGCACCGGATCAGGTGCCCTCGAGGGCACCGGGCTCTCCTCTCGGACGGCGGACGTGGGGGCGAACTCCGGTTCGCTGGACCTGGCGTTCACCTCGGCCCCGGACAAGGTGACGGCGAAGGTGGGCTCCGGCGCCGTCACGATCGGCGTCCCGCCGGGTTCCCACTACCAGGTGGTCGGGCGCAGCGGGAGCGGGTCGCGGGAGTACGCGGCGGGTCTGGAGGAGAGCACGTCGCCGCGGATCATCGACGCGACGGCGGGGTCGGGGTCGGTGGATGTCGACTATGTGGGTGGGGTGTTCTGAGGGCGAAGCCCGTTGAGCAGGAGGTCGCAGACCGCGTCGAAGGCGGCGTCGATGCCGGGCTGCGACCACTCGGCCGCGTACACCGGGTCGTGGAAGCGGCCGGTGGCGTCCCAGATGGCGCGGGCGATGGTGGCGGGGTCGGTGGGTTCGGGCAGGGAGAACTCGCCGCGTGTGAGTCCGTCGCTGACGATGGTGGAGAGTTGGCCCACGAGGTCCTCGACGTGCTGCGCGACCACCGCGCTGGCCTCGCCCGCGAGCGCCATGTACGTCGCGAACAGCTCCGGGTCACCGCCGGCCTTGCGGCGCTTCGCCGCGAACAGCTCCGTCAGCCACTGGCGCAGCCGTTCGGGCGCGGGGTGCGGGCCGGCCGCGATGGCGGCGAGCGTGGAGTGCGACTGGTCCAGCCAGCGCTGGGTGACGGCCTCGCGGAGCGCGGCCTTGCTGGCGAAGTGCCGGTAGACGGTGCCGTGACTGACGCCCAGGGCTCGCGCGACGTCCACGACGGTGGCCTTGGCGGGGCCGTAGCGGCGGAGCACGTCCTCGGTGGCTTCGAGGATGCGGTCGGTGGTGAGGGTCCTGGGCGGGGGCGGCATGGGGGGCCTTTCGGTGCGTTGTCGTACGTCCCCAGTGTGGGGGGTCGGGGGCCGGGCCATCCGGGGGAGGGGTCCGAAATCGACTATTCACGGGCCCTGGGGGCCCACAAATGGCTCGGCAGCATTTCGGACCCCTCCCCCTGCGGCCCCGTCCCCCTCACGTCACAGCAGGTTCGTCCGGGCCGGCGTCCGAAGTCCGCCGCAGGCGCGACGGTGCGGCGTGCCCACGTACCCGTACTCCCGCCGGGAGGGCTACTTCTCGCTGTCCAGGTGGGCCATCTGTGCCTGCGGGTAGCGGGCGCCCGCTGCCGCGCCCGCGGGGACGGCGGACTCGATGGCCGCGAGGTCGGCCGCGTCGAAGGTGATGTCGAGGGCGCCGAGCGCCTCGGTGAGGCGGTCGCGGCGGCGGGCGCCGACGAGCGGCACGATGTCGGGGCCCTGCGCGAGCACCCAGCCGATCGCGGCCTGCGCGACGGTGACGCCCTTGGCCCCGGCGATCTTGCGGAGCGCCTCGACGAGGTCGAGGTTGCGGTCCAGGTTGTCGCCGGAGAAGCGCGGGCTCATGCCGCGGAAGTCGCCGGTGGCGCTGCTCCGGGCGGAGCGCTCGCGGGTCCAGTGGCCGCTGAGGAGTCCTCGGGAGAGGACGCCGTAGGCGGTGACGCCGATGCCCAGTTCACGGGCGGTGGGCAGGATCTCGGCCTCGATGCCGCGGGAGAAGAGCGAGTACTCGATCTGCAGATCCGAGATCGGGGCGGTGGCCGCGGCCCGGCGCAGGGCGTCCGCGCCGACCTCGGAGAGGCCGATGTGCCGGACGTGGCCGGCCTGGACCTGCTCGGCGATGGCGCCGACGGTCTCCTCGATCGGCACGTCGGGGTCGACGCGGGCGATCCGGTAGATGTCGATGTGGTCGGTGCCGAGGCGGTTGAGGGAGTAGGCGAGGAAGTTCTTCACGGCGGCGGGGCGGCCGTCGTAGCCGGACCAGCCGCCGTCGATGTCGCGCAGCGCGCCGAACTTGACGCTGATGACGGCCTGGTCGCGGCCCTGGGAGCTGCTGCGCAGGGCGTCGCGGATGAGGAGTTCGTTGTGGCCCATGCCGTAGAAGTCACCGGTGTCGATGAGGGTGACACCGGCGTCGAGTGCGGCGTGGAGGGTGGCGGTCGACTCGGCGTCGTCACTGCCGCCGTAGAGGGCCGACATGCCCATGGCGCCGAGGCCGAGGGCGGAGACGGAGGGGCCGGTGGTTCCGAGGGTGCGCTTCAGCACGGGGTGCTCCTTGGGCGGTGGAGGGGGTGTCTGAAGCATGGCATATGGAGTGACAGATTTCAATATTTGTCATTCAGTTCAGGAGACATGGCGGGGGAGCCGCAGGCTGAGCAGGATCGTCAGGGCGATCGCGCCGAGCTGCACGAGCAGGGTGATGACCAGGGCGTTCCGCATGCCGGCCGCGGGGATCAGGGCGAGGAAGAGGGTGCCGAGGGTCGCGACGCCGAGGGCGAGGGCGGACTGCTGGGTGGTGACCATGACGCCGCTGCCGACGCCCGCCCGCTCGGCGGGCACCTCCGCGAGGACGATGCGGAAGAGCACCGGGAGCTGCAGGCCCTGGCCGAAGCCGGCCACCGCCATGCCCGGGGCGAGGGCGAGGACGTTCAGGTGCTGCCAGTCGTGCAGGGCGGCGGTGACCAGGAGGAGGACGCCGAGCGCCTGGATCAGGCCGCCGACCGTGACCACCCGGCTGCCGTACCGCGCGACCAGGCGCGGGCCCATCAGGGAGGCGGCGAAGAAGGTGGCGGCCAGCGGGGCCATCGCGGCACCGGCCGCGACCGGTCCGAAGGCCAGGCCCTGCTGCAGGGCCACCGCCATCACGAGCATGAAGCCGCCGAAGCCGATGGAGAACGGCACGACGAGCGGCAGTCCGCGCCGGATGCCGGGCAGTTCGAACAGGCTCGGCGGCACCAGCGGGGTGCGGCCCTGCCGGTCCGCGCGGCGCTCGACGGCGTAGAACGCGTAGGCCGCGAACGGGAAGGCGGCGAGCGAGATCCAGGTCCACAGCGGCCAGCCGGAGGCGCGGCCCTCGGTCAGCGGCGCCAGCAGCGTCACCAGGGAGACGGCCAGCAAGACGGTGCCCGGGACGTCGATCGGGGCGGGGCGCTCGGAGCGGGTCTCGGGGATGGTGCGGGCCGCCAGGAGCAGGCCGATCAGAGCGACCGGCACGTTCACCAGGAACACCGCGCGCCATCCGGTGCCGGCGATGTCGGCGGCCACCAGGACGCCGCCGAGGATCTGTCCGGCGACCATCGACAGACCGGCCGTGGCGCCGTAGAGGCTGAGCGCGCGGGCGCGCCGCGTTCCGGCGGTGGAGGACTGGATGGTGGCGAGCACCTGGGGGAGCATCAGCGCGGCCGCGGCGCCCTGCGCCACCCGGGCGCCGACCAGCGTCCAGGCGTCCGGCGCGAGGCCGCAGGCCAGCGAGGTCAGGCCGAAGGCGGCCATCCCGGCGAGGAAGAGCCGGCGGCGGCCGAACATGTCGCCGAGCCGTCCGCCGAGCACCAGGAGCACGGCGTACGCGGTGCCGTAGCCGGCCACCACCAGCTCCAGCAGGGCCGGTCCTGCGGCGAGGTCGCGGTCGATGGTCGGCAGCGCGACGTTGACGATGAAGAAGTCGATCAGCGGCAGGGCCGCGCCGAGCAGCACGGTGAACAGGCCGAGTGCGGTCAGCACGGGACCGGCCGGAGCGGTGGGGCCCGCGGGGGCCGGGGGAGTGCCGATGCGCGTCACCCGGGGCAGGACCAGGGCACGGGAGGGGAGGACGGGAGTACGTTCCATTGGGGTCACGTGAGCAACCATGCGCCCGTTTTCAGGGTGGTACCAGAGAGCGTTTATCCAGGTATAAGAACCACCACGCAACTGGCTCCGCGATCCGGCATGCTGGAAGCATGCCTACGACGACGCACCCCGCGCAGCACGAGTCGGACGCCGACATCAAGCGGCGCGAGCTCGCCTCGTTCCTGCGCAGCCGCCGTGAGCGCATCGCTCCCGAGCAGGTCGGACTGCCGGCGGGGCGGCGGCGCCGCACGCCCGGGCTGCGCCGCGAGGAGGTCGCGGGTCTCGCCGCGGTCGGCGTCACCTGGTACACGTGGCTGGAGCAGGCCCGGGACATCCAGGTGTCCGCGCAGGTCGCCGACGCCATCGCCCGGGCCCTGATGCTCGACCCGAACGAGCGCGTGCACCTGTTCACCCTCGCCGGGGTCGCCGACCCCAGCCCCTTCGCCGACTGCCCCGGCATGTCGGACCAGATCCGTCTGATGCTGGAGCAGCTGGAACCGCTGCCGGCCTTCGTCGCCAACAGCCGGCACGACGTGATCGCGTACAACCGCACCTACGGGCGGCTGGTCGACGATCTGGACGCGCGGCCCTTCGAGGACCGCAACATCATGTGGCTCGCCTTCACCGACCCGGCCTGGCGCGAGGCGCTGATCGACCGGGAAGAGGTGATCCGGCTGATGGCCGCCAAATTCCGGTCCGCGATGGCCGAGCACCTCGCGGAGCCGGCCTGGAAGTCGCTTCTCAAGCGTCTCCAGCAGGCGTCACCGGAGTTCTGCGAGGCCTGGGAGCGCCATGAGGTGCTCCAGCCCGACAACCGCTCCAAGCGCTATCTGAACCCGCAGGTCGGGCTGCTCACCTTCGACTTCACCCATCTGTGGCTCGGCCCGCGCTCCGGGCCGCGGCTCGTGACGTACACCCCGGCGGACGACGTGACGCGTACCCGGCTGCAGCGGCTGTACGAGCTGTGCGGCCCTGCCGCGAGCGACGCGCGGCCCGTTCTCGCGTCGGCGGGCCGGTCGTAGTCAGGAGTTCGTGACCGCTTCGGTCCCGACCGTCCGGGGCGCCGGCTCCCGGAACCGTTCCGCGGCCCGTTCCGCGGTCCCGGCGGCCCAGCGGCCGGTGGTCAGCGTGCCGAGGAGCAGGACGACGGCGCCGCAGCCGGCGATGATCCACCAGGCGGTGGTGTGCAGCCCGGCGGCGAGGGCGGCGCCGATCACGGCCACCCCCAGCGACTGCCCGACCTGGCGGCTGGTGGAGGCGACGGCGGCGGCCACCCCGGCCTGCGAGCGCGGCATCCCGGACACGGCCGTGTTGGTGATCGGCGCGTTGACCAGCCCGAACCCGATGCCGAAGAGGACGTACGAGGTGAACAGCAGCGTGTTGGAGGACTCGGCGTCCAGCGCCGCGAACATCACGCCGCTGATCGTCATCGCCGTACCCGCGAGCACCAGCGACAGCCGTGGCCCCCGGTTGCCGACCAGCCGCCCGGACAGCGGGGCGAAGACCAGGCACATGACGGCCATCGGCAGCATGTAGAGCCCGGCGTCGAGGGCGGAAAGGCCGCGGGTGTTCTGCAGGTACAGGGTGTTGAGGAAGAGGAAGCCGCCCAGCGCCGCGAAGGCGCTCACCGCTATGACCGTCGCGCCGCTGAAGGGCGCACTGCGGAAGAAGCCGAGCTCGATCAGCGGGTCCACGCGGCGCCGTTCGTAGCTCAGCAGCCCGGCGAGCGAGCCGATGGCGACCGCCAGGCAGCCGAGGATCAGCGGCGACGTCCAGCCCGCGTCCGGCGCCTCGATGATCGCGTACGTCAGGGAGCCGAGCAGGGCGATGACGAACAGCTGGCCGACCGGGTCCACCCGGCGCGCCTTGGGGGCGCGGGACTCGGGCACGTAGCGGGCGGTCAGGGCCAGGGCGAGCAGTCCGACCGGGAGGTTGATCCAGAAGATGGAACGCCAGCCGACGGTCTGGACGAGCAGTCCGCCGAGCACCGGGCCCGCCGCCATGCTGACGCCGACGACGCCGCCCCACACCCCGATCGCGCGGGCGCGCTCCCGGGGGTCGGTGAAGGTGTTGGTGATGATCGACATCGCGACGGGGTTGAGCATCGAGCCGCCGACCGCCTGCACCATCCGGAAGACGATCAGCCAGTTGAGGCTGGGCGCCAGGCTGCAGAGCACCGAGCCCGCGGTGAAGAGCACCAGACCGGTCTGGAAGACCCGGCGGCGGCCGATCCGGTCGGCGGTCGAGCCGGCGAGCATCAGCAGCGAGGCCAGCACCAGCGTGTACGCGTCGATCGTCCACTGCAGACCGGAGACCGAGGCGTGCAGCTCCTTCTGCATGGAGGGCAGCGCCACATTGAGGATCGTGTTGTCGAGGCTGACCATGAGCAGGCTCATGCAGCAGATCGCCAGCACGAGCATGCGGCGCCGGGAGCTCAGTTCCGGCACGTCGGGCCTCCTGGGATCAGCTGTTCCTCGCCCTCGTGGCCAAGGGCACACATATACGTGAACGGTACATCGAAATCCCCGTCCGGCGTACGCGACAATGGGGCCATGACCGCTGACGCCACCATGCCACTTCAGATCGGCCCGCACACCGTGTGGCCGCCGGTGGTTCTCGCCCCCATGGCCGGGATCACCAACGCGCCCTTCCGCACGCTGTGCCGTGAGTTCTCCGGCGGCAAGGGGCTGTTCGTCAGCGAGATGATCACCACCCGGGCGCTCGTCGAGCGGGATTCCAAGACGCTGCGCCTGATCCGCTTCGACGCGACGGAGAAGCCGCGCTCCATCCAGCTCTACGGCGTCGACCCGGTGACCGTCGGCAAGGCCGTCCGCATGATCGCGGACGAGGGCCTGGCCGACCACATCGACCTCAACTTCGGCTGCCCGGTCCCCAAGGTGACCCGCAAGGGCGGCGGCTCGGCCCTTCCGTACAAGCGGAACCTGCTGCGCTCCATCCTGCGCGAGGCGGTCGGCAGCGCGGGGGACCTGCCGGTCACCATCAAGATGCGCAAGGGCATCGACGACGACCACCTGACGTATCTCGACGCGGGCCGGATCGCGGTCGAGGAGGGCGTCACCGCGGTCGCCCTGCACGGCCGCACCGCCGCACAGCACTACGGCGGCACCGCCGACTGGGACGCCATCGCCCGCCTCAAGGAGCACGTCCCGGAGATCCCGGTGCTCGGCAACGGCGACATCTGGCGCGCCGACGACGCGCTGCGCATGATGCGCGAGACCGGTGCCGACGGCGTCGTGGTCGGCCGCGGCTGCCTCGGCCGCCCGTGGATCTTCGGCGACCTGGTCAGCGCGATGGAGGGCGGGGACGCGCAGGCCCGGCCGACGTTCAAGGAGGTCGCCGTCGTCATGCGGCGGCACGCGGAGCTGCTCGGCGAGTGGATCGGCGACGAGGAGCGCGGAGTGATCGACTTCCGCAAGCACGTCGCCTGGTACACCAAGGGCTTCTCGGTCGGCTCCCAGCTGCGCCGCAGCCTCGCCGTCTCCTCCTCCCTCGCCGAGCTGGACGAGCACCTGGCCGCCGTCGACCTCGACCAGCCCTGGCCCGAGAGCGCCGAGGGCCCGCGCGGCCGCACCGCGGGCAACAACCGCGTCGTGCTCCCGGACGGCTGGCTGAACGACCCGTACGACTGCGCCGCCGTCAGCCCGGAAGCCGAGCTGGACACGTCGGGCGGCTGACGTCCTCGCTCGGCGTCTCGCGCGGCGTCCCTCGGCGGACGGATGTCCCCGGACGTCCGAAAGGTGAGATGGAGCGTCCAGCGGGGCTCTCGCGAGCGCGTGATTCACGCCACGTTTGATGGGGGTTGCGCTCAGATGAGCGCGACGTCATGACTGCACCTCTCCAAGGGATGGCACTCAGTGCCATCCCGGCCCGTCCACTTGATCAACGATTTCTCACGCTGAGTGAACTCCGATCGGTGAACGCACCACGCTGCGCGGTCGTCGGTTCGACAAGTGAACGGAATCCGGCGCGCACCGCTGCGGCGCGTTACTTTCGATCTAGTGGCAGACGGGTGGTTACGGCCGTCTGATGTGGTGATGGACGTGCTGCAAAGCCTTGGGAATGGGTACGCTCCCCGCCGTCAGGGCATCCCTCCCCCAGACCCTGTCCGGGGGGACCTCACGAGGAGTCGAGTCCCGTGTCGGAACAGGTATCGCAGAAGTTCGTCTACGACTTCACTGAGGGCAACAAGGAACTCAAAGACCTGCTCGGCGGAAAAGGTGCGAACCTCGCCGAGATGACCAACCTCGGTCTGCCCGTCCCTCCGGGCTTCATCATCACGACCGAGGCGTGCAAGGTCTACCTGGACTCCGGCCACGAACCGGCGGAGCTCCGCGACGAGGTGAGTGCGCACCTCGACGCCCTCGAGCAGAAGATGGGCAAGAAGCTCGGCCAGCCGGACAACCCGCTGCTGGTGTCCGTGCGGTCCGGGGCCAAGTTCTCCATGCCCGGCATGATGGACACCGTCCTCAACATCGGCATGTCCGACGCCTCGGTGGCCGGGCTCGCCGCCCAGGCCGGGGACGAGCGCTTCGCGTGGGACTCCTACCGCCGGCTGCTGCAGATGTTCGGCAAGACCGTCATGGGCGTGGACGGCGAGCTCTTCGAGGAGGCCCTCGAGGAGATCAAGCGCGCCAAGGGCGCCGAGAGCGACCTCGGTCTCGACGCGGCCGACCTCCAGCAGCTCGTGGAGGAGTTCAAGGGCATCGTGCTCAAGGAGGCGGGCCGCGAGTTCCCGCAGGAGCCTCGTGAGCAGATGGACCTCGCCGTGCGCGCGGTCTTCGACTCGTGGAACACCGACCGCGCCAAGCTCTACCGCCGCCAGGAGCGCATCCCCGGCGACCTCGGTACGGCCGTCAACATCTGCTCCATGGTCTTCGGCAACCTCGGCCCCGACTCGGGCACCGGCGTCGCCTTCACCCGTGACCCGGCCACCGGCCACCAGGGCGTCTACGGCGACTACCTGCAGAACGCGCAGGGCGAGGACGTCGTCGCGGGCATCCGCAACACCGTGCCGCTCGCCGATCTCGAAGGCCTCGACAAGGCGTCGTACGACCAGCTCATGCAGATCATGACGACGCTCGAAACGCACTACAAGGACCTGTGCGACATCGAGTTCACCATCGAGCGCGGCCACCTGTGGATGCTGCAGACCCGCGTCGGCAAGCGCACCGCGGCGGCCGCCTTCCGGATCGCCACCCAGCTCGTCGACCAGGGTCTGATCGACGAGGCCGAGGCGCTGCAGCGGGTCAACGGGGCGCAGCTCGCGCAGCTGATGTTCCCGCGCTTCGAGGAGGACTCGAAGGTCACGCGGCTCGGCTGGGGCATCGCCGCCTCGCCCGGCGCGGCCGTCGGCAAGGCCGTCTTCGACTCGTACACCGCCGTCAAGTGGTCGCGGTCCGGCGAGAAGGTCATCCTGATCCGCCGGGAGACCAACCCGGACGACCTCAACGGCATGATCGCCGCCGAGGGGATCCTGACCTCGCGCGGCGGCAAGACCTCGCACGCCGCCGTCGTCGCCCGCGGCATGGGCAAGACCTGTGTGTGCGGCGCCGAGGAGCTGGAGGTCGACACCAAGCGGCGCCGGATGACCGCGCCCGGCGGGATCGTCATCGAAGAGGGCGACGTCGTCTCCATCGACGGCTCCTCCGGCAAGGTCTACCTCGGTGAGGTGCCGGTCGTCCCGTCCCCGGTCGTCGAGTACTTCGAGGGCCGGATGCACGCGGGCGCCGACGACGCCGACGAGCTGGTCCAGGCCGTCCACCGGATCATGGCCTACGCCGACCGGGTCCGCCGGCTGCGGGTACGGGCCAACGCCGACAACGCCGAGGACGCCAACCGCGCCCGGCGCTTCGGCGCCCAGGGCATCGGGCTGTGCCGTACCGAGCACATGTTCCTCGGCGAGCGGCGCGAGCTGGTCGAGCGGCTGATCCTCGCCGACACCGACAGCGAGCGCGACGAGGCACTGGGTGCCTTGCTGCCGCTGCAGAAGGCCGACTTCATCGAGCTCTTCGAGGCGATGGACGGCCTGCCGGTGACGGTGCGCCTCCTCGACCCGCCGCTGCACGAGTTCCTGCCCGACATCACCGAGCTGTCGGTGCGGGTGGCGCTCGCGGAGTCCCGCAAGGACGCCAACGAGAACGATCTGCGCCTGCTGCAGGCCGTCCACAAGCTCCACGAGCAGAACCCGATGCTGGGTCTGCGCGGCGTCCGGCTCGGCCTCGTCATTCCCGGTCTGTTCTCCATGCAGGTACGGGCGATCGCCGAGGCGGCCGCGCACCGCAAGGACATGAAGGGCGATCCGCGTCCGGAGATCATGATTCCGCTCGTGGGCACCGTCCAGGAGCTGGAGATCGTCCGCGAGGAGGCCGAGAAGGTCATCGCCGAGGTGGAGGCCGCCACCGGCATAAACCTCAAGCTGACGCTCGGCACGATGATCGAACTGCCCCGTGCCGCGCTGACCGCCGGCCAGATCGCCGAGGCCGCGGAGTTCTTCTCCTTCGGCACGAACGACCTGACCCAGACGGTGTGGGGCTTCTCCCGCGACGACGTGGAGGCCTCGTTCTTCACCGCGTACCTGGAGAAGGGCATCTTCGGCGTCTCCCCGTTCGAGACCATCGACCGGGACGGCGTCGGCGCTCTCATCCGCTCCGCCTGCGAAGCCGGCCGCGCGGCGCGCCCCGGCCTGAAGCTCGGCGTCTGCGGTGAGCACGGCGGCGACCCCGAGTCCGTCCACTTCTTCCACGAGGTCGGACTCGACTACGTCTCCTGCTCCCCGTTCCGGATCCCGGTCGCCCGCCTCGAAGCGGGCCGCGCGGCGGCGGACCCGTCCGGCAACGACAGCCGGTGACCCCGTAGAACCATCTCCACCCTCACCGGGGGCGGCGTCTCGTGCGGAGACGCCGCCCCCACCCTTTTCCGCCCCCCTCCGCACCCCCCGTCGTTTCACCCCAGGCCGCCCTGCCTCCACCTCCCGTCTCCACCCTTTTCCGGCGTATCTGCCATGATCCGAACATGACTGCTTCCCCCTCCCGAACCCCTCCCCGGCTGGTGGCCACCGACCTCGACGGCACGCTGCTGCGCAGCGACGGAACGGTCTCGGAGCGGACCCGGCGGGCACTGCGGTCGGTGGCGGCCGCGGGTGCCGAGGTCGTCTTCGTGACGGCGCGGCCGCCGCGTTACGTCGACGGCATCGCCGAGGGCGCCGGGCACGAGGGGACCGCGATCTGCTGCAACGGCGCGATCGTCTACGACGTCCCCGGCCGGCAGTTCCTCGACGCGCGGCTGATGCCGACGGCCGTCGCGCGCAAGGCGGCGGAGGCGCTCGTCGCGGTGCTGCCCGGCTCGACGCTCGCCCTGGAGACCGGCCACCGCCTGATCAGCGAGCGGGACTTCGGGAAGAAGGACTTCCAGGAGGTGATCGTGGAGACCGCCGCCGAGCTGTGGGAGTCGGACGAGGACATCGTCAAGCTCCTCGTGCACTCCTCGCGGCACCACGCGGACCTGATGATGACCGCGGCGCACGACGCCGCGCTCACCGGCGTCGAGGTCACGCACTCCGGCGGCTCCGGCATGCTGGAGGTCAGCTCGCCCGGCGTCACCAAGGCCGGCACGCTCGCCCTGTGGTGCGCGGCCCGCGGGATCGGCGCCTCCGAGGTGGTCACCTTCGGCGACATGCCGAACGACCTGTCCACCCTGACCTGGGCAGGAGCCGGCTACGCGATGAGCAACGCGCACCCGGACGTCCTGGCCGCGGCGCCGCTGCGGGCCGCTTCGAACGACGAGGACGGGGTGGCGCGGGTGCTGGAGGAGCTCTACGACGTGTAGCACCCGCGCGGCTCCGGCCCGTTGGTGCGCCGGGTCAGAACTTGTACGTCACGCCCGTCAGCTGCTCGGACGCCGTCCACAGCATCTCGCCCGCCCGGTCGTCCTTCGTCCAGGAGGCGCGCCAGGAGCGGTTCGGCGCGCCGCGCCAGCCCAGGAACCGGGGGCCGATGAACGAGTCGGGGGCCACGTCCGGTGCGGTGGCCGCGTAGAGCGTCGGCAGCGCGCCCGCCGCGGCCGACTGGCCGATGATCCGGTTGCCGACGACGGCGACGCGTTCGGCGGCCTTGCGGCCCTCCATCTTCGCGCCCGCCGTCTGGAGATTCGTTTCGGCGTAGCCGGGGTGCGCGGCGGCGGCCACCAGGTCCGCGCCCGTCGTCTCCAACTGCCGTGCCAGCTCGTGGATGAACAGCAGATTGGCGCTCTTGGAGCGGCCGTACGCGATCCAGCGGCGGTAGCGGCGCTCGCTGTTCAAGTCCCCGAGATCCACGTTGGCGATCGCGTGCATCCCGCTGGAGACGCTGACGACCCGGGCCCCGGGGGTCGCGAGCAGCCTCGGCAGCAGCAGGCCCGTCAGGGCGAAGTGACCGAGGTGGTTGACGCCGAACTGCGTCTCGAACCCGTCGGCGGTCTGCGTGTACGGCAGGGCCATCACGCCCGCGTTGTTCACCAGCAGATCCAGCCGGTCGCCCGCGAACTCCTCCGCGAAGGCCCGCACCGACCCCAGGTCCCCCAGATCCAGCCGCTGGAACACCGCCCGCGCCTCCGGCACCTCGGCCACCAACCGGTCCGCCGCCGCCTGTCCGCGCTCCTCGCTGCGGCACGCCAGGACGACCAGCGCGCCGCGCCGCGCCAGCTCCCTCGCGGCGCAGTACCCGATGCCGCTGTTGGCCCCGGTCACCACGGCGGTGCGTCCGGTCTGGTCGGGGATGTCGTTCGCAGTCCAGCCCATGTGACCGGTTCTCCTCGTGTCGCTGGCCGAAATCCGGATCCCCCGGCGGTCAGCTTAGAGAGCGGGCCGCGGATGCACGAGCCGTGTGCGTCACGGGTCCCGGCCGGCAGGTACTCCTATGGCGTTCCGGCCGGTCAGCGCCCCGCCGCGGGGACCGTCCCGCGCAGGAAGCCGACGAGCAGTTCGGTGACGGCGGCAGGCCGTTCCAGGCCGGGCAGATGACCCGGCCCTCGCGCGCCTTCAGCGCACGTGCGCCACCCGGCCGCCCACGTCGATCGTGCCGTCCGGGCCCGGACGGGTCAGGATCTGGGAGGCGGCGCCCTGGCGGATGTCGAGGGGGCGGGCGAGTTGGGCGGTGAGGACGACCGCGGAGGCTCCGGTCGCCTCGTCCTCGGTGATGGCGTCGCCGCGGCGGGGGAAGCCGCGGGCGCGGATGCGGCCCGCCGCTTCGTCGGCCCAGGCCCAGGCGTAGAGCCAGCCCTCGCCGGGCGGCGGGGAGGGCAGGGCGTCGACCTCGGCGACCGTCGCGTACTGCTCGGTGCGGCGGCCGGGGGCCCAGGCGGCGCGGCCGCGGATCCAGGTGAAGTCGCCCTCCGCCCAGGCGGGGACGTCGCCGGCCGGCGGGCGCAGGACGGACGACTTCAGGTGCCAGGCGGTGCCGACGAGGGGGTGGCCGGCGAAGGGGAGCTCCACGCTGGGGGTGAAGATCCGCACTTCGCCGCGTTCCGCGTCGTCGATGAACACCGTCTCGCTGTAACCGAGTTCGGCGGCGATCGCCTGGCGGCCGGCCGGGTCGGAGGAGCCGGCGGTCACCACGCCCAGGAGGTTGCCGCCCCGGCCGTCGGGGCCGATGAACACCCGGAGCACTTCATGATCGGTCATGGGCCGATTCAAGCACTGCCCAGGAAGTGGAAGCCCGGCCGGGGATGCATCAGGAAGTCGTGGTGGGAGATGTTCCACGCGTACGCCCCGGCCAGCGCGAACACCACCCGGTCGCCGGCCCGCAGGCCGGGCGCCGGGACCCGGCGGGCGAGGACGTCCTTCGGGGTGCAGAGCTGGCCGGTGAGGGTGACGTGGTCCTGTTCGGCGGCGGGGCGCGGCCACGGGTGGGGCCAGTGGTCGACGGGCAGGACCGCGCAGGGCTGGTCGTGGCCCTTGGTCGCCGGGGTGCGCAGATGGTGGGTGCCGCCGCGCAGCACGGCGAACTCCTCGCCGTGGCTGGGCTTCACGTCCAGCGCCTCGGTGGCGTACCAGCCGCAGTAGGCGCTGAGGGCGCGGCCCGGCTCGATGCGCAGCAGCAGACCGGGGTGGGCGGCGGTGAGACGCGCGAGCCCTTCGCCGTAGGCGGTCCAGTCGAAGCGCGCGCCGGGATCGGCGTAGTCCACGGTCATGCCGCCGCCCACGTTCACCTCGGGCAGCGCGATGCCGTGCCGGGCGGCCAGGCCCACCGCGAACGCGACCACCTCGGCGGCCACGGCGAGCTGCGCCGCCGCGTCGAGGCCGCTGGCGAGGTGCGCGTGGATGCCGCGCAGCTCCAGCTGGGGGTGGCTGCCGTCGGTGAGCAGCCGTACGGCGCCGTCGGCCTGTGCGGGATCGAGGCCGAACGGTGTCGGGCGGCCGCCCATCGCCAGCGAGCTGCCCTCCAGCGCCGCGCCCGGCACCGGCAGGTTGAAACGCAGCAGGACCGGAACGGTCCGGCCGGGGGCCAGTTCCGCGGCGAGGTGGCCGAGCATCCGCAGCTCGTACTCGCTCTCCACGTGGAAGCGTTCCACGCCCAGCTCCAGCGCCGCCGCGATCTCGGCCGGGGTCTTGCCGGGCCCGCCGAAGGCCAGCGGGCGGTCCGGGACGGCCTTGCGGACGTGGGCCAGTTCGCCGCCGGAGGAGACCTCGAAACCGTCGACGTACGGGGCGAGCGCGGTCAGGATCTCCGGCTCGGGGTTGGCCTTGGCGGCGTAGTAGAGCTCGACGCGCTCGGGGAGCGCGGCCCGTACGGCCGCGGCGTGGGCGCGCAGCTCCGCCAGGTCGTAGAGGTAGGCGGGCAGGTCGTCGGCGGCGAGGTACGCGGCCCGTTCGCGGACCGCGTCGGTCAGCAGCGCCGCGCCGGCGGAAGGGTTCGGGGTCATCGGGTGCTCCAGGGCTCGGTCCGGTCGCTGTCGTCGCCGGTTCCGCAGCCCGCCGCGCCCGGGGCCGAAGCCCCGGAGAGCACGTCCTCGGCCAGCGGTGAGGGCAGCCGTACATAGCCGGCCTCGCGGTCGGCCTTGCGCTCCCAGCGGGTCAGGAGGTTGGCCTTGGCGGGCAGCGGGACCCCGGCGAGCAGGGCGCTGAGCCGCGGCGGGCAGCCGTGGGCGTCCGCGTACTCGCGCAGCACGGAGTGCACCCGCGCCCACAGGGCCGTCTCGGAGTGCGGGTGCAGATCGGCGAGGGCCGCGAGCAGTTCGGCGACGTGGTTGACGAGCAGGCAGTAGATGACGCGGTCCCAGCCGCGTTCCGCGTCGTACGTCATGGGGGCCGCGACGTCGGCGGGCAGCGCGGCGAGGGTGGCGGCGTGGTACTCGGGGACGAGCTTGGTGCCCTCCAGATCGCGGAAGAGGACCTGGACCGGGAAGCCGTCGCCGTCCACCCCGATCAGCACGTTCTGCAGATGCGGTTCCAGCACGACGCCGTGGTCGAAGTAGGCGGCGAGCACCGGCGGGAGCAGCAGCCGCAGATACGCCGTCCACCAGTCGAGGGCGGCCTGCGGGCCCGCCCCGTCGAGGAGCCGCGAGATGTGCGCGGATCCGGTGGGGTACTCGTCGGCGACGGCGGCGGCCAGCAGCGGGGTGACGCCGGGGCGCAGATGCGCGTCCAGGCCGTCGCGGACGATGACGCCGAAGCCTTCCAGCAGGCCGATGTCCGGGCGCCCGTCGGCGCCGGGCAGCGCGAGGCTGCGGTACGCGGGCTCCCGCAGCATGGCGCTGTCCGGGAAACGGCCGGCCAGGTCGGCGAGGACCGGCGCCAGCAGGCGGGTGAGCGCGACCGCGCCGGACAGCTCGTAAGCAGCGTTCTTCCGCAGGCAGTTGGTGATCCGGATGTTGAGGCTGAACTTCAGGAACGTGTCGCCGTCGTACAGCGTCCGGACCGACGCGGTCGGTGTCGCGGCCGCGTCGCCGGTGCCCAGGTCGAGGATGTCGCCGCAGGCGAGGGCCGCGCGCAGCGCCGGGTGGTCGTGCAGCAGCCCGTACTGCCACGGGTGCGCGGGCAGCAGCCGGTAGCCGGCGGGCACCGGCCGCAGCCGGTCCAGCGGGTCGGCGGCGCCGGGTTCGCTGCGCTCCTCCGCGATGAGGTGCTCGCGGACGGCGAAGTGCCGCAGCGGGAACGTCGCGCCCGCCTCGGGGGCGTACGCGGCCCATGACGCCGGGTCGCCGGTGCGCGCCTTGGGGGTGGGGTGGAAGCGGTGGCCGAACAGCAGCGACTGCTCCGACTCCAGGTAGTCGGGGGCGCCGGGCCCGTCGTCGCCGGGCACGGGACGGGGGAGCGACAGGGCGGCGGTGACGCCCCGGTGGCTGGAGACGATCTGGTCCAGGAACTCGTCGTTGCGCACACCGGTCCGCAGCGACAGCTCGTCATGGACGTACTCGGCGAGCCGGTACCAGTCCAACTCCTTCCACTCGTCCGCGTGTTGCTCCGCGACGGGACCGGTGAAGCGGTGCGCGCCGATCAGCGAGGTGCGGCGCAGCGCGACGCGCAGCAGCGCGCCCGCGCGGGGCAGCCGCAGCAGCAGGTGGCCGTCCGCGACCGCCGTCTGGTGCTCGGGTCCCGAGACCTCGCGGAGCAGGCAGTTGAGCAGGGTGTGGGCCACGACGTCATCGGCGTCGGGAAGGCCGCTGTCGTTGAGGCGGCTGTCGGAAAGGCGGCTGTCGGAAAGGCCGGCGGAGGGCTGCGCGAGGCGCAGGGGAAGCGTCATCAACGGCTCCATCAAGGGTGCGAGAAGAGAGCGTGTACGGCGGCTGCGACGGTGATCAGGGCGACGGCGGTGCCCGCGAGTACGGGTGCGGTCGGTCCGAACGCGCTGTTGCCGAGTGCGGCGACCACTCCGGCGGCGACGGCTCCGCCCTTGGAGACGAACTCCAGGGTGCCGAACATCCTTCCCGGGGAACGGCCTTGCACCGCGTCGGCGGCGAGCAGCGACAGACCGACCAGGCCGAGGGTGAGCCCGGCGCCGAGCAGCAGCCTCACGGCCGTGAACGTGATCAGCGAACCGGCCACGGCATGTCCGGCGAGACCCGCGGCCACCGCCGCGAAACCCAGGGCGATACCGAGCCGGGGGCGGTTGCGGAAGGCGGAGTGCACGGGCGCCGCGAAGAGCAGGTAACACAGGTGCGGCAGGGCGAAGAGCGACCCGGAGACGACCGGGGAGATCCCCGATATTCGGTCCCCGAGCAGGGCGATGAGGTAGGGGAACGAGATCACGGTCGAGAAGACGAACGCGAACTCGAAGACGTACAGCTCCCGCAGCAGCCTGCGCTGCGCGGTGACCGGCGGCGCCACCGCCACCGGCTCGGCCCCCCGCTGCGTCATCCGCCGCTCCGCGAGCGGCTTCTCCAGGACCACGACCGACTCGCGCGGTTCCGGCAGCGCCAGCAGCATCGCGGCGGCGCCCAGCGGGAGCAGCGCGAGCAGCGCGTACTGGCGGTGCGGGGAGAGCCAGGGGGACAGCGTGCCGACCACGATGGGCGCGGCGACCAGGGCGGCGCGGGCGCTGCCCTGCATCAGGGTCAGGGCCCAGGACAGCCGGGTGCCGTCCAGCCCCGCCGCGAGATAGCCGTTGGTGGCGGCGAAGGTCCCGCCGAGGATGCCCTGGAGTACCAGGGCGGCGGTGAAGGTGGGCAGCGAGTCGGCGGCCCCGGCCAGCAGGAACGACAGCGCCAGCCCGAGCTGGGCCCGCAGCAGCAGCCGTTTGCGCCCGTAGCGGTCGGCCAGCCGCCCCCACAGCGGGGCGGCGAGGCCGCCGAAGACCGTCGGGACGATGTAGAGCAGCCCGGCCCAGTGGGCGGTCGGGTCACCCAGTTCCGGCAGGATCGACGTCAGGTACGGGGGCAGGCCGAGCGCGGCGAACGAGGCGACGAAGTAGCAGGCCGCGACCGCGTGCACCTGGCGGCGCCCCAGGGTGGGAGCCGGAGCGGCGGAGATCGTCGCCGCTTCGGCGCTCACCGCGAACCAGTCCCGACCAGCAGGTAGTTGGGTCCTGTCGTGTAGTGCTTGTTGATGTCGGCCGCGCCGGAGCGCTCCTTGCTGAGCAGTGTCCCGGCGCTGACCATCGCCTTGACGGGGAGCCGCTCGGCGTTCAGCACGCGGTCGCGCAGCAGCTCGGCCGGCTCGCCGCCCAGGCGGTCGAACGCCTCGGAGAGCCGGTCGCGGACCAGCCGCAGCAGGTCGTCCAGCGGCGCCCGCCCGTGGCCGGCGAGCCCGAAGGCGTACGAGCCCGCGCACAGGTGGACGGTGATGGTGGTGAACAGGTCGACGAGCGGGTCGTCGGAGGCGCAGAAGATCCGCTCGTCGTCGAACTCGTCTATACGGGACGGAAGTTCACCCAGCGCCCGGCTCAGCCGCGCGGTGTTGATACGCGGCCCGTCGTTGTCCTTCAGGACCAGCCGCAGCCGGGTGGTGCCCGTCGAGCGGTCCTGGTCCAGGGCGAGGGAGATGTTCTGCTGGTGCGACTCCAGGGCGATCCCGTAGCCGAAGAGCGTGGTCTGCCAGTCGAACAGCAGCGTCAGACAGGCGTCCAGGAGAGCGATGGGGTCGCCGTCGTAGAAGCGGTCGGCGAGCTGGTCGATCACCAGCCGGCCGTCCGGGGCGCCGGCGAGCAGCGCGGCCATCGGGACCAGGACGGAGTTCTGCAGGTGCTCCGGATAGGAGCGCAGCAGGACGGCGAGGAGTTCGTGCCCGGCGTGCGCGTAGCGGCGCTCGTCGGCGAGCAGCACGGTGTCCTGGAACCGGGGTTCGCGGGCGATCACCTGGCTCAGCAGCAGCTGGCAGGCGGCCCCGTCGGCGAGCGTGCCCGGCTTGATGGTCCGCCGGTTGCGCAGCCCCAGGGTCGCGGTGGCCAGCGGCAGCTTGAGGTGCAGCAGCGGGTACGTACGGTCCGCGAGCGTGCGCATGGACAGGGTGGGGACGAGGGCGAGGGGTGCCTGTTCGGCGAGGAACGCGGTCCCTTCCAGGCCGGTGGCGCGCAGCGCCTCGTCCAGCGGCGTCCCGACGGTCAGCGGGTGCACCGGGAGCACGGTGTGGGTGTCGCGCAGCTCCGGCATGCCGAGGGAGGCGGGCGTCGGCCACAGATAGGCGTACGCCTCGGCGGGGCCGCCGCCGGACTCCGTCACGGCCGCGCGGGGCAGGACGAGCCAGCGCGGTGCCACGTCCTCGTGGAACTCCGGTGCGTAGGCGCGCAGTTCGGACTCGTCGAGCCCGCTGCGGCCGCGCGACGTCGGATACACCGGGTGGTCGTGGAAGGCGGCCAGCGCGTCGAAGCCCGGACTGCGGGCGTACGTCCAGTACGCGGTGTCGGCGCCGTACCGCTCCGCGAGCCGGCCGGTCACCTCCGCGCGCACCCGGTCGTGCAGCCGCAGGGTCGCGGCGGTCTGCCGGCACTCCTCGGCGAACGCGTCGAAACCGTCCCGGTCGGCGGGGTCCGCCAGGGCGCGCAGCGCCCGCAGTACGGCGTCGGTGCCGGTGAGTTCGCGGCCGTCCGAGGCGCGCCGCAGGAGCGGCAGCCGGGCGGCGTACTCGCTCTGGAAGCCGTCCTCGGTCACCGGGAGCAGCAGCGCGTTCTCGTAGCCGCCGTCCCCGTCACCACCGTAGGAGTAGGGCAGCCGCAGCCAGCTGCCGTCGGATTCCTCGACGAGGGTGGAGCGGGTGCGCAGCCCGACGACGTCCTCGCGCAGCAGCGCGCTGAGCACGCGCAGCATCAGCTCCGCATCGGTGTCCGCACCGGCTTCCCCGGCCGCGCTCGTTCCGGCGCCGGTACCGGTCCCGGTGGCCGTCACGGGGTGATCTCCCAGCGCTGCGCCCCGAGGAAGTCCGTCACGACGCGGTCGATCGTCTCCTGGTCGGTTCCGGTGGCCCGCAGAATGCCGAAGTAGTCCCGGTTGGTGTGGTGCAGTTCGTACCGTTCGCCGGTCGCGCGCAGCGGCCGGTAGACCAGCCGGACGCCGTCCACCGTGCGCTCGGTGGCCTCGGGCGCGGCGGTCAGGGTGCCCGCCCGCTCCGCGTACGGGTACTCCAGCCGGGCGCGGCCGTCGTCGCGGGCGCCGAGGTCGGCGGGGAGCGGCTCACCGAGGTGGACGCGGAGGATGTGCTCGAAGAGCGGGATGTCGAGCAGCCCGGCGAGCAGCAGGTCGCACTGGTCGCCGATGGCCCGGTAGTTGACCTCGATGATGCGCGCCCGGCCGTCCTGGACCACGAACTCGGTGTGGCAGGCGCCGAACCCGACGCCGAGGGCGTCCAGTTGCGCGAGGATCTGCGCGACGACCGGTTCGGGGTGCGCGGGGACGAAGGTGAGGCGTTCCTCGATGAAGTAGGGCGGCGGCGAGATCTCGGTGTGGAACCCGCCCAGCACGTGCCGGGTGCGGCCGTCGCCGAGCGTCTCCAGCGTGTACAGCTCGCCGGCGAGGTACTCCTCCGCCACGAGCGCCGCCCGCGGGCGGCGGGCCTGGATCTCCTTGCAGCGCAGCACCAGCTCCTCGGGGCCGCCGACGAGGACCACGTCCTCGCTGGCCACGCCCTCGCGCGGTTTCACCACGCACGGGTAGGGCACCGGCAGTTCGAGCAGCGAGACGGGGTCCGCGCCGGCCGCGAGCTCGGCGGACCACACGGTGTCGGCGCCGGTGGCGGCCAGGTGGCGGCGCATCTGCGCCTTGTCCTTGGCGCGCAGGGCCACCTGCCAGGGCTTGGCGGGCAGCCCGAAGTACTCGGCGGCGAGGGCGGCCTGGGTCTGCAGGTGGTCGCTGTTGGTGAAGACCGCGTGGGGGGTGTGGCCGGTGGCGATCCGGGTGATGACGCCGCGGAAGTCGCGTACGTCGCACTCCTCGACGTCCACCTGGGTGCCGTACAGCTCCTGGTGGGCGGCGGGGGAGTCGGTGAGCACGGTGACGTCCAGACCGAGCCGGGAGGCGGCCGGCAGGAAGCCCTCGGTGACGGAGTCCGTGGGGTTGAGCGCGAGCAGATACAGCCGCATGGCTGAGAGTCCTGTTCTGGGAACGTGTGGAGGGGAGGGGGCGGGCCGGCGGGTGGCGGCCCGCCCCTCTCACACGGGAAGCGTTACAAGCGTCACTTCGGCAGGTCGACGCCGGCGGCCTTGGCCACGTCGCCGAGCATGCTGATCGCGGCCTGGACGCCGATGCCGGACATCCACGTCTCGTCGGTCACGTTGACGACCTTGTGGTTCTTGACCGCGCCCAGGTCCTTCCAGACCGGGTTGGACTCGACGACGCTCTGCTGCGTCTTGGCCGGGTCGTCGGAGACGGTGACGAAGACCAGGTCCGCGTCGGCCTTGTCGATCTGCTCGGGGCCGACCTCCAGCATCGCGCTGTGGACGTTCTGCGAGGCCGGGCGGCCCAGGCCGATGTCGTTCAGCACGACGCCGCTGAACGAGTCCAGCTGGTAGAGCCGGGTCGGGCCGGCGACGAAGCGGACGACCGAGGCGGTCGGCTCCTTGCCACCGTTCTTGGCCTTGATGGCCGCACCGAGCTTCTTGGCGCGGTCCTCGTAGGACTTCAGCGACGCTGCCGCTTCCTTCTCCAGGCCGAGTGCCTTGGCGTGGACCGCCAGGTTCTCCTTCCAGGGGAAGCCGGTGGTCGCGGTGAAGACGGTCGGCGCGATGGCCTTGAGCTTGTCGTAGACCTTCTCGTGGCGGACCTTCGAGGAGAGGATCAGGTCCGGCTTGAGGGACGCGATCAGCTCCAGGTTGGGCTCGGCGGACGGGCCGACGTCCTTGGTGCCATCCGTCTTGCCCTTCAGGTACGCGGGGAAGCCGCCCTCGGACTTGAGGTGCGGTGCGACCGCGCCGACCGGGGTGATGCCGAGCATCGTCACGTCGTCCAGCTCGCCGGTGTCGAGCACGACCACGCGCTTCGGCTTCGCGGGGATCGTGGTGCTGCCCATGGCGTGCGTGATGGTGCGCGGGAAACCGTCGGCGGTGGCCGCGGCGTTCGCCTTGTCGTCCTTGGCCGGGGTCTCACTGCCGCAGGCGGCGAGCGCGCCCACGCCGATGACGAGGGCGACGGGCGCGGCGATCAGCCGGACGAGACGGCGGCGGAGCGGGGCTCTGGTGTTCATGAGGGTGGGGATTCCTAGCGGCTAGACAGGAGATGGGGACGGGGGAAAGAGAAAGGTCAGGGCGTCAGCTCAGCCGGAGCTCAGCCAGGGCTCAGCCGGCGACGGCGGTGGCGTGCCGTCTGGCGCGTCCGCGGGGGACGACGAGCGGGGTGCCGGTCTCCGGGTCGGGGATGACCTGGCAGTCCACGTCGAACACGGACTTCACCAGCGCCGCGTCGAGCACTTCGGAGGGCGGCCCGGCCGCGGCCAGCCGGCCCTCCTGGAGGACGACGAGATGGTCGGCGTACCGGGCGGCCTGGCCGAGGTCGTGCAGCACCATGACGACGGTGCGGCCGGACTCGGTGTGCAGGTCCGACACCAGGTCGAGGACGTCGAGTTGGTGCCGCAGGTCGAGGAAGGTGGTGGGCTCGTCGAGGAGCAGCAGCTCGGTGTCCTGGGCGAGCGCCAGCGCGATCCAGGCGCGCTGCCGCTGACCGCCGGAGAGCTGGTCCACGTGCTGGTCGCGCAGTTCCGTGGTGCCGGTGCGCTCCAGGGCCTCGTCGACGGCGGCCTGGTCGGTGGCCGACCAGGGGCTGAGCAGCCGCTGGTGCGGGTAGCGGCCGAGCCGGACCAGTGCCTCGACGGTGATCGCGTCGGGGGTGACCGGCTGCTGCGGCAGCAGCCCCATCCGGCGGGCCAGCGAGCGGGCGGGCATCCGGTGGATGTCCGCGCCGTCCAGGGCCACGGTGCCGGCGGCGGGGGAGAGCAGCCGGGTCAGCCCGCGCAGCAGCGTCGACTTCCCGCAGGCGTTGGGGCCGACTATGGCGGTGACGGCGCCGCCGGGCAGGACGAGGTCCAGGCCGCCGATCACCAGCCGGTCGCCGTAGCGCAGGTCCAGGCCGTGGGTGGAGAGCTGGTTGGTGCGGTTCGGCCGGTCGGCGCGGGCGGTCATCCGAAACTCCTGTGCGTGGGCCTGCTCTGACGGATCATCAGGACGAGTAGCCAGGGGGCGCCGAGGGTCGCGGTGACCACACCGACGGGCAGTCCGTGCACCGGCAGAAGATGCTGGACGACCAGGTCGGAGCCGAGCAGCAGGACGGCGCCGGTCAGCGCCGACAGCGCGAGCGTTCCGGCGGTCGGCGGTCCGGCGAGGAAGCGGACCACGTGCGGTACGGCGAGCGCGACGAACGCGACCGGGCCGGTGAGCGCGGCGGCCAGCGAGGCCAGCACGATGGCGGTGAGCAGCAGTTGGAGGCGCGCGGCGGACGGCGCCAGGCCGAGCCCGCCCGCCGAGTCGTCGCCCAGGTCGAGGACGGCGAGGCGCCGGTGCAGGACGAACGCGACGGCCATCGCGGCGGCCACGGCGCCGCCCGCGGCGGACACCTCGGTCCAGGTCCGCCCGTAGAGCGACCCCGTCGTCCACTGCAGCGCGGAGTTGGCGAGTTCGGCGGGGAAGCGCACCACCATCAGGTTGACGGCGGCGGCCAGACCGGCCTGAACGGCCAGCCCCACCAGGACGAGACGGGTGACGCCGAGTCCGGAGCGCCAGGCGAACGCGCCGAGCAGGACGGCGGCGAGCAGCCCGCCGCCGAGGGCGGCCAGCGGGATGAGGGTCTGCGAGGCGCCGGTGGCGAGCAGCGAGACGGCGCCGAGGGAGGCGCCGCCGGTCACGCCCATGACGTCGGGGGAGGCGAGCGGGTTGCGGAACAGCCGCTGCAGCAGCCCGCCGGCGACGGCGAGGCCCGCTCCGGCGACGATCGCCGCCGCCATTCTGGGCGCCCGGAACTCCTGGACCACCAGCACGTCGCCGGAGTCGCCGAGGCCGATCAGGGCGCGCAGCGCGGTGAGCGGGGGCATCGGGATCTGCCCGGTGGTGAGCGCGGTGGTGGCCAGTACGAGGATCGCCGCCACGGCGCAGACGCTCAGCAGCGCGGTCCGGCGCCCGGGGGAGGGCCGCCGTTTCGGGGCGGCGGAGGCAGCCTCGGCATCCTTGCGGAGCGTGGGGACGAGGGACTTCGTCGTCGTGGGAGCGGGCGTCGTGGTGGGAGCGGGCGGGGTCAGGGGGGCGGGCGGGGTCGTGGGCGGGGTCATCGGGCCACCTTCCGGGCCAGCACCGCGAGCAGCGGCGCGCCGAGGAAGGCGGTGACGATGCCGACCTCCAGTTCGGAGGGCGCGATCACGACGCGGCCCAGGACGTCGGCGCCGAGCAGCAGCAGCGGGCCGGCGATCAGACAGCCGGGGACCAGCAGCCGGTGGTCGTTGCCGAACACCAGCCGCACCAGGTGCGGGGCGGCCAGCCCGATGAAGGCGACCGGTCCCGCCACCGCGACGGCGGAGCCGGCGAGCAGCACCACGGAGAGGCCGCCGGCGACCCGGATCCTGGCCACCGGCACGCCCAGGGCCTGCGCGGTCTCGTCGCCGAGGGCCAGGGCGTTGAGCGCCGGGGTGATGGCCAGCGCGATGACCAGCCCGACGGCGATCAGCGGGAGTACGGGGTAGAGGACGTCGAGCGTCCGCCCGGACAGCGAGCCCGCGAGCCAGAACCGGGCTTCGTCCAGGGTGCGGTTGCTCGCCAGCATCACGGCGGAGGTCCAGGACACCAGGACGGCCGTCAGCACCGTGCCGCCCAGCGCGAGGCGCACCGGGTCCAGGTCGCCCGCCCGCCGGGCGAGCGTCTGGGCGAAGAGCGCGGCGGCCGCCGCTCCGGCGAACGCGAACCACAGGTACTGCGAAGGGTGCGTCAGATGCAGTGCGTAGATGGCCGTGACGACGGCGAAGCCGGCGCCCGCGTTGATCCCCAACGTGGTCGGTGAGGCCAGTGGGTTGCGCGTGACGCCCTGGGCGACCGCCCCCGCCACCCCGAGCGCCGCGCCGACCGCGAGCCCGATGAGGGTGCGCGGTACGCGGAGCCCGGTGACCACCACGGCGTCACGGCTGTGGGCGTGGTGGAACAGGGCGTCGAGGACGGTGCCGAGGGGGACCGGCCGCGAGCCGAACGCGAGGCTCGCGGCGGCGCACGCCGTCAATGCGACGGCGCCGAGCAGGAACAGCGGTATCCGCCGGACCGGGGAGGGGAGCTGGCCGGCGACGGCCGTCCGCTGGTTCTTGAGCACGCTTCGATCTTAGGTTAGGTAAACCTAACCTTGTCAATTCGCTGTGCCTCGGCCACATTACGTGACGTGGTCGGGTCGTATGGAGGATTACAGGGATCTGACGGCATACGAGTCGGTACTGACCGATTCGTCGTCCAGGCAGGTCCCGGTCGCCAGATCGAAGCGCTGCTTGAGCAGCGGCGAGGCGACGTACGTCCGGCCCGCCGCCGAGCCGAGCAGACCGCGGGACAGGACGTAGGCGCCGGTGAACGGGTCCCGGTTGCCGATCGCGTACAGGGCGCCGTGCCGGTCCTGGAAGAGCGCGGCCTGCGAGCCGTCGGGCAGCAGGGCGGCGACGCCCCGGCCCGGGGTCAGCAGCGCGTCGTCGCAGACCGGGAACCAGGCGTCGTCGAGGAGGAGTTCGATGGTCATGCGGTGACCGTCCCTTCGAGGGTGCGGATGGCGAGGGTGGGGCCGGCGAGCAGCACCGGGCCGGCCAGCAGATCCAGATCGGGCTTGACCTGGTCGCGCTCCTCGACGAACCGGACGCTGGGGTCGGGCACGTCCGGCGCGTTGACGAAGGAGACGAAGCGGCTCAGCCGCTCGGGGTCGTTGATGGTGTCCGCCCACTCGTCGCGGTACCCCGCGACATGCGCGGACATCAGGGACTCCAGCTCGTCGCAGATGCCCAGCGAGTCGTGCACGACGACGTCGCGGACGTGCTCCAGGCCGCCCTCGATCCGCTCCAGCCACGCGGAGGTGCGCTCCAGCCGGTCCGCGGTGCGGATGTAGAACATCAGGAACCGGTCGATGAGCCGGACCAGTTCCGCGTCGCTGAGGTCCTGCGCCAGCAGGTCCGCGTGGCGCGGGTCGGCACCGCCGTTGCCGCCGACGTACAGGTTCCAGCCCGACGCGGTGGCGATGATCCCGAAGTCCTTGCCGCGGGCCTCCGCGCACTCGCGGGCGCACCCCGAGACGGCGGACTTGAGCTTGTGCGGCGAGCGCAGCCCCCGGTAGCGCAGCTCCAGGCCGATGGCCATCTTCACGCTGTCCTGGACGCCGTACCGGCACCAGGTGCTGCCCACGCACGACTTCACGGTGCGCAGCGCCTTGCCGTACGCGTGCCCCGACTCGAACCCGGCGTCCACCAGCCGTGTCCAGATCAGCGGCAGCTGGTCGACGCGGGCGCCGAAGAGGTCGATCCGCTGACCGCCGGTGATCTTCGTGTAGAGGCCGAAGTCCCGGGCCACCTCGCCGATCACGATGAGCTTCTCCGGAGTGATCTCACCGCCGGGGATGCGCGGCACGATCGAGTACGAGCCGTTGCGCTGCAGGTTCGCCAGGAAGTGGTCGTTGGTGTCCTGGAGCGCGGCCTGCCCGCCGTCCAGCACATGCACCGGAGCGCCGATCGACGGCGCCAGCGAGGCGATGACGGAGGCCACCGCCGGCTTGCAGACCTCGCAGCCCTCGCCGCCCCTGGCCGCCTCGCGCCCGTGGCTGTCGAGCAGCGCCGCGAACGAGGTGACCCGCAGCGCGCGCACGATCTCGTACAGCTCCTGGCGGGTGTGCGCGAAGCAGCCGCACAGCCCCTGGTCCTCGGCGGCCGGCAGCAGCTGCCCCAGCACCTTGAGGCAACTCCCGCACCCCGTACCGGCTTTGGTGCACTTCTTGATCTGCGGCACGGTGGTGCAGGAGTGCTCGGCGACGGCGCCGAGGATCGCGCCCTTGGTGACGTTGTGGCAGCTGCAGATCACCGCCGTGTCGGGCAGCGAGGACGGCCCGAGCTCGACCGGACCGCCGGCGCCCGCCGGCAGCACCAGCCGCTCGGGCGGCACCGGCGGCACCGAGCCGGTCATCGGGCGCAGCATTCCGTACGAGTCGGCGTCGCCGACCAGGATGCCGCCCAGCAGCACACCCTCGCGCGAGACCACCAGCTTCTTGTACACACCGGAACGGGAGTCGGAGTACAGCACGTCCAGGCACCCGGGCGTCGCGCCGTGCGCGTCGCCGAAGCTCGCCACGTCCACCCCGAGCAGCTTGAGCTTCGTCGACAGGTCCGCGCCCCGGAAGGAGCCGGCGTCGCCCGCGATCGCCTTCGCCGCCGTCTCCGCCATCTCGTAGCCGGGCGCGACCAGCCCGTACACCCGGCCGTCGGCGGCCAGCGCGCACTCGCCGATCGCGTACACCGCCTCGTCCCCGGTGCGGCACTGCTCGTCCACGACGATCCCGCCGCGCTCGCCGACCGGCAGTCCGCACTCCCGGGCCAGCTGGTCGCGGGGGCGGACGCCGGCCGAGAAGACCACCAGGCCGGTCGTGAGCGTCGAACCGTCCGACAGCGACATCGCGGCGACCCTGCCGTCCTCGCCCGCGACGATCGCCTGGGTGCCGACGCCCGTGTGGACGGTGACACCCATCTCCTCGATGGTGCGCCGCAGCGCCTCACCGCCGCCCTCGTCGATCTGCACCGGCATCAGGCGCGGCGCGAACTCCACGACGTGCGTGTCCAGTCCGAGCCCCTTCAGGGCGCCCGCCGCCTCCAGGCCCAGCAGCCCGCCGCCGACGACCGTGCCGGTTCCGCCGGTCGCGGCGTACTCCTCGATCTTCAGCAGGTCCTCGATGGTGCGGTACACGAAGCAGCCCTCGGCGTCCTTGCCGGGGACCGGCGGTACGAACGGGAAGGAGCCGGTGGCCAGCACCAGCGTGTCGTACCCGAAGGTCAGCCCGGAGCGGGCGGTCACGGTGCGGGCCGCCCGGTCGACGGTGAGCGCGGGATCCCCCAGCCGCAGCTCGATGCCGTGCTTCTCCAGGAAACCGTCCTCGGCGAGGGCGAGTTCGTCCGGCGTCGTCCCGGAGAAGTACGAGGTCAGATGGACCCGGTCGTACGCCGCGCGGGGCTCCTCGCACAGCACGACCACCCGCGCCCGCCCGGTGACGCCCCGGTCGGCGAGCGCCTCCAGGAACCGCTGCCCGACCATGCCGTGGCCGACCAGCACGATCGTCGGAACCGTGGGAACGTCCGTCGTGCCGCCAGCCATCGTGTCAACAGCCATGGTCAGGAACCTCCGTCGTTGGTGAGCAGGTGGAGCAGCGGAGCGGATGTGGCCGGGAGCGGTTCGTCGGCCTCCCAGGTGCGGGCGAGCGTGCCCACCGCGGCGAGATCGCCGAGCAGGATCCCGCCGACCAGCCGGTCGTCACGGATGACGACCTTCCGGTAGGCGCCGCGGGTCGCGTCGGTGAGGCGCAGGACGTCATCGCCGGGGACCGGCAGCGGGTCGCCGAACGCGGCGAGGTCGAAGGGGGCGATCCCGGTGGCGCCGAGGCGGGCTTCGGTGCGGGGGGCGGCTGCGGGGGCGGGCCCGGGCCCGGGGGAGCCGTTGAGGGTCAGCCGGGTCAGGGCGCGGGTGCCGGTGTAGCGCGGTGGGTCGGCCGGGCGGCCGGGTACGGGCCCCCGCGCCGCCTCGGTGAGCAGCAGCGCCAGCGCGTCCGCCTGTTCACGGGCCGCGTTGGCCAGGCCGTACACGACACCGCCGTGCTGCGAGCAGTCGCCGATCGCGTGGATGAACGGGTCGGACGTCCGCAGCTCGTCGTCCACGACGATGCCTCGGTCGACCTCGAGACCCGCCGCCTGCGCCAGCCCGGTGCGGGGCCGCACGCCGCAGGCGAGCACGACGAGGTCGGTGCCGAGGCAGTAGCCGTCGGCGAGTTCGACGGACCGGACGGACCGGACGGCCTGCGGCGTCCCGTCGGGTGCGGTCCGCAGCCCCCGCACCCGGCACTCCGTGTGGACCTCGATGCCCAGCGACTCCAGATGCGCGCGCAGCAGCGTGCCGGACTGCGCGTCCAGCTGCCGCTCCATCAGGTACTCGCCCTGCTGGAGCAGGACGACATGGGCGCCGCGCGCCGCCAGCGCCCGCGCCGCGGACACCCCGAGCAGCCCGCCCCCGACGACGACGGCCCGTACGCCGGGGCGCAGCGCCCCGGACAGCGCCAGGCAGTCGTCCATGGTGCGGAAGGCGTGCACGCCCAGCGGCAGTTCACCCCGCCCGGCCTCGAACAGGCCGCGCAGCGGCGGGAGCACCGGGTTGGAGCCGGTGGCCAGCACCAGCCGGTCGTAGCGGGTGGCGGAACCGTCGTCGCAGATCACGAGGCGCTCCGCCCGGTCCACCCGCACCACGCGCCGTACGGCGCAGGCGGCGTCCGGCAGCGTGATGACGTCCGGCTCGTACCGTCCGGCGAGGACCTCGGCGAGCAGCACCCGGTTGTACGGCGCGTGCCGCTCCTCCCCGAACAGCGTCACGCGGACGCCGGGGGCGGCGGGCGCGAGCTGCTGCGCCAGGCGCGCGCCCGCCATCCCACCGCCCACCACCACGATCTCCATGCCCGCGTCGATGTCCATGCCCGTCAGCCTGCGGCGCGGCTGTTACCCGGCCGCATCGCGTCCGTTTCCCTGAGGGAACGGTGCCCTCAGCGCGGGACGTCGGCGGATGTGAGACGGGCGGTCGGGGGACGGGACGACGGCCGGCACGGGGCCGGGCCGGGCGGTCGCGCGGCCCGGAGCCGTAGCCGACCGGGAATAAAGACTGCGCGTAGATGATCGATGCGCAGATTGAGGGCCCCGAATCCGCTTACGGCCGGTGGGGGCGGGTACGGTCTGATGATGGCCGCACCCGACGACAGCCCCGGTTTCCTGTTCTGGCGCACCTCCCTCCACTGGCAGCGCGCCATCGCGGCGGCCCTGGCCCCGCTCGATCTCACCCACGCCCAGTTCGTCCTGCTGGCCGGGCTGTGGTGGCTCGACGGCCAGGGCGAGCAGCCCAACCAGCTCCAACTGGCCCGGCACAGCGGCACGGACGTGAAGATGACGTCGCAGGTGCTGCGCCGGCTGGAGGACAAGGGCCTGCTCACGCGCGTGACCGATCCGAGCGACACCCGGGCCAAGCGGCTCGGGATCACGCCCGCGGGCGCCAGGCTGGCGACCGAGGCGGTCGCCAAGGTCGAGGCGACCGACGCGGCGTTCTTCGGTGCGGCGCCCGACCAGGAGGCGCTGCTCGTCGCGCTGCGCACCCTCGCCGTGCCGCCCGCCGTGCAGCCCGCCGGAGCCCCCGCCGACGCGTGATCGGTGACCGGATCGTTCCGCATCGAGGCACAATGGTGTCTGTACCGCGGACTCCGCCGAGGGCCAGGATCGAGGCATGAACCGAGCACTGATCGTCATCGACGTCCAGCAGTCCTTTCTCCAGCGCCCGCTGTGGCAGGCCTCGTCCAACCCCGGCATCGTCGGCCAGGTGAACCGCCTGGTGGCGCACGCCCGCGACGAGGGCGACCTCGTCGTCTGGGTGCTGCACAGCGAGCCCGGCACCGGCGGGGACTTCGACCCGGCAAGCGGTCATGTGCGGCTGATGGAGGGGCTGGCGCCGCTCGACGGCGAGCCGGTGCTCACCAAGACCGCGCACAACGCCTTCACCACCACCAACCTCCAGCAGCTCCTCACCTCGCGCGGTGTCACCGAGGTCATCACCAGCGGCATCCGCACCGAGCAGTGCGTCGAGACGACGACCCGGCTCGCGTCCGACCTCGGCTACGAGGTCACCTTCGTCACCGACGCGACCGCCACCACCCCCTGCGAGCACTGGGACGCGCCGGCCGGCCGCTCGGTCGAGGAGATCCTCGCCGACCCCCGCACCCTGCAGACCGACGACATCATCGCCCGCACCGAGTACGCGCTCGCCGGCCGGTTCGCCCGGGTGACCACCGTCAAGGAGCTGACCGGATCGTGACCCGGGTCGTCTTCCTGCTCGTCCCGCAGCTGCATCTGCTGGATCTCGCGGGCCCGGCGCAGGTGTTCTCGACCGCGGCCGACTTCGGCTACGGCTACGAGACCGCCTATGTCGCCGAGCAGGAAGACATCCCGACCGCCCAGGGCCTACCGCTCCGGGCGGCCACCAGCTGGCCCGATCTCACCCCCGACGACCTGGTGATCGTCCCGGGCTGGCGGTCCCGGACGCTGACCCAGAACGGGCACGTGGCGGAGTCCACGCTCCAGCGGCTGCGCGACCACCACGCCGCGGGCGGCGTCGTCGCCAGCATCTGCGCGGGCGCCGAAGCCCTCGGCCGGGCCGGCCTCCTCGACGGCCGCCGCTGCACCACCCACCACGACGTGCAGGACGAACTCGCCGTCCGCCACCCGCGGGCCACCGTCGTGCGCGATGTGCTCTACGTGGTCGACGACCGCGTCGTGACCTCCGCCGGCATCGCCAGCGGCATCGACCTCGCGCTGCACCTCGTCGCCGGCCGGCACGGGCCCGGCGCCGCCGCCCGCATCGCCCGCAACATGGTCGTCTACGCCCGCCGCAACGGCGACGAACAGCAGACCAGCGCGATGCTCCGGCACCGCGCCCACCTCAGCGACGCCGTCCACCGCGTCCAGGACCTCATCGACACCCGCTTCACCGAACACCTCGGCCTCGCCGCCCTCGCCGCCACCTCCGGCATCAGCGAACGCACCCTCACCCGCCGCTTCGGCGAAGCCACCGGCCTCACCCCGCTCCGCTACCAACAGGTCCTCCGCGTCGAGCGCGCCGAACACCTCATCTCCCACGGCTCCACCATCGAATCCGCCGCCCGGGCCGTCGGCTTCGAAGACGCCCGCATGCTCCGCAGACTCCGCGCGCGGGCCTGACCGGGTCGCCGACGGAGCGCGCGTTGCGAGCGCGAGCTGCGGCCATATATTGATTTCTGTATAATCGCGTCCGTGCGCGAACCCTGGCAGATTGAGATCGAGCCGGAGGTCAGGCAGTGGCTGGAGCTGTTGTCGGACGCCCAGCACGACAAGGCCGAACGGGCGGCGGACATGCTTGCTGCGGAGCCGACCACTCTGGGTGAGCCGTACTCCCGGCACCTCGGCGGTAAGGTGCGCGAGCTGCGCTTCACCATGGATGGCAACGCGGTACGCGTCACGTACTGGCTGGCCCCCAACCGGCGCATCGTGCTGCTGACGGTGTTCCGCAAGACCAGACAACGCGAGGTGGCCGAGGTCGACCGCGCCGACCAGGCCCAGAAAGTGTGCGAGGCGGACCATGGTTCCGCCGAGCACATCTACGACCGGAGCAAGGAGGAGAGGTCGTGAATCACTCCCAGTGGAAAACGACCCGGACCAGAAGGCTGCTGGGTGAGAAGGTCGAGGAGTCCACGGCCTACCTCCAGGCCGGGTACGCCTTCGCGCTCGGCCAGGCGGTCTACGACCGGCGAGCGGAGCTCGGTCTCTCACAGACCGAGTTGGCCCGGCGCGCCGACATGACCCAGCCCCAGATCTCCAACATCGAGGGCGGTGACTCCGTACCGACCCTGCCCCTGCTGACGCGTCTGGCCAAGGCCTTGGACGCGTCGCTGACCATCGACCTGGACGGCGACACCTCGGCCTTCGTGTTCACCGCCCACGACAGGCGCCCGCCGCATGAGACATCGCCGGGCGGACGTTCCTCGGCGGCTTGACCGCCGCGTCGCCGCGTCAGTCAGTGGGGCGGACCGTGATCACCGGGTCGTGGCGGACCGGGAAGTTCACCGAGCCCGCGATGAAGCAGGTGCGGTGGGCGTCGGTGTGGAGGGTGGCGGCCTTGGCGGCCATCTCCTGGGAGGCGACCTCGACCTGCGGGCGCAGGACCGCCTCGGTGAAGTGGCCGCCCTCGGGGGTGGTTTCCATCGTGCCGTGCGCGTGGTCCGTGTAGGCGGTGACCGTGACGCCGCCGACGGCGCAGACGTGCAGGTAGGCGAGCATGTGGCACTGCGACAGCGCGGCGAGGAGCAGCTGCTCGGGGTTCCAGCGGGTGGCGTCGCCGCGGAAGGTCGGGTCGGAGCTGCCGAGGATGGTGGGAAGGCCGGCGGCGGAGACCTCGTGGGAGCGGTCGTAGGAGCGGTAAGTGCTCGTGCCGGTGCCCAGGTTGCCGGTCCAGGTGACCTGTGTGTCATAGGTGTGGGGCGTGGGCACGGCGGCTCCTTCTGTTGATCTGCCGGACAGTGCCCAGCGTACGTTCAGCCGTTCGCGGGACCCGCCGCCTCCACCCGTACCGCGCACACCTTGAACTCCGGCATGCGGGACGTCGGGTCGAGGGCCGGGTTCGTCAGGGTGTTGGCGCGGCCCTCGCCCGGCCAGTGGAACGGCATGAAGACGGTGTCGGGGCGGATGGCGGAGCTGATGAGCGCGGGGGCGACGGCGCGGCCGCGGCGGCTGGTGACGGCGAGGCGGTCGCCCTCGGCGATCCCCAGGCGTTCGGCGAGCTGTGGATGGAGCTGCACGAAGGGGCCGGGGGAGGCGGCGTTGAGTTCGCGGACCCGGCGGGTCTGGGCACCGGACTGGTACTGCGCCAGGACGCGGCCCGTCGTCAGATGGAGCGGGTAGTCCGCGGACGGCTCCTCCGCGGAGGGCCGGTGCAGGACCGGGACGAAGCGGGCCCGGCCGTCCGGCGTCGCGAAACGGTCCAGGAAGAGGCGGGGAGTTCCGGGGTGCGCGGCGTCGGAAGACGATTGCGGGCACGGCCAGAAGACGCCGTCCTCCTCCGCGATCCGCCGGTAGGTGATGCCCGAGTAGTCCGCGGGGCCGCCCGCCGACGCGCGGCGCAGCTCCTCGAAGACCTCCTCGGGGTCGGTGGGGAAGCCCTCCTCCCAGCCGAGCCGGGCGGCGATCCCGTTCAGCACCTCCAGGTCGGTACGGACCTCCGGCGGCGGCTCGATCGCCTTGCGGCGCAGGATCACCCGGCCCTCCAGGTTGGTGGTCGTGCCGGTCTCCTCCGCCCACTGGGTGACCGGCAGGACGACGTCCGCCAGCTCGGCCGTCTCCGACAGGACGACGTCGCAGACCGCGAGGAAGCCGAGCGAGGCGATCCGCCCGGCGATGTGCGCGGCGTTCGGCGCGGAGACGACCGGGTTGGAACCCATCAGCAGCAGCGCGTGCACCTCCACGCCGAGCGCGTCCAGCAGTTCGTACGCGCTGCGTCCCGGCGCCGGCAGGTCGTCCGGGTCGACGCCCCACACCGCCGCCACGTGGGCGCGCGCCGCCGGGTCGTCCAGCTTGCGGTAGCCGGGGAGCTGGTCGGCCTTCTGGCCGTGCTCGCGCCCGCCCTGTCCGTTGCCCTGCCCGGTGAGGCAGCCGTAGCCGGAGAGCGGCCGGCCGGCGCGGCCGGTGGCGAGGCACAGGTTGATCCAGGCGCTGACGGTGTCGGTGCCCTTGGACTGCTGCTCGGGGCCGCGCGCGGTGAGGACCATGCCCTCCGGTGTCGCGCAGAACATCCGCACGGCCTCCCGCAGTTGCGGCACCGGCACCCCGGTGATGCGTTCCACCAGCTCCGGCCAGTGCGCCATGACGCCCGGCCGCGCCTCGGCCCAGCCGCTCGTGCGCTCCGCGATGAACTCCTCGTCCAGGTACCCCTCGGCGACCGCGAGGTGCAGCAGTCCGAGCGCGAGCGCCAGATCGGTGCCGGGCCGGGGCTGCAGATGCAGATCGGCGTGCTCCACGGTGCGGGTGCGGCGCGGGTCCACGACGATCAACGTGCCGCCCCGCTCCCGCAGTTCCGTGAGGTGACGCAGCGCGGGCGGCATCGTCTCGGCGAGGTTGGAGCCGACGAGGATCACGCAGCCGGTGCGGGCGATGTCCTCCAGCGGGAACGGCAGCCCCCGGTCAAGGCCGAAGGCCCGCTGATGGGCGGCGGCCGCCGAGGACATGCAGAACCGGCCGTTGTAGTCGATCTGTGAGGTGCGCAGCACCACCCGCGCGAACTTGCCGAGCGCGTACGCCTTCTCGTTCGTCAGCCCGCCGCCGCCGAAGACCCCGACGGCGTCGCGGCCGTGCGCGGCCCGCGTCCGCAGCAGTCCCTCGGCGACCCGGTTGAGCGCCTCGTCCCAGCCGGCCGGCTCCAGGGCGCCGCCGGCGCCGCGCACCAGCGGCCCGGTCAGCCGGGCGCCGCGGGCCAGCACCTCGGGCGCGGTGCGCCCCTTGCCGCACAGCGCGCCCCGGTTCACCGGGAACGCGGGCCGCTCCACGACCTCGACGCCGCCCGCCGGCAGCACCGCGAGCCCCATGCCGCACTGCAGGGCGCAGTAGGGACAGTGCGTGTCAACGGTGCTCAGGCTCATCCGCCCAGCCTGCGCCGTCCGTGTTTCGCCCCCGTACGCGACGCGGTTACGCGGCCGGTACGCGCACCTCAGCGCACCGCCGGGCGCCCTGTGAGGATCGGGCGCCTTGTGAGGGCCGGGCGCCCTGGTGAGGATCGGGCGCCGGTCAGCGGGCCGCCGGGTCCGCGGTCAGCGCCCGCGTCACGCCCGGCTCCCTGGGGCCGAGGAAGACCGGGTCGGGCTTGACCACGACGTCCAGCGCCGCCTTGGTCGCCGCGACGAGCTCGCGCCCGCCGCCGTAGAACCACGTCACGTCGTGCGGTTCGTCGACGCCGACGCCGTACCCCTCGACGCCCGCCGCGTCGCACAGCGCGAGCGCCCGCCGGATGTGGAAGCCCTGGCTGACGAGGATCGCCCGGTCCACCCCGAAGATCCGCTTGGCGCGGCTGCACGAGTCCCAGGTGTCGAAGCCCGCGTAGTCCAGCACGACCTTCGACGCGGGCACGCCCTGCTGTTCCAGATAGCCGAGCATCGCGCCCGGCTCGTTGTAGTCGGTGCGGCTGTTGTCGCCGGTCACCAGGATCGCCCGGACCTTGTGGGTCCGGTACAGCTCGGCGCCCGCGTCCAGCCGGTGCGCGAGATACGGCGTCGGCTTCCCGTCCGCCAGGCCCGCGCCGAACACCACCGCCACCGGCTCCGGCGGTACGTCGGCGACGGCCCGCACCCGCCCGTCCGCCGAGGCCTGAAGCCAGGTCGCGGGCAGCAGCGCCAGAACGCAGCAGGCCATCACGGCTTGCAGGAGGAGCCGGCGGCCGCGCCGGGTCCGCGGCGGGCGCAGCCTGCGCAGCACGGCGGGCACCGCCGCACGTATCCGGCCCGGCTCCATTTCGGCGTCCCCTCGCTGAGCGACTGCGGCGTCCGGTCGACTCCGTCGCCCGGTCCACTCCGTCGTTCGGATCCACTCCGTCGTCCGGATCGACGCGTACGGCGCCGGTACGGTTCCGGGCACGATGGACGCAGCCGTGCCGCCAGCGATGAGAGGACCGCCGCCTTGACCCCGCCGCCCCCGTCCCGCCTGCCCTTCTTCGTCTACGGGACGCTGCGTCCCGGCCAGGCCAACCACCTGCTGGTGGAGGGCCGTACCGCGCCGCCGAGACCCGCCGTACTGCCCGGCGCGCTGCTGTACGCCGGTCCCGGCTACCCGTACGCGGTCGCCGATCCGGCCACCGGACCCGTCACCGTCACCGTGCACGGTGAGCTGCTGGACGTCCTGCCCGGCCAGTACGACACCGTCCTCGCCGACCTCGACCGGCTGGAGGACCACGTTCCGGGCGCGCGCGGGAACCTCTACGAGCGGCTGGCGGTGCGCGTGGTCTGCGAAGGACAGGGGTGCGACGCCTGGGTCTATCTCGCGGGGGAGGAGCTGGCCCGGACGCTGCGGGCGTCGGGGCGGATCATCCCGGGCGGCGACTGGGTCCGCGCCCAGCGGGCTCACAGGCCGTCCTGACGCTCGTGAGACCGAGGAAAACACTTGTCATCACTGTGCAATGCGGGCGCAACCTCCGCACTTCAGGCTCGGTCCATGACGGCGTCGACAGCGCATCCGCACCCGCACCCGGAGTCCGGCCAGGCCCCGGCCGGCGGCTTCGGCAGCTCCGACAGTCCCGACAGCCCGGACAGTCCCGACAGCACCGACGGCTCCGGCCTGTCCGGCAGCTTCGACAGTACGGCGCAGCTCCTGAACCGGATCACCGCTCAACTCAGCAGCCAGCTCTCCCACGTCACCCTCACCGCGGTCCCGCGCGGCCCGGCACTCGTCGCCGTGGCGCACGGCAGCCGTGACCCCGCGGCGCGCCGCACCGTGCGCGCGCTCCTCGACCGGGTCCGGGCGCTGCGCCCCGGCCTGCCCGTCCACCTCGGGCACATCGAGCTGAACGAGCCGCTGCTCGACGACACCCTCGCCGCGCTGCGCGGCGATGTGGTGCTCGTGCCGCTGCTGCTCGGCCACGGCTACCACGTCAAGCAGGACATCCCGCAGGCGCTGGCCCGCGCCCCGCACCTGCGCGGGCTGACCGCCGTGCCGCTCGGCCCGCATCCGCTGCTCGCCGAGACGCTGCACGTGCGCCTCGCGGAGGCCGGCTGGCGCAAGGGCCTGCGGCGCGCGGGCGTCGTGCTGGCGGCCGCCGGCTCCCACGACCCCGACTGGCCGGCCGACACCGCCCGCACCGCCGAACTCCTCAGCCACCGGCTCGGCGGCGCCCCCGTGCTGCCCGCCTACGCCTCCGGCACCGGGCCGTCCGTCGAGGAGGCGGTCGGGGCGCTGACCGCACGCGGCCACCGGGTCGCGGTCGCCTCGTACTTCACCGCACCCGGGCGGTTCGCCACCCAGACGTCCGCCGTGGCGCCCTGGATCGCGGCGGCGCCGCTGGGCGCGCACAGCGCCATGGCCCGCCTGGTGCTGCACCGCTACGACCAGGCGCTGGCCACCGCCGGCCGGACCGCGCCGCTGCACCTCGCCAGCGCGTAACCCGGCACGGGGCCGGAGGACCGGTGGCGGCGGCGCGTCTGTCACTCCGGAGCGTTACGGTCACAGGCATGGAAGCGAACTACCGGACCGACGCGGCGGCCGCGCACCTCGGGCCGTACGAGCGGTACGGGCCGTACGGGGACGCCGATACCGACCGCTATGTGACCGAGCCCGACAAGCGGCCGGGCCGTACCGCGTTCCAGCGCGACCGGGCGCGAGTGCTGCACTCGGCCGCGCTGCGCCGGCTGGCGGGCAAGACCCAGGTGGTCGACCCGGGCTCGGCCCTGATGAACACGAGCCCGCGCACCCGCCTCACGCACTCGCTGGAGTGCGCGCAGGTGGGCCGGGAGCTGGGCGCCGCGCTCGGCAGCGACCCCGACCTCATCGAGACGGCGTGTCTGGCGCACGACCTCGGCCACCCGCCCTTCGGGCACAACGGCGAGCAGGTGCTGGCCGAGGTCGCCGAGGCGTGCGGCGGCTTCGAGGGCAACGCGCAGTCGCTGCGGCTGCTGACCCGGATCGAGCCGAAGCGCTTCATGCGGGACGCCGACGGCACGATGGTGAGCGTCGGCCTGAACCTCACCCGTGCCGCCCTGGACGCCGCCACGAAGTACCCGTGGCCCCGCGGCGGCCACCCCACGAACCCCGGCAGCCCCAAGTTCGGGGCCTACGAGGACGATCTGCCGGTCTTCGACTGGCTGCGGGCGGGCGCCCCCGAGGACCGGCAGTGCTTCGAGGCCCAGGTCATGGACTGGGCCGACGACGTCGCGTACTCGGTGCACGACGTGGAGGACGGCCTGCACGCCGGCCACCTCGACCCGAACCTGCTGCTCGCCGACGCCGAGCGCGCCGACATCTTCGACTGCGCGGGGGAGCGGTACGCGGCCGACGCCACCCCCGACGAGCTGGCCGAGGCCCTCGACAGGCTCCTGGAGCAGGCGTGGTGGCCGCATGGCTACGACGGCTCGGCCATCTCCCAGGCCCGGCTGAAGGACGCCACCTCGCAGCTCATCGGCCGGTTCTGCCTGGCCGCCGAGCGCGCCACCCGCGAGGCGTACGGCACCGGGCGGCTCACCCGGTACCGCGCCGAGCTGGTCGTGCCGCGCGAACAGCGCCTGGAGTGCGCCGTCCTCAAGGCGGTCGCCGACCGCTACGTCATGCAGCGCGCCTCGCAGGAGCGCCGCCGCGCCGAGCAGCGGATCCTCATCTCGGAGCTGTCGGAAGCGCTGCTGGCGCGCGCCCCCGAGGGCCTGGACCCGCAGTTCCGCGGCATCTTCGACGAGGCGGCGGACGACAGCGCGCGGCTGCGCGCCGTCGTCGACCAGATCGCGTCGCTCACCGACGCGACGGCCACGGCACTGCACGCCCGCCTCACGACGGGCCGGTCCGCCCGGCTGCTGTGAGGCGGTGACGCGGCGGGCCCGGGGGGTGGTCGCGGCCGCCCGCGACCGGGCCCGCGGGCACCCGTCCGGACGACCGCGGGCGCGCGAGGCATACGAGGGGCGCTTTGTCGACTCGGCGCGGCGCTCTTCCCGCCAGGCGTGACGTAAGGGACGCTCGCAGGTACGGCATCTGTTGGGGAGGCGCACAGTGGTGGACGCAGACCAGACCATCGTCATCGTCGGAGCGGGACTGGCCGGCGCCAAGGCGGCGGAAACCCTCCGGTCGGAGGGCTTCACCGGGCGGGTGATCCTGATCGGCGACGAGCGCGAGCACCCGTACGAGCGGCCACCCCTGTCCAAGGGCTTTCTGATCGGCAGCGCGGAACGCGACTCGGTCTTCGTCCAGCAGACCGCCTGGTACGCGGAGCACGACATCGAGCTGCACCTCGGCCAGCCGGTCGTGCACCTCGACCCCGCGGCCAGGACCGTACGGCTCGGGGACGGCACCGTCCTCCCGTACGACAAGCTGCTGCTCGCCACCGGCGCCGAGCCGCGCCGGCTGGACATCCCCGGTACCGAACTGGCCGGCGTCCACCACCTGCGGCGGCTCTCGCACGCGGAGCGCCTCAAGCACGTACTGACCTCGCTCGGCCGCGAGAACGGCCATATCGTCATCGCCGGCGCGGGCTGGATCGGCCTGGAGGTCGCCGCCGCCGCGCGCGGCTACGGCGCCGAGGTCACCATCGTGGAGCCCGAGCCGACGCCGCTGTACTCGGTGCTCGGCCCCGAGCTCGGCGGGGTCTTCGCCGATCTGCACCGCGAGCACGGCGTCCGCTTCCACTTCGGCACGAAGCTCACCGGGATCTCCGGCCAGGACGGCATGGTGCTGGCCGCCCTCACCGACGACGGCGAGGAGCACCCCGCCCACGACGTGCTGGCCGCGATCGGTGCCGCTCCCCGCACCGCACTCGCCGAGGCCGCCGGGCTGACCCTCGCCGAACGCTCGGTGGGCGGCGGTATCGCCGTGGACGCGTCGCTGCGCACGTCTGACTCGAACATCTACGCGGCCGGCGACGTCGCCAACATCGAGCACCCGCTCTCCGGCGGCCGGCTGCGCGTCGAGCACTGGGCCAACGCCCTCAACAGCGGCCCGGCCGCCGCCCGCGCCATGCTCGGCCGGGACGTCAGCTACGACCGGGTGCCGTACTTCTTCTCCGACCAGTACGACCTGGGCATGGAGTTCTCCGGCCATGCCGCGCCGGGCAGCTACGACCAGGTGGTGTGCAGGGGCGACGTCGGCAAGCGGGAGTTCATCGCCTTCTGGCTCAGCGAGGGACGCGTGCTGGCCGGGATGAACGTCAACGTCTGGGACGTCACCGACCCGATCCAGCAGCTGATCCGCTCGGGCCGTACCGTCGACCCCGACCGGCTGTCCGACCCCACCGTGCCGCTAGCCTCCTTCCTGGAATGACCGAAGGACCGGACTGACCAGCGGAGGACCACGTCATGCGCACGGCCGTCGTACCCGTCGAGGAGATCTTCGAGCTGCGCTGGGCGGTGCTCCGCACCGGCCTGCCCCGCGAGACCGCGATCTACCCGGAGGACTCCCGCGAGCCCACCTTCCACATCGCGGCCTACGACGACGAGGGCGCTGTCCAGGCGTGCGTCACCTTCTTCCCCGACACGCTGCCCGGCGAAGGCGCCGCCGCCTACCGCTTCCGGGGTATGGGCAGCGCCCCCGAGGTGCGCGGCCAGGGCTACGGCGCGGCCGTGCTGCGGGCCGGCCTCGCCGAGGCCGCGGTGCGCGGCGCCGAGCTGGTGTGGTGCAACGGCCGTACGTCCGCCCAGGGCTTCTACGAGCACCTCGGTTTCACCGCGACCGGCGAGGAGTTCATCGTCGAACCGAGCGGACCGCACTACATATTCATGATCAAGACAGCCGGCTGATCACGACGGCCACGTTGATCACGACGGCCGGCTGATCACGAGGACGGCCTCGTGATCAGCCGGCCGGCCCGGCCGGATCAGCTCGACAGGTAGAACGCCAGCAGCCCGGAGGCGTCCATGTCGAGCGCGGGCTCCGAACTCTGCCAGGACCGGACGTCGTCGACATAGCGACTTCCGTGCCCGGTGAAGGTCCCGAACGGGTCCGCGCCGCCGGGCTGGCACTTGCGCATGGCGTCCAGGTAGTCGCCCAGCCCGTCGGCGAACTGCGCGGTCCCGTTGGGCCCGTTGACGATCGCACCGGTGTCCACCGGCGCCTTGCCGTCCAGGCTCCCGGCGAGATTGCCGAGCTGCCCCGCCGTGCACTTGGGGTAGGTGGTGCCCGAGCCGACCATGAAGGACGTGCCCCAGGCGTTGGCGCCGAGCAGCCAGTCGAGCTGCTGGACGGCGAACCGGTTGACGGAGGTGTCGCCGGTCAGCCCCCGGTACAGCCGGGTGGTGGCCGCGAGGCCGAGGGTGTGCGAGTCGGCGTCGAAGTCGTTGTAGACCGCGCCGGCGTGGAACGGGTCCTTGGCGGCGCGGGCCTGCCCCGAGGCGATCTGCGCCTTGAGGTTCGCGACCAGGGTGTCGTACGAGACCGGCAGCCCGGCCGGGTTCCCCGCCGCCTTGATGGCGCGCGCCAGGTCCGTGTAGGCGAGCGCGCTGGTGTCGTACATGTTGAGCGTGTCGCCGGTCGTGCCGTACGCCTTCGCCCAGGCGGCCGACTGCTGGAGCCAGCCGGCGGCGCGGGAGTCGCCCAGCTGCTGCGCGGCCAGCGCCAGCTCGGCGCCGCCGAAGGCCAGGTCGTCCTGCCAGCTGGTCTCCGGGTAGTACGCGTAGGGGACGGTCGTGACGAGCTTGCCGGGCTTGGTGTCCGCGAGCGCGTAGACCTGCGCGGCGGCCGCCAGATAGCTCTTGGCCTTCGCGGGGTCCGAGGCGGCGTAGCGCTGCGCGCCGAGCGCGAAGTCGGCGGCGAGCCGGCCGGCCTGGTTGGGGCTGAGCTTGGAGCCGGGGGCGCCGGCCCGGAACACCGGGCGGTTGCGCAGGAAGGCGTTGGCGGTGTCGGCGTCGTCCTTCTGCGGCAGCCGCCAGACGTCGTGGTCGCCGACGACGCTGCCGCTGTCGGTTCCCGAGCCGAGGCCGACCTGGATGTAGAGGGTCTTGGTGTCGCCGTCCCACATCTTGTCGAGCCAGTCCAGGCCGTGCTGCGCCTCGGCGCCGAGCGCGGACGTGGGGGAGGCGCCGGTCTCACGGGCGGCGATCTGCAGCGTGGCGGCGGCGTACGTCGTGGTCTCGGTGAACTTCAGGTAGTCGCCCGCGTCGAACCAGCCGCCCTCGGCGTCGACGGTGCCGCCGAGCTTGACCGGCGCCTTGGAGATCGTGTCGCCGTCGCCGCTGGTGAACTTGGGCCAGTCGTAGACGCTGGCGTGCGCGTCGTTGAGATGGGACGGCTGGCGCTTCAGCGACCCGGGTATGACGTCCCGGCCGTCGCGCTGGGCCTGGAAGAAGGTGGTGGCATCGGCGGCGGGCTTGCCGTAGACGGCCTTCGCGCTGCCGATGGTGAAGGCGGGCGAGGCGCCGGTGGCCGCGCCGCTGACCTCCAGGTGGTAGGTGCCGGCGGCCTGTACGGAGCTGAAGTCGATCAGGTAGACGGCCGGGTAGGCGCTGTTCCAGCTGCCCTGGCTCGTGCCGGTCCTACCGGTGGCGGCGGTCGCTCCGGTACTGTCGAGCAGCTTCCAGGTGGCGCCCGAGACGGCGCCCTTCGCCAGCAGGAACGCCTCCTTGGCGCCGCTGCCGTCGTAGCCGACCTGGTTGACCCGGACCTGTCCGGTGGTGGCGGCCTCGGCGGAACCCGCGCCGCCGCTCAGCAGGGCCGCGACGACGGCGGCGGTGGCCGTGGCCGCACCTGCCGCGAGGCCGAGTCCGCGTCGTCGACTGTGCTTGTGGGGCATGCGCCCACCCTTCCGTCGGTACCGCGCGCCATTAGTAAAGATTCTTAACAATTGGGGAAGCTAGTGGGTGGCCGCGGTGGAGGTCAAGGGTCTGTCACAGCTGGGCCTTAGACTTCACGGGTGGCAGGCAGGATCAAGGATGAGGACGTCAAGGCGGTCCGGGACGCGGTCCCGATCGACGCCGTCATCTCGGAGTACCTGCAGCTCAAGAACGCGGGTGGGGGGAACCTGAAAGGGCTCTGTCCCTTTCATGATGAAAAGTCCCCGTCGTTCCAGGTAAGCCCCTCGAAGGGGCTCTTCTACTGCTTCGGCTGCCAAGAGGGCGGCGACACGCTCGACTTCGTCATGAAGCTCGACCACCTCTCCTTCTCCGAGGCCGTCGAGCGGCTGGCCGCAAAGACCGGCATCGTGCTGCGGTACGACGAGGGCGGGTACAACCCCGGCCGCCAGCAGGGCGAGAAGATCCGGCTCATCGAGGCGCACAAGATCGCCGCGCAGTTCTTCGTCGAGCAGCTCGGCAGCGCCGAGGCCGAGATCGGCCGCAAGTTCCTCACCGAGCGGGGCTTCGACCAGGCCGCGGCGGAGCACTTCGGCGTCGGATACGCGCCCGCCGGCTGGGACCATCTCATCCGCTTCCTGCGCGGCAAGGGCTTCACCGACAAGGAACTGCTCACGTCCGGGCTGGCCAGCGAGGGCCGCCGTGGCGCGATCGACCGCTTCCGCGGCCGGCTGATCTGGCCGATCCGCGACATCACCGGTGACGTGATCGGCTTCGGCGCCCGCAAGCTCCGCGAGGACGACAACGGGCCCAAGTACCTGAACACCCCCGAGACGCCGCTCTACAAGAAGTCGCATGTGCTGTACGGCATCGACCTCGCCAAGAAGGAGATCGCCAAGACCGGCAAGGCCGTCGTCGTCGAGGGGTACACCGACGTCATGGCCTGCCACCTCGCGGGCGTCACCACCGCCATCGCCACCTGTGGCACCGCCTTCGCCGAGGACCACATCAAGATCCTCCGCCGGCTGCTGATGGACAACTCCAGCTCGCACGTCGTCTTCACCTTCGACGGGGACGCGGCCGGCCAGCGGGCCGCGCTGCGCGCCTTCGAGGACGACCAGAAGTTCGCCGCCCGCACCTCCATCGCGATCAGCCCCGGCGGCATGGACCCGTGCGAGCTGCGGCTCGCCGACGGTGACGCGGCCGTGCGCAACCTCGTCGAGCACTCCTCGCCGCTCTTCGAGTTCGCCATCCACAGCGCCGTCGCCCGGCACAACACCGACACCGCCGAGGGCCGCGCCGCCGCCCTGGAGGAAGCCGCACCGATCGTCGCCGGGATCAAGGACACCTCCATCCAGCACGAGTACGCGGTGTCGCTCGCCTCCAAGCTCGGCATCCTGGACGAACAGTTCGTCGTCCGCCGGGTCTCCCAGCTCGCCCGCTGGGCCCGCGACCGCGGCGGCCGCGGACCGGAACCGCGCCGTCAGGGCCAGGGCTCGAGCGGTGCAGGGGGATCCGGATCGGGCGGTTCGGGCCAGGGCGTCACCCGCCCGCAGCCGCCGCGCGGCCCCCGGCTGGATCTGCGCAGCCCCTCCCACCGGGTGGAGCGCGAGCTGCTCAAGCTCGCCCTCCAGCACCCGCACCTGGTCTCCCCGGCCTTCGACGCCTACGGCGAGGACGAGTTCACCGCCCCGCCGTACGCCGCCGTCCGGCACGCCATCGCCGAGGCCGGTGGCACCGAGCACGCGGACGACGGCTACCTCGCCCGGGTCCGGGAGGTCGCCCCGGACGACACCGTCCGGATCCTCGTCACCGAACTGGCCGTCGAAGCCACCCACACCCGGCGGGCCCCCGATGAGGTCTACGCGGGCATGCAGCTCGTCGCCGTCCGGCGGCAGGCCGTCGAGCGCCGCATCAGCGAGGTCCGCGCCAATCTGACCCGGCTCGGCCCGCGCGCCGGTGCGGATGATCTCAGCGCCGTCCAGAACGAGTTGTGGGCGCTGCAGCAGTACGGCCAGCGGCTGCGCGAACAGGGCACCGCGGCGCTGTAGGCCCGCCTCCCGCCACCTTCCCCAGCGGCGTTCGATGCGGTGACCGATCGAACGCACCCCGTGACATCGGCCCGAAAAACCCGGCGCACGCCCCTCGTGGCGGGGGTGTGCCGTACGCCACACTGGGGGGCGGTGCCTGAGTCCTCGGAGCGCGGAATACCGGATTCTGCAAACAGAGATGCGACCGGTGATCCGCATACGGCGAACTCCCGGACGGACAGCGGCCAGGCCGCGACCGTCCGAATGCCGCGCGTCTCCGAGCCCGTGACTGTGCTCACCATGGAGGTCGCTCCCGTGCAGACCCACCCCCTGACGACCGTGGCCGAGGTGGTCTTGTCGGAACCCGAGGCCGAGCCGAGGGAACGGGTACCGGAGCAGAACCACGCCGCCACCCACCCGGAAGCGGAGGACGTCCTGGAAGCGGAGGACGGCCGGGAAGTGGAGGACGGCCGGGATCCGGCGCCGCAACCGGGGCCGCTGGAGCCACCGGAGCCGCTGGAGCTCCTGGCGTCCGAACCCCCCGCGCCGCCCCCCGCGCCCCGCGAGCCTCCAGGGCCTCCGGAGCCCCGCGCGCCCCGGGAATCCCTCGGTTCCACGGCCAGGGAACCCGAGGCCCGGGACCCCGACGACGAGGCCGACGACCGGGAGCGCCGGTCGCGCGAGGAGGCGGCGGGCCCGTCCGCTGACCTCTTCCGGCAGTACCTCCGCGAGATCGGCCGCATACCCCTGCTCACCGCCGTCGAGGAGGTCGAACTGGCCCGCCGGGTCGAGGCCGGTCTGTTCGCCGAGGAGAAGCTGAACAACTTCCCGGACCTGGACTCCCAACTCGCCGTCGACCTCGACCGGCTGGTGGTCAGCGGCCGGATGGCGAAACGCCGGCTGATCGAGGCCAACCTGCGGCTCGTCGTCTCGGTCGCCAAGCGCTACGTCGGACGCGGTCTGACCATGCTCGACCTCGTCCAGGAGGGCAACCTCGGCCTGATCCGCGCCGTCGAGAAGTTCGACTACGCCCGGGGCTACAAGTTCTCGACGTACGCGACCTGGTGGATCCGGCAGGCCATGAGCCGGGCCCTGGCCGACCAGGCCCGCACCATCCGGGTCCCGGTGCACGTCGTCGAGCTCATCAACCGCGTCGTCCGCGTCCAGCGCCGCCTGCTGCAGGAACACGGCTACGAGCCGAGCACCGAGGAGGTCGCCGCCCACCTCGAACTCTCCGAGGAGCGCGTCACCGAAGTCCTGCGGCTGGCCCAGGAACCGGTCTCCCTGCACGCCCCGGTCGGCGAGGAGGACGACGTCGCCCTCGGCGACCTCATCGAGGACGGCGACGCCACGTCCCCCGTCGAATCCGCCGCCTTCCTGCTGCTGCGCGAACACCTCGAAGCGGTGCTCTCCACCCTCGGCGAACGCGAACGCAAGGTCGTCCAGCTCCGCTACGGCCTCGCCGACGGCCGCCCCCGCACGCTGGAGGAGATCGGCCGCATCTTCGGCGTCACCCGCGAACGCATCCGCCAGATCGAGTCCAAGACCCTCAACAAACTCCGCGACCACGCCTTCGCAGACCAGCTCCGCGGCTACCTGGACTGATCGCCGGGCCCCGCGGCCTCGCGGGCGGCAGCGCGGTCGCGCGGTGACCGTCGACACCGTGAAGGGTTTGTCCCTCCCGGGCCGCAGTTGATTGCATGCTTACCGGGACCGGTCTCCCGGCTCTCACTGCCGGCCTCGTCGCAAGGACCTGAGCGCCACCGGCGCCGGCCCACCTCAACGGAATTACGAGCCACGGCGATTGCCGTCTGGTGGCCTGCAGAGAAAACTGTATAAAGTGAGAGGGAAACGGGCTCAGTCAGCGCAGAATTAGCGCCGGAGCCGCAATGCACGATGTCTTGGATACCGCTTGGGGGCTGGAATAGCGGATTCCGTGCATTTCGCGTTCTCAATCCTTCTTACAGGGGGGCAACATGAAAGTGTCTCGATTACGTGCGTGCCTGCTCGCGTCGGTGAGCACGTTCGCACTGATGACCGCCGGTGCCGGACAGGCGCTCGCGGTCGGCCCCGCGCCGGCGGACCCAGGAGCGCCGGCCGTTCAGTACACCGTCGCTGACCTCGGCACACTGGGCGGCACCAACAGCTCCGCGGCCGCGACCGACGACGACACGGTCGTCGGGTCTTCCCAGACCACCGGCGACGCCGCTACCCACGCGTTCGCCTACAACCGGCACACCCGCACCATGACCGACCTCGGCACCCTCGGCGGCACCTCCAGCAACGCGATCGCCGTGGACGGGCCCTTCGTCGTCGGGATGTCCGGCCTTCCCGACGGCGCCACGGACCACGCGTTCGCCTACAACCTGCGGAAGCACCGGCTCACCGACCTCGGCACCCTGGGTGGCACCAGCATCAACGTCACCGGTCTCAGCGGTCACACCGTCGTGGGCTCCTCGTCCCTGGCGGGTGACCAGGTGACTCACGCGTTCGCCTACAACCTGCTCACGCACACCATGACCGACCTCGGCACCCTCGCCGGCCCACTGGGAAGCAGCTCCGCGACCGGCATCAGCGGACGCATCGTGGCCGGAAACTCCCTACCGCCCGGCGGGCCCGTCACCACCGAGCACGGATTCGCCTACAACCTGGACACCCGCACCATGACCGACCTCGGCACCCTCGGCGGCACCTTCAGCACAGCCAGTGCGGTCAGCGGTCACACCGTCGTGGGCCAATCCCGAACAGCTGGCAACGCCGCCCTCCACGGGTACGCCTACAACCTGCTCACCCACGCCCGAACGGACCTCGGGCGCAGCCTGATGATCTCCCAACTGGTCAGCGGGAACACTGCTGTGGGCGGAGACAGCCTCCTGTCGTCCACTTTCAACCTGACCACCCAGGCGGTCGTCAGAATCGGCCCCGGAAACGGCGTCACCGAAGTCAGCGCGATCAAAGGCGACCTCATTGTCGGCAACGTATTCGCCTCCAACTCCTTCGCTTTCGCCTTCGACATGAAGACCGGCGCTTTCACGAATCTGCCCGCCCTGGGCGGACTCAACTCCACGGCGTCGCAGTCCAGCTGTTCGGGGATCGTGGTCGGAAAAGCGGCCCTGCCGCCCCCCGGCCCATTCACCGCCAACGGCCCGTTCCACGCCGCAATCTGGGTGACGCACACCGCCTGATCCGCGGATCCGGATACAGCCAGGCCCGAGCCCGCTCATCCCTGGCAGTCTCGCCGTCCGGCGCGGAAACCCACGCCGGACGGCAGCCGGACGCCCATCCGGGCCCGCGCCGGAACCGAGAAGCGCGACCTATCGGTTTGACCGTCCCCCTACAGGCTCAGGGGTTCGGGCCGTTCCTGGCCGAGTCGCTTCCCGGCGTCACAGTCACGCGGCGGGCGAGAGTGAGCGGCAGGGCAAGCGCGCAGGTCTCGCCCAGTCCGCGCCGCCCCGGAACGACCACGTGGTGCGTCAGAGCCTCAAGGCAGACGGCCGGCTCCCGCGGCTCATCGTCCCGGTCGGCGTCGGAGGGCAGCAACGACGACTCGAAACGGGCCCCTCATGTCCCCTGAGCGTCCCCTGGGCCTTGGTTTCCATCTTGAAGACGGCTGGCCAGTTCTCTGGCAAGACCTCAGGGTGGGGCGGGTGGGACTCGAACCCACGACCGACGGATTATGAGTCCGCTGCTCTAACCGGCTGAGCTACCGCCCCGTACGACACGCCTCACGCGCCGTCTGCCGCAGCATAGCTGCTCATACGATCTGTCGCCCTCGCGGGTCACAGACGCATCACTGAGTGGACTTCGATCAGGGGGCGGGCGGTTCCCGGGGAAACGAAAAAGGACCCCAACGGGGTCCTCTTGTCGTTGGCTCCCCCGACTGGACTCGAACCAGTAACCCTCCGGTTAACAGCCGAATGCTCTGCCAATTGAGCTACAGGGGACCGCGCTCCCCCGACTGGACTCGAACCAGTAACCTGCCGGTTAACAGCCGGCTGCTCTGCCAATTGAGCTACAGGGGATTGCGCTGTGCGCATCGAAGAACGCCACGTCCGGACCAACCGGACGGCGCGCGCTCGCTGCGAGACATACATTAGCGCAAGTGGGGGGGTGCTCCGCCAACCCCTATCGCCGGGGTTGTCGTCCGGCTACAGCGGGTAGGCGCGAAGCACAGTCCACAGGAGGGCCCGGAGGGCCGGACCCGGTACGAGTACGAGGAAGGGTGGAGCCCATGCGCTACCGGCTGACGTTCATCACCGGAGCCGTCGTCGGGTACGTGCTCGGGGCGCGGGCCGGGCGGGAGCGGTACGAGCAGCTGCGCAAGAGCGCCCAGCGGATCGCGCAGAACCCGGCGGTGCGCAACGCCGCCGAGAGCGCGGCGCAGACCGGGCGCGGGGTCGCGGTGAAGGCGGCCGACGCCGTCGGGTCCAAGGTCGGCGACAAGATGCCGGAATCGGTCACCGCGAAGGTCAGGGCGCTGCGCGACCGGGGCCGCACCGAGGACGACTGGGGTACCTCGAACACCTGACGGTGCCGTGCGGCATCATCTCCCCCTATGGGGAAAGTCGCGGGCATCGACAGTTCGGCCGCAGGGACCACCGTCGTCGTGTGCGACACGGACACCGGCGAGGTGCTCCGGCAGGGGTACGCGCCCCATCCCGTGGAGGGCGAGGCCCCGGCGGGCAAGCCGACCGAGAGCGATCCGCAGTCCTGGCTGCTGTCGCTCGGCGAGGCGGCCAAGGACGGCCTGCTCGAGGGCGTCCTGGCGATCGGCATATCCGGGCAGCAGCAGGGTTTGCTGGCGCTCGACGCCGGTGGTGTGCTGGTCCGCCCGGCGCTGCTGCGCGGTGACAAGCGGGCCCAGCCGCAGGCCCTGGATCTGACCGCGGCGCTCGGCGGCCCGGCGAAGTGGGCGCAGGCCGTCCAGTCCGTGCCGCACGCCGCGTACCCGGTGGCGAAGCTGCGCTGGCTGGCCGAGCACGAGCCGGCGGCGGCGCAGCGCACCGCCGAGGTGCTGCTGCCGCACGACTGGCTGGTCTGGCAGCTGCTGGGCCGGCCGCAGCGGCGCACGACGGACCGCGGCGACGCGTCCGGCACGGGTTACTGGTCGGCGGCCACCGGGGAGTACCGCCCCGACCTGGTGGAGCTGGCGCTCGGGCACCAGGTGGCGCTGCCGCAGGTACTCGGTCCCGCCGAGCCGGCCGGGCAGACCCCCGAGGGACTGCTGATATCGGCGGGGAGCGGCGACACGATGGCGGCCGCGCTCGGTCTGGGCGTCGGCCCCGGTGACGCGGTGGTCTCGCTGGGCGCCTCCAGCACCGTCTTCGCGGTGCACGACGAGGCCCTGACGGACCCCTCCGGGACGGTCACCTCCTTCGCGGACGCCACCGGGCGGCATCTGCCGCTGCTCCAGACCCGCAACGCGGTGCGTGTGCTGCGCGCGACCGCCGAGTTGCTCGGCACGGACCTCGCGGGCCTGTCGGACCTGGCGCTGCGCTCCACTCCGGGCGCGTACGGCCTGGTGCTGCTGCCGTACCTGGAGGGCGAGCGCACCCCGGACCTACCGCACACCGCCGGCACCCTGGCCGGGCTGCGGCGCGAGAGCATGAAGCCCGAGCACCTGGCGCGGGCCGCGTTCGAGGGCATGCTCTGCGGGCTCGCGGACGGGTTGGACGTGCTGCGCGGACGCGGGGTCGCGGTGCGGCGGATCTTCCTGCTGGGGGCCGCCGCCGAGCTGCCCGCCGTGCGGGCGATCGCACCTGCGCTCTTCAAGGCGCAGGTGGTCGTCCCGCAGCCGGGGGACTACGCGGCGCTGGGCGCTGCCCGGCAGGCGGCGTGGTCGCTGGGTGTGGTGCTCGGCTCGGGGACGGCGCAGGAGCCGCCCGTCTGGCGGACCGGCGCGCAGCAGGTGCTGGAGCCGGGCGACGACCTTCCGGTGGGGCAGGCGATACGCCAGCAGTACACAGCTGTTCGGGAGCAGACCCACCCCGGGGCCTTTGCCGAGGTTTAAACGAATGCGGGCACAGGATGTCGGAAGATAGGATCGCTCGCCGATCAAGCCGACTCTGAGAGATTCCGTGTGCTGATCCGAATTCTGCGCACCCACCTGCGCCCGTACCAGCGACCCATCACCCTGCTCGTGCTGCTCCAGCTCGTGCAGACCATCGCCACGCTGTACCTCCCCACACTCAACGCCGACATCATTGACAACGGTGTCGTCAAGGGCGATACCGGATACATCCTGCGGCTCGGCGGCATCATGATCGCGGTCACCGTGCTCCAGGTGGTGTGCGCGGTCGGCGCCGTGTTCTTCGGCGCCCGGACGGCCATGGCCGTCGGCCGGGACATCCGGGCCTCGATCTTCGACCGGGTGCAGAGCTTCTCCGCCCGCGAGGTGGGGCAGTTCGGTGCCCCGTCGCTGATCACCCGCACCACCAATGACGTCCAGCAGGTCCAGATGCTGGTGCTGATGACCTTCACCCTGATGGTGTCGGCCCCGATCATGTGCGTCGGCGGCATCATCATGGCGCTCGGCCAGGACGTACCGCTGTCCTCGCTGCTGCTGGCCGTGGTGCCGGTGCTCGGCATCCTCATCGGGCTGATCGTCCGCCGGATGCGGCCGCTGTTCCGCACCATGCAGGTACGCGTCGACACGGTGAACCGCGTACTGCGTGAGCAGATCACCGGCATCCGGGTGATCCGGGCGTTCGTGAAGGACGACTACGAGAAGCGGCGCTTCGCCGGCGCGAACGACGAGCTGACGGACGTGTCGCTGCAGACCGGCCGGCTGATGGCGCTGATGTTCCCCGTCGTCATGACGGTGGTGAACGTCTCCAGCGTCGCGGTGATGTGGTTCGGCGCACACCGGATCGCGAGCGGCGGCATGCAGATCGGCGCCCTGACCGCGTTCCTCAGCTATCTGATGCAGATCCTGATGTCCGTCATGATGGCCACCTTCATGTTCATGATGGTGCCGCGCGCCGAGGTCTGCGCGGAGCGCATCGAGGAGGTCCTGGCGACCGAGTCGAGCGTCGTTCCGCCGGTCGCACCCATCACGAAGCTGCTCCGGCACGGCCATCTGGAGCTGCGCGGCGCCGACTTCAGCTACCCGGGCGCCGAGGCGGCGGTGCTGCGCGGTGTCGACCTGGTCGCCAGACCGGGGGAGACCACCGCGGTGATCGGGTCGACGGGCAGCGGCAAGAGCACCCTGCTGGGGCTCGTCCCACGGCTCTACGACGCGACCGGCGGCGACGTGCTCGTCGACGGGGCCTCCGTCCGGGACCTGGCCCCCGCGCTGCTCGCCGAGACCGTCGGCCTCGTCCCGCAGAAGCCGTACCTGTTCTCCGGGACCGTCGCGAGCAACCTGCGCTACGGCAAGCCCGACGCGACCGACGAGGAGCTGTGGCACGCGCTGGAGGTCGCGCAGGCCCGCGGCTTCGTGGAGGACCTCGAAGGCGGCCTGGACGCCCCGATCGCGCAGGGCGGCACGAACGTCTCCGGCGGTCAGCGGCAGCGGCTCGCCATCGCGCGGGTGCTGGTGCGCCGGCCCGAGATCTATCTCTTCGACGACTCCTTCTCCGCGCTGGACTACGCCACGGACGCGGCCCTGCGCTCGGCGCTCGGCCGGGAGACCGCCGAGGCCACCGTCGTGATCGTCGCGCAGCGGGTGAGCACCATCCGGGACGCCGACCGCATCATCGTCCTGGACGAGGGCCAGGTGGTGGGCACCGGAACGCACAGCGAACTCATGTCGGAGAACCCGACCTACCGGGAGATCGTGCTCTCCCAGCTCACCGAGCAGGAGGCAGCATGACCACCCCGGCGAAAGCGGCGCCCCGCCGCGGCCCCGCGCCGATGGCCGGGCCCGCGCGCTTCATGGGCGGCGGGCCGGTCGAGCGGTCGATGGACTTCAAGGGCTCGTTCCGGCGGCTGATCCGTCTGATGCGCCCCGACCGGCTCTTCCTCTACCTGGTGCTGGCGCTGGGCACGGCGAGCGTGACGCTCTCCGTGCTGGGCCCCAAGATCCTGGGCCACGCCACCGACCTGATCTTCGCGGGCGTGATCGGCGGTCAGTTCAAGGCCGGCACCACCAAGGCGCAGGCGATCGAGGCCATGCGGCAGCACGGCGAGGGCAAGGTCGCCGATCTGCTCTCCGCGGTGGACTTCACCCCCGGCCAGGGCATCGACTTCGGGGCGGTGGGCAGCGTGCTGCTGACCGTCCTGGGGATCTACCTGGCCGCCGGGCTGTTCAGCCTCGTGCAGATGCGGACCGCCACCGGCATCATCCAGCGCACCGTCTACCGGCTGCGCGAGGACATCGAGGCGAAGCTGTCGCGGCTGCCGCTGTCGTACTTCGACCAGCAGCCGCGCGGTGAGGTGCTCAGCCGGGCCACCAACGACATCGACAACATCGCGCAGACCCTGCAGCAGACCATGGGCCAGATCGTGAACTCGCTGCTCACGATCGTCGGTGTGCTGGTGATGATGTTCTGGATCTCGCCGCTGCTGGCGCTGGTCGCGCTGGTGACGGTGCCGGTGTCGGTGGTCGTGGCCACCGCGGTCGGCAAGCGCGCGCAGCCGCAGTTCGTCCAGCAGTGGAAGACCACCGGCAAGCTCAACGCGCACATCGAGGAGATGTACACCGGCCACTCGCTGGTGAAGGTCTTCGGGCGGCAGGACGAGTCCGCCGAGGCCTTCCGGGTGCAGAACGAGATGCTCTACCGGACGGGCTTCAAGGCGCAGTTCATCAGCGGGATCATCCAGCCCGCGATGATGTTCATCGGGAACATCAACTACGTGCTGGTGGCGGTCGTCGGCGGGCTGCGGGTCGCGACCGGCGCGCTGTCCATCGGCGACGTGCAGGCGTTCATCCAGTACTCCCGGCAGTTCAGCCAGCCGCTCACCCAGGTGGCGAGCATGTCCAACCTGGTGCAGTCCGGGGTCGCTTCGGCCGAGCGGGTCTTCGAGCTGCTGGACGCCCCCGAGCAGGACGCGGACCCGGCGAACGCAGCCCGGCCCAAGGAACTGCTGGGCCGCGTCGCCCTGGAAGGGGTGGCCTTCCGGTACGAGCCGGACAAGCCGTTGATCGAGGACCTGTCGCTGAGCGTCGAGCCCGGCCACACCGTCGCGATCGTCGGCCCGACCGGCGCGGGCAAGACCACGCTGGTCAACCTGCTGATGCGGTTCTACGAGGTGACCGCGGGCCGGATCACCCTGGACGGCGTGGACATCGCCGAGATGTCCCGCGAGGACCTGCGCTCCGGCATCGGCATGGTGCTGCAGGACACCTGGCTGTTCGGCGGCACCATCGCGGAGAACATCGCCTACGGCTCCGAGGGCCGTACCCAGGAGCAGATCGAGGAGGCGGCCCGCGCGGCGCACGCCGACCGCTTCATCCGCACCCTCCCGGACGGCTACGACACGGTGATCGACGACGAGGGCTCGGGGGTCAGCGCGGGCGAGAAGCAACTCATCACCATCGCGCGCGCGTTCCTGTCCGATCCGGTGATCCTCGTCCTCGACGAGGCGACCAGCTCCGTCGACACCCGTACCGAGGTGCTGATCCAGCGCGCCATGGCCACCCTGGCGCACGGCAGGACCAGCTTCGTCATCGCCCACCGGCTGTCCACGATCCGCGACGCGGACGTGATCCTGGTGATGGAGTCCGGCTCGATCGTCGAGCAGGGCACGCACAGCGAACTGCTGGCCGCGGAGGGTGCCTACGCGCGGCTGTACGCGGCGCAGTTCGCGCAGGCGGTGGCCGAGGTCGACTGACCCGGCAGCCCTTCCGGCGCCGCGCGGGCGGCGCCGGAAGGGGACCGGATTGTCCGGCAACGCCCCTGCGGGGCCGCGATCTTCCCAGAAGTTTCACACGTTCGCGTTCACCCGTGACCTACGGGCCCATAGCGTCCCAACCACAATGGACTACTGCTACTCGTGCCGACGGCACCTCAACGGCGCCCTGTCGTGCCCCGGGTGCGGCACGCCCGTGGATCAGCTCGTCATCCCCGTGGAACCCGTGCCGGTGTCGGGGACACCGACCACCCCGCCGGAACCGGACCACTCGGGCGGCCGGGCCGCCCGCCGCCGGCCGCCGCGCCGGGCGCGGCGGCGCGGCAGGAACCGGCTGCTGACGGGAGCCGGCGTCGGCATCGTCCTGGTCGTCTGCACGGCGGCGGCACTGTCGTCGGGGACCTTCGCGAGCGGCCCGGAAGCGGACACCGGCCCGTCGCAGGCGCCCGCCGGGGACTCCGTCCCGCAGGCCGGCGCGTCCAGCCCGGCCCCGCGGCACACCACGGCCCGGCCGGCGCACTCGAAGCCGGCCACCACCGCGAGCACCTCCGGCACCCCGTCGGGCTCGCCGTCCGCGACCCCGTCGGGATCCAGGACGCCGACCCGGCCGGCCTCGCCGACCAGCCCGCCCCCGACGTCGCCGACGCCCTCGGACTCCCCCTCGCCGACCCGGACGCCGCACCCCACGCACAGCCCGACCTGCAAGCCCGTCCTGTGGTGGTGCGAGTAGCGGTTCGGCTCCGCGGGCCGGCCGTCAGGTCAGGTCAGGTCAGCTCAGGCCAGGCCAGGCCGGCTCAGGTCAGCATGCGCTTGAGCAGATCGCGCAGTGCGGTGCGTTCCTCGTCGGACAGGCCGGCGAGCGGCGCGCGGGCGAAGTGCAGTGCGCCGCGCAGCCGGGCGGCCGTCTCATGGCCCTCGTCGGTGGCGGCGGCCAGCTTGATGCGGCGGTCGGCCGGGTCGGGCCGGCGCTCGGCGAGCCCGCGCGCCTCCAGCCGGTCGACGATCCCGGTGATGTTGGACGGCTCGCACTTCAGCTGCTGGGCGATGTGCCGCATGGGCAGCGGCTCACGGGACAGGAGCGCCAGGACGCGGGCCTGCGCACCGGTGAGCTGGTGGTTCGCGGCCGCCTCCTCGTACTCCTCGTGGTAGCGCGCCACGACCGTGGCGATCAGGTCGACCACTTCGAGGGTCAGGGGGTCGGTACGTTGAGGCGTGGGGGACATGCGACACAGCGTACCCCCGGTTACTTGACAACCTCAAACATCAAGGTCCATCGTTATTTGAGGAAATCAATCTTTGCCATAGTCAAGCTATGGCGGACGGAGGCATCCCCCTCATGCCGAAGAGCCGTGAATGGCACCTGGTAGCCCGCCCCCACGGGTGGCCGACCACTGATGACGTCGCCCTGCGCGAGGTCGAGACGGCGGAGCCGGCCCCCGGCCAGATCGTCGTCCGCAACCTGCACCTGTCGGTCGACCCGTACATGCGCGGCCGGATGAACGACGTGAAGTCGTACTCGCCGCCGTACGCCCTGAACGAGCCGATGGCGGGCGGCGCGGTCGGCCGCGTCACCGCTTCCAACGCCGACGGGTTCGCGGTCGGCGACCACGTCCTGCACTGGCTCGGCTGGCGCGAGTACGCGGTCCTGGACGCGGCGCACGCCGTGAAGGTCGACCCGGCCGCGGCGCCGCTCAGCGCCTACCTCGGCGCGCTCGGCATGCCGGGCCTGACCGCCTACGCGGGACTGCTGGAGGTCGCCTCGTTCACCGAGGGCGACGCGGTCTTCGTCTCGGGCGCGGCCGGCGCGGTCGGCAGCCAGGTGGGCCAGATCGCGAAGCTCAAGGGCGCCTCCCGGGTGATCGGCAGCGCCGGCTCGGACGAGAAGGTCAAACTCCTCGTCGAGGAGTACGGCTTCGACGCCGCCTTCAACTACAAGAACGGCCCGGTGGCCGAGCAGCTGAAGAAGGCCGCCCCCGACGGGATCGACGTCTACTTCGACAACGTCGGCGGCGAGCACCTGGAAGCGGCGATCAGCTCCTTCAACCTGCGGGGCCGTGCGGTGCTGTGCGGCGCCATCGCCCAGTACAACGACACCGAGGCCTCGGGCGGCCCGCGCAACCTGGCGCAGATCATCGGCAAGCGGCTGCGGCTGCAGGGCATGCTCGTGGGCGACCACGCCGCGCTGCAGGGTCAGTTCGTGCAGGAGGTCGGCGGCTGGATCCGGGACGGCAAGCTGCACTACCGCGAGACGGTCGTCGAGGGCATCGAGAACAACTTCGAAGCTTTCCTCGGCGTACTGCGCGGCGACAACACCGGCAAGATGATCGTCACCCTGCCGGAGTAAGCTCTTCAACAAATTGTTGCGATCGTGGGCGCGAGTCGCGGCGATGCACGCGAGTGCACCAACCAGGAGGGGTTCTTTTCATGACCATCCAGTCCGTAGACGTCCTGTACACCGCCGTCGCCACCGCCGAGAACGGCCGTGACGGCCGGGTCGCGACCGACGACGGCAAGCTCGACGTCGTCGTCAACCCGCCGAAGGAACTGGGCGGCAACGGTGCCGGCACCAACCCGGAGCAGCTCTTCGCCGCCGGCTACAGCGCCTGCTTCCAGGGTGCCCTCGGTGTGGTGGCCCGCCAGGAGAAGGCGGACATATCCGGCTCCCGGGTGACCGCCAAGGTCAGTCTCGGCAAGACCCCGGCCGGCGGCTTCGGCCTCAAGGTCGAGCTCGCGGTCTCGATCCCGAACGTGGACGCGGCCACCGCCCAGTCCCTCGTGGAGCAGGCGCACCAGGTGTGCCCGTACTCCAACGCGACGCGCGGCAACATCGACGTGGCGCTGACCGTCGTCTGATCACCGTTCGGCCATCGGCCGGGTAAGGGCCGCACCCCTTGGGGTGCGGCCCTTACGTGTTCCCGGTCCCGCCCAGCAGGGCGACGAAGTCGCGGAACGCCGCCGCCATGTCCACCGCCGCCGGCTCCAGCAGCCACTGCACCTGCAGGCCGTCCATGACGGCGACGAGCAGCGGGGCCGCCCGCTCCGGGGTGAGGCCGCCCGGCAGCCGGTCGCCGAACTCCGCGCGCAGCATGTCGGCCGCGCCCTCGCGCACCCACCGGTAGCGCTCCTCGAAGTACGCGCGGGCCGGATGGTCCTCGGTGACGCTGTCGCCCGCCAGGACCGTGAAGGTCTGCACGATGCCGGGCCGGGTCGCGTTGTACTCGACCAGGGACGTCAGCATCTCCAGCGGCCACGTCGTGCCGTGCAGCGCCGTGGAGGCCACGTCCCACTGGTCGCGTGCCGCCAGCACCGCGACCAGGAGCGCCTCCTTCGTCGGGAAGTAGTGCAGCAGCCCCTGCTGGGTCAGCCCCACCCGCTCGGCCACCGCGCCGAGGGAGGCCCCCCGGTAGCCGCGTTCTGCGATCACTTCCACCGCGGCCTGGATGATCTCCGCCCGCCGGTCTCCGGTCGTTCTGGACACCGTGCCCCCTTCGTTCGGCCGTGAGCCTAATCGAAACTGATCGGTGAAAGATTTAGGTAACGTATCCGTAACTTACCCTACCGATCTACAGGTAGGTGGGGTGAGGATGGGCGCGGGACGACACCGAGGGACAGAGGGAGCAGACGATGACGGACACCGGGCGCACGGCCATCGAGGACGCGGTGGAAGCCGCACTGGGCAAGCTGGATCTGGACGCGAAGGCACGGCTGCTGTCCGGCCAGGACATGTGGACGCTGCCCGCGCTGCCGGAGATCGGCCTCGGCTCGCTGGTGATGTCCGACGGCCCGATCGGGGTGCGCGGGGTGCGCTGGACCGCCGACGACCCGTCGATCGCGCTGCCCAGCCCGACCGCGCTCGCCGCGACCTGGGACCCGGAGCTGGCCCGCAGGGCCGGCAACCTCCTCGCCCAGGAGGCCCGCCGCAAGGGCGTGCACGTCCTGCTGGCGCCGACGGTGAACCTGCACCGCTCCCCGCTCGGCGGACGGCACTTCGAGGCGTACTCCGAGGACCCGTACCTCACCGGGGCGATCGGCACCGGCTATGTGGCGGGCGTCCAGGCGGGCGGCGTCGGCACCACCGTCAAGCACTTCGTGGCCAACGACGCCGAGACCGAGCGCTTCACCGTCGACAACGTGGTCGGTACCCGCGCGCTGCGCGAGCTGTACCTGGCGCCGTTCGAGGCCATCGTCAAGAACGCCCACCCGTGGGGCATCATGTGCGCCTACAACGGCGTCAACGGCACCACGATGAGCGAGCACCACTACCTGCAGAACGTGGTGCTGCGCGGCGAATGGGGCTTCGACGGCTACATCGTCTCCGACTGGATGGCCGCCCGTGACACCGTCGGCGCCGTCAACGGCGGCCTGGACGTGGCCATGCCCGGCCCGCGCACCGTCTACGGGGAGGCGCTGGCCGCCGCCGTCCGGGACGGGAGCGTCGAGGAACCGGTGGTCGACGAGGCCGTCCGCAACGTGCTGCGGCTCGCCGCCCGCGTCGGCATCCTGGACGGTGTCCCCGCCGCCGTCGCCGCGGCGGACCGCCCGGCCGGGATCGACGGCGAGGCGCTGGCCCGCGAGATCGCCCGCCGCGCCTTCGTCCTGGTGCGCAACGAGACCGTGGCCGGCGGCGGCCGCGCGCTGCCCATCGACGCCTCGGCCGTCCGCGGCATCGCCCTCATCGGCGCCGCGGCCCGTGACGCCCGGGTGCTCGGCGGCGGCTCCGCGCAGGTCTTCCCCGACCACATCGTCTCCCCGCTCGACGGCCTGCGCGCCGCGCTGCCCGAGGGCGTCGCGCTGAGCTACGCGGTCGGCGCCGACCCCAGCGATGAACTCTCCGTCGCCGACAAGGGCTTCACCCTGCGCGCCGTCGCCCGCGACGCCGAGGGCCGGGAGCTGGGCTCCGAGCGGATGCCCAACGGCATGGTGCAGTGGCTCGGCGACATGCCGGAGGGCGTCAGCTACGACGAGGTCACCACCGTCGAGGCCACCGGCACCTTCACCCCCCGCGAGAGCGGCGCGCACGCCTTCGGCACCCGCGGTCTCGGCGGCTTCCGGCTCGTCGTCGCCGGCACCGTGCTCTTCGACGGCGAGCAGTCCGCCGACCACGCCGACCCGTTCGAGGCGTTCTTCGGCTCCCCGGTGCCGCGCGGCACGGTGGAACTGACCGAGGGCGAGACCGTCGACGTCAGCCTCACCTACACCGTCGCGAAGTTCGCCGACGCCCCGATCCAGGCGATCGGCTTCTCCTTCGTGCACGGCGAGCCGGAGCGCGATCCCGACCAGCTGATCGAGGACGCCGTCGCGGCGGCGGCCGCCGCCGACACGGCGATCGTGGTCGTCGCGACCACCGAACGCGTCGAGAGCGAGGGCTTCGACCGCACCGATCTGCGGCTGCCCGGCCGCCAGGACGAGCTCGTCGCCCGGGTCGCCGCGGTGAACCCGCGCACCGTCGTCATCGTCAACTCCGGCTCCCCGGTGGAGATGCCGTGGCGCCAGGACGTCGCCGCGGTGCTGCTCGGCTGGTTCCCCGGCCAGGAGGCGGGCGCCGCGCTCGCCGACGTCCTGCTCGGCGCCGAGGAGCCGGGCGGCCGGCTGCCCACCACCTGGCCGGTCGCCCTCGCGGACGTACCGGTCACCCAGGTCACCCCGCAGGACGGCACGCTCTCCTACGACGAGGGCGTCTTCATCGGCTACCGCGCCTGGGACAAGGCGGGCATCGCCCCCGCGTACCCCTTCGGCCACGGCCTCGGATACACCGACTGGGCCTACGAGTCGGCGGAGTTCGAGCGCGGTGAGGGCGAGGGCGAGGCGCTGGGCACGCTCACCGTCCGCGTCCGCAACACCGGTTCACGTCCCGGACGGGAAGTCGTCCAGGTCTATCTGGCCCCCGCCGCCGACGCGGTCGAGCGGCCGGCCCGCTGGCTGGCCGGCTTCGCCTCCGTCCAGGCAGGGCCGGGGGAGAGCGCCGAGGTCGTCGTCGAACTGCCGCGCCGGGCCGCCGAGGTGTGGGACGAGGCGGACGGCGGCTGGCTGCTGGTCCCCGGACACTACGAGGTCGAGGCCGGCCGCTCGCTCGCCGACCTCCGGGTGAGCGCTCCGCTCGACCTGCCGTAACGCCGACGCCCGGGCCCGTGCGGCAGCGGGCGGGAACCCCATGACCGGGGGCGGGGCGCCCTGACGCGCCCCGCCCCTTTCCGGCCCCCGGACGGGGGGCCGGACCCAGTCGTTAGGGTGACGCCCATGCGTGATCTCGCGACCGGTGTGAAGTACTTCCTGGAAGGCCAGCGCTGGGTGGCGCGGCACCGGAGGTGGTGGGGATTCGGGCTGCTGCCCGGCCTGATCGCCCTGGTCCTGTACATCGCGGCGCTCGTCGCCCTCGGCTTCTGGGCGGACGACCTGGCGTCCTGGGCGACGCCGTTCGCGGACGGCTGGGACAGCCCCTTCCGGTCGCTGCTGCGCTGGACGCTGACCGTCATCGTCTTCAGCGGCGGGCTCCTGCTGGCGATGGTGACCTTCACCGCCGTGGCGCTGCTGATCGGCGACCCGTTCTACGAATCGCTCTCGGAACGCGTCGAGGAGATGGAGGGCGGCGCCCCGCCCAAGCCCGACATCCCGCTCTGGCGCGAGATCCTCACCTCGGTACGGGACAGCCTGTCCGTGCTGGCGCGGGTGGTGGCCTTCGGGCTGCTGCTCTTCGCCTGCGGCTTCATCCCGGTGGTCGGCCAGACCGTCGTCCCCGTCGTGGGCATCTGCGTCTCCGGCTTCTTCCTGACCACCGAGCTCACCTCGGTCGCCATGCAGCGCCGCTCCGTCCCGCTGCGGACCCGGCTGCGGCTGCTGCGCGGCCGGCTCCCGCTGGCGCTCGGCTTCGGCGTGCCGCTGGTCCTGCTCTTCCTGGTGCCGGTCATCGCCGTCTTCGCGATGCCGGGCGCCGTCGCGGGCGCCGCACTGCTGGTGCGCGAACTCGTCCCGGTACCCGGCCCCGATCCGACGGACGACCCGGATCCGGTGCCCGGCGAGGACATCGGCGAAGACAATGACGACGCGACGGGAACCGTTCCGGCCTCCTAGACATGTCCATGCGAGAGACCGCATCGACATGGGGGGGAACCCGGTCCATGCGGAACACCGCAGTGACATGGGAGGGGACCTTGATGCCGGAGCGCACGAACCAGTACGACGAGAACGAGAACAGCTACCGCACGTACTGGCAGGACCGGAGCTACGAGCACGATGCCGAGGTCGCAGCGCTCCGCTCGCTCCTGCACGGCCGGCGGTTCGGCCACGCGGCCGACGTGGGCGGCGGCTACGGCCGTCTCGTCCCCGTGCTGCGGGAGTTCGCCGACCACGTCACGCTCGTCGACTCGAGCAAGAAGCAGCTCTCGGACGCCGAGGAGTTCCTCGCCGGCCAGAGCAACGTCGCGATGCGGCTGATGAGCGCGGGCCGGCTCGACATGGACGAGGCCAGCATCGACCTGGTCACGATGATCCGCGTCATGCACCATCTGCCCGACCCGGGGCCGGCCCTGTCCGAGATCGCCCGGCTGCTGCGGCCGGGCGGCATCGCCGTCATCGAGAGCGCCAACCTCGCGCACGCCGCCAACCGGGTCCGCTACGCCGCCCGCCGGCAGCGCATCCCCACCGAGCCGGTCGACATCCGCTCCGCCGAGAACCGCGAGCGGGACTCGATCCCCTTCGTCAACCACCACCCGCGCAAGGTCGCCGAGCAGCTCGCGGCGGCGGGTCTGACGGTGGAGCGGACGCTGTCCGTCTCCAACCTGCGCAGCGGCAAGCTCAAGAAGTTCGTGCCCCACCAGGCCCTGGTCCGCGCCGAGGGCGCACTCCAGTCGCCGCTGGCGAAGGTGTCGTTCGGGCCGAGCATGTTCTTCCTGGCGCGCAAGGCAGGTTGACAACGTCCTCAAACGCCGGACGGGCTGGAATGTCCAGCCCGTCCGGCGTTCGAGGGTGCTTCTCAGACGAGTGCGAGTTCGCGGCCGGCCGCGACGTCCTCTTCTGATTCCTCCGCGGCGCGGACCGTCTTCGGGAGGAAGAAGCCGAGCACGAAGGCCAGCGCGATCAGCCCCACGGTGCACAGCGCCGTAGTCCCCGCGGCGTCCAGCGCGGCCTCGATGTGGCCGGCGGGGCCGGGCCGGGCGTCGCTGAGGATGTTGAAGAAGACGGTGCCGAGGACGGCGAAGCCGAGCGTCATGCCGAGCTGCTGGAGCGCCTGCAGGGTGCCCGAGGCGGAGCCGATCTCGTGGCCGTCGACGCCGTTGAGGATGATGTCGAAGAGCGGCACGAAGATCATGCCCATCCCGGCGCCGCCGACCAGCAGCGGGGCCGCGAAGTCCCAGTCCGTGATGTCCGCGCCGGCCCACTGGAAGACACCGTAGAGGGCGAGCAGTCCGCCGCCCATCAGGATCAGGCCGAGGTGCAGGATGCGGCGGCCGAGGCGGGCCATCATGATGCCGCCGAAGGCGGAGCCGAAGAGCGCGCCCAGCGCCCAGGGCGCCGTGGTCAGGCTGGAGTGCAGGGCGGTGTAGCCGAGGCCGAGCTGCAGGAAGATGCCGAGGGTGAGGATCATGCCGCCCATGGACGCGGTGAAGGCGATGGCGAACGCGACCCCGGAGACGTAGGCCCGCTTGGTGAAGACGCTCGGCTCCACCAGCGGGGTGCGGCCGGAACGCTTGCGCAGCACCTGGTAGCGGGCGAAGACGGCCAGCACCGGCAGCGAGGCGACGAGCATCACCAGCACCCAGGTGGGCCAGCCCAGTTCACGGCCCTGCACCAGCGGGAAGACCAGCAGGAAGGCGCCGGTTCCGGCGAGCAGCACCCCGGGGAGGTCCAGCCGCGCGCCGCGGGCGGTCGGGGCCACGTCCGGCAGGTACTTCCAGCCCATCACGAACGCGAACGCGCCGATCGGCAGGTTGATGCCGAAGATCATGCGCCAGCCGGTGCCGAACAGGTCCGCGTGGATCAGCACACCGGCGATGATCGGGCCCATCACCGCGGACAGCCCCATCAGCGGACCGAAGATCCCCCACGCCTTCTTCATCTCGGAGGCGGGGAACAGGTCCCGGGTCAGCCCGAAGCCCTGCGGCAGCATCACCGCGCCGCACACCCCCTGCGCGATCCGCGCCACGATCAGCGTCTGCGGGGACTGCGCCGCCGCGCACAGCATCGAGGTGAGCGTGAACCCGGCGATCCCGGCCAGCAGGACCCGCTTGCGGCCGTACATGTCGCCCAGCCGTCCGCCGGTGAGCAGCGCGACCGCCATGGCGAGGGTGTAGCCCGCCGCGATCCACTGGAGGTCGGCGTACGAGCCGCCAAGTCCGGTGCGGATCGCGGGCGCCGCGACATTGGCCACGGTCGAGTCCAGCAGGTCCATGACGCTCGCCGCGATGACGGCGGTGTACCCGAGCCAGCGGTACCGGTGAAGTGCGTTCTTCGTGTCCATGAGCAGTACGTTACGGACCCATGCGGTCAGCTTCTGTCCGCAAGGAAGAGGGGAGTTGAAGGGTTCCGGGGTGGCTCTTTCACGGCCTCCCGCACGGCCTTCCGCACGGCCCTTCTCACGGTTTCGCGAAGGCCGCCGTGTAGAGGATCCGGGCGAGCTGCGCCTGTCCCTGGGCGTTGGGGTGGAACCAGTCCCAGCTGCTCAACTCGTCCGACGTGAAGCGGTAGTCGAAGACCGCTCCGCCGTCGTAGCGGCAGTGCTCGTACTTCGCGCAGACCTCCTTGAGGACCCGGTTGTACGCCACCACCCGCGCCCGGACCGCGTCCCGCCGGGTCTGCGCGCTCTCGCTCACCGAGTCCGCGTCGCGCAGCATCGAGGGGCAGATGCCGAGCTTCCAGATCTGCTTGCCGAGCGGGTTCTCCTTGCCCACCTCCCACAGCCGCTTGAGGTCGGGGATGCTCGCCACGAACACCTGGGACTTCGGCAGGGCGCTGTGCAGCCCGGTCATCGCCCGGGTGAAGTCGGCGCGGAAGTCGGCCACCGGTGTCATGTCGTCGGCGGAGTCCCGGCAGGCGTCGTTGGAGCCCATCAGCACCGTCACCAGCGACGGCTTCTTCGCGGCGGCGGCCACCGCCTGGTCCGGCAGATCCGACATCCGGGCGCCGCTCCTGGCGAGGTTCCAGCTGTTGGCGGCGATACCGGTGGCGCTCAGCACCCGGCCCGCGATGCTGTCCACTTGGCTGCGGGTGCCGGTGACCCAGGAGACCTCCGGGCAGTCCGCCAGCAGGGAACAGGCGTCGAAGCCACGGGTGATGGAATCGCCCAGCGCGGCGATCGACGCGGGGTGCGCGTTCCACGTGGGGGTGGGCCGGGGAACAGGTTTGCGGCTGACCGGTACGGCCGGTTTCTCGTGCGGTGCGGGTCCCCCGCCGGAGCATCCGGCCAGCAACAGGGAGGCGGCGGCAGTGGCCAGGAAACCTCGCAGGAACGGTCGCATCCGGTGATCCCCTCCGACGAGTGGGTGACATCTGGTCCGAGCCCGACGGTACGTCACTCCTCTGGAGACGCCGCACGGTAGCTTTTCCCTGACAACCCAGGAGAACCGGTGGGAGGTTTACCGAAGCCCAGTTGGCAGAAGTTCACTCTTGTCCTGTTTGTTATCAATGGTGCAGAATATCTAATGTTGCCCCGGAAGCAGCCGGTTCGGGCGTGAGGCCGCTGGGGAAGGCGAACCTCGTCCCACACTGGAGGTACCGGTGACGACACGTGGAGTTCTGTACGTTCACTCCGCACCGCGCGCGCTGTGCCCGCACGTCGAATGGGCCGTCGCGGGCGTCCTCGGCGTGCGCGTAAGCCTCGACTGGATCCGCCAGCCCGTCTCACCGGGCACCTGGCGGGCCGAGTTCTCCTGGCAGGGGGAGCCCGGTACGGCCTCGAAGCTGGCGTCCGCCCTGCGCGGCTGGCACCTGCTGCGCTTCGAAGTCACGGCCGAACCCTGCCCGGCCGCCGAAGGGGAGAGATACAGCTGCACCCCCGAACTCGGCATCTTCCACGCCGTCACGGGCATGCACGGCGACATCCTCATCCCCGAGGACCGGCTCCGCGCCGCGCTCCAGCGGGCCCGCACGGGTGAGGCGGATCTGGAGACCGAGGTCGCCAGGCTGCTCGGCAAACCGTGGGACGACGAGCTCGAGCCGTTCCGGTACGCGGGCGAGGGCGCACCGGTGCGCTGGCTGCACCAGGTCGTGTGACGAACCCTCACGTTCCGCCGGTCCCGCTGCCGTAGGTTCCGTCGCGGGGTCTAACGTGCCGGTATGGACGACACACTTTCCGTAGCGGTGCTCGGCACCGGCCTCATGGGCGCGGGCATGGCGCGCAATCTCGCCGCCGCCGGGCTCGAAGTGCGCGCCTGGAACCGCACCCTCGCGCGGGCCGAGCCGCTGGCCGCCGCCGGAGTGCACATCACCGGCGACCCGGTCGAGGCGGTCCGCGGCGCGGACGCCGTCGTCACCATGCTGCTCGACGGCCCGTCCGTGCTGCGGACGATGCGGGAGGCGTCCCCCGGGCTGCGCGAGGGCGTGGTGTGGGCCCAGATGTGCACCGTCGGGCCCGACGCGCTGGCGCCGCTGGCGGCCCTGGCCCGCGAGCGCGGCGCGCACTTCGTCGACGCGCCCGTGCTCGGCACCCGGTCGGCCGCGGAAGCGGGTCGGTTGACGGTGCTGGCGGCCGGCCCGGAGGCCGCCCGGCCGGTGGCGGGCCGGGTCTTCGACGCGGTCGGGCGCAAGGTCCTGTGGCTGGGCGACGACGGCGGGAAGGGAACGGCCAGCAGCCTCAAGCTGGTTCTCAACAGCTGGGTGCTGGCGGTCACCAACGGCGCGGCCGAGGCGATGGCCCTGGCCAAGGGCCTGGACGTGGACCCCCGGAACTTCTTCGAGGCGCTCGACGGCGGCCCGCTCGACCTGCCCTATCTGCGTCTGAAGGCCGAGGCGATGCTCAGCGGCGACTTCGCACCGAACTTCACGGTCGACGGCGCGCTGAAGGACGCCCGGCTCATCGTCGCCGCGGGCGAGGCGCACGGCGTCCAGCTGGACGTGGCCGCCGCGGGCGCGGAGCGCTTCAGCCGCGCGGCCGGCCAGGGGCACGGCGGCGAGGACATGGCGGCCTCGTACTTCGCGAGCTTCGACACGTAGGGTCCGTCGTCTGGATCTCCGTGGACGCCACAGGGATCCAGACGGCAGACCCTGGGTCGGCATCCGGCTCAGTTCGCGGCGGGTCCGCCCAGCAGTCGCGCGACCGCGCGGCGGGCGCGGTCGGGGGCGGTCGTGTCGCCGAAGAGCTGGACCATGTGGTTGAGGCTGAAGAAGATCCCGGTCAGTTCGAAGACCAGCTGCTCGGGGTCGGAGCCGGCCGGCAGTTCGCCCGCCGTCACCGCGTGCCGGATGTCGGCCAGCAGCCGGTGCCGCCACGTCTGATGGAGTTTCACCACGGCGTCCCGCACCGGTCCCGGCAGCCGGGCGTCGAACTCCACGGCGGAGGTCGTGAAGAGACAGCCGCCGGGGAACGTCGCGCGTTCGCGGTGCAGATACGTCGTCCACGCCTCGCACAGCGCGCGCAGCCTGGCCAGCCCCGGTTCGGTGCCCGAGGCCGGTTCCCAGACCGCCCGGGAGAACACCTCGGACGCCCGGCGCAGGGCCGCGAGCTGCAGGGCCTCCTTGGTGCCGAAGTGGCCCAGCAGGCCCGACTTGCTGATGCCGAGGTCGAGGGCGAGGCGGCCGATCGTCAGCCCGTCGAGACCGTCGACCGAGGCCACCGCGACGCTGCGCTCGACGATGCGCTCACGGGTGCGGTGCGCCTCGGCGGCCGACTTCCTGGGACTCATGGACCCATCGTATCGGTCACCGGGGGCCCTTTAGAGTCCGACCGGTCGGACGCTATATTGCTCGGCACGACAGCCGAACACCGAGCAGCCAGCACCGAGCAACCAGCACCGAGCCGAGGAGTCAGCCATGTGGGAAGCACCGGGAAGCCGTATCGCCGCCATGGGCCACTACCAGCCGGGTGAGGTCCTCACCAACGACGACCTCGCCGGCCTCGTCGACACCAGCGACGAGTGGATCCGGCAGCGCACCGGAATCGCGACCCGCCACATCGCCCGCCAGGAGTCGGTCACCGACCTGGCCGCCGCGGCCGGCGGCAAGGCGCTCGCCGCCGCCGGGCTCGACCCCGCCGAGATCGGGCTGGTCATCGTGGCCACATCCAGCGCGATCGACCGCTGCCCCACCGTCGCCGCTCAGACCGCGGGCCGGCTGGGCATACCGTCGGCCGTCGCATACGACCTCAACAACGCCTGCACGGGCTTCGTCACCGCCCTCGCCACCGCGGACCACTCACTGCGCGCAGGGGCCGCGCGGCACGCGCTCGTCATCGGCGCCGAGAAGATGTCCGACCTCACGGACTGGACCGACCGCACCACCTGCGTCCTCCTCGGCGACGGCGCGGGCGCGGCGGTCGTCAGCGCCCAGGAGGGCGGGGACGCCGGCATCGGTCCCGTCGTCTGGGGCTCCGACCCCGCCCGCGGGGACGCCGTCCGCCTCCAGGACGACTGGCAGCCGCGCTTCCGGCAGAACGGCCAGACGGTCTTCCGCTGGGCCACCACCGAGTTGGCGCCCGTCGCCGTCGAGGCCTGCCGCCGCGCCGGTCTCACCCCCGCGGGCCTGGGCGGCATCGTCACCCACCAGGCGAACCTGCGGATCATCGACTCGCTGGTGCGCCAACTGGACGCCCCGCAGGCCGTCGTGGCCCGCGACGTCACGGTCTCCGGCAACACGTCCGCCGCCTCGATCCCGCTGGCGCTCTCCAAGCTCGTCGAGGACCGCACGATCCCGCGGGGCGCCCCGGTGCTGCTGCTCGGCTTCGGCGGCGGCCTGTCCTGGGCCGCTCAGGTCGTGGCCTGCCCGTAGTCGTCGCCTGCCCGTGAGCAGCCGCCGGACGCGAGAACGGCCTGTTCCCCGGTCGGTGGACCGGGGGAACAGGCCGTTGCGGCGCTGTGGCCGTCAGACGGTGCGGAACGCCAGGACGACGTTGTGACCGCCGAAGCCGAACGAGTTGTTGAGGGCGATGATCGGGCCCTCCGGCAGCGGCTTCGCCTTGGTGGAGACCAGCTTCGCGTCGACCTCGTCGTCCAGGTCGACGATGTTGATCGTCGGCGGGGCGAGGCGGTTGTGGAGCGCGAGCACGGTGGCGACGGACTCGATGCCGCCGGCGCCGCCGAGCAGGTGCCCGGTCATCGACTTGGTGGCGGAGATCGCGATGTGGTCCAGCTCGTGGCCCAGCACCTTGCCGAGCGCCTTGACCTCCGCGACGTCACCCTGCGGGGTCGAGGTGGCGTGCGCGTTCAGGTGCACGATCTCGGAGGTGTCCAGACCGGTGGAGGCGATCAGGTGCTCCAGCGCGGCGGAGATGCCGCGGCCGGTCGGCTCGGGCTGGGCGATGTGGTGGCTGTCCGCGGACAGGCCCTGGCCCAGCGCCTCGCAGTAGACCTTGGCACCGCGCTGCGCGGCGTGCTCGGCCGACTCCAGGACGATGACGCCCGCGCCCTCACCGAGGACGAAGCCGTCACGGCCCTTGTCGTACGGGCGCGAAGCGCCGTGCGGGTCGTCGTTGTTCTTCGACATCGCCATCATGTTGGCGAAGGCGACGATCGGCAGCGGGTGGATGGCCGCCTCGGTGCCGCCCGCGACGACCACGTCGGCGCGGCCGGTGCGGATCATCTCGATGGCATAGCCGACCGCTTCCGCGCCGGAGGCGCACGCGCTCACCAACGAGTGAACGCCGGCCCGCGCGTTGACCTCGAGGCCGACGTTGGCGGACGGGCTGTTCGGCATGAGCATCGGAACGGTGTGCGGGGAGACCTTGCGGACGCCCTGCTCCTTGAGCACGTCGTACTGGCCCAGCAGCGTCGTGACGCCGCCGATGCCGGAGGCGACGACGGTGCCGAGCCGGTCAGGGTCGATCGAGGAGTCCTCGCCGGCCTTGCCGGTGAAGCCCGCGTCGGCCCACGCCTCGCGAGCCGCGATCAGCGCGAACTGCGCCGAGCGGTCCAGCTTGCGGAGCAGCGGGCGCGGCAGGATCTCCGACGGTTCGACGGCGATCTGACCGGCGATGCGGACCGGCAGCTCGGCTGCCCAGTCCTGCTCCAGGGCGCTGATACCGGAACGTCCGGCGACCAGGCCTTCCCAGGTCGACGCGCTGTCGCCACCCAGCGGTGTGGTTGCGCCGATACCGGTGACGACCACGGTGCGATTGGTCGAGTTCACAGGAATTGTCTCTCCACGTTTAGAAGGGCGGGCGACAGACGCGTCGTCCCAGGGGGTGTGTCAGGCCTGGTTCTTGAGGATGTAGTCGACGGCGTCGCCGACGGTCTTGAGGTCCTTGACGGCGTCGTCCGGGATCTTGGTCTCGAAACGCTCTTCAGCGGCCACGACGACCTCGACCATGGACAGGGAGTCGACGTCCAGGTCGTCGGTGAAGGACTTCTCCGTCTGGACGTCCTCGACCGGGATGCCGGCGATCTCGTTGACGATCTCGGCGAGGCCTTCGAGGATCTCTGCCTGGGTGGCGGCCATTACGGCGCTCCTTATGTGTTGCGGGGGAGTGCGGCGTGCGGGACTGCGGCGCCGCGAAGGGGTTGTGACTAGGGGAGAGTAACCACAGTTGCGGCGTACACGAGACCCGCCCCGAAGCCGATGAGCAGGGCGGTGTCGCCGCTCTTGGCCTGGCCGGTGGCCAGCAGCCGCTCCATCGCCAGCGGGATGGAGGCCGACGAGGTGTTGCCGGTGGTCTCGATGTCGCGGGCGATCGCGACGTGTTCCGGCAGCTTCAGTGCCTTGATCATCGAGTCGATGATGCGCATGTTCGCCTGGTGCGGGATGAAGACGTCGAGCTGGTCCGCGGTGATCCCGGCGGCGTCCAGCGCCTGCTGGGCCACCTTGGCCATCTCGAAGACCGCCCAGCGGAAGACCGTCTGGCCCTCCTGGCGCAGCGCCGGGAACTTCCCCGACTCCGGCTGGCCGCCGGCGCGGAAGACCTCCCACGAGTCGGTCTGGGCGATCACCTCGGACTTGTCGCCCTCCGAGCCCCAGACGGAGGGGCCGATGGCGGGCACGTCGGACGGGCCGACCACGACCGCGCCGGCGCCGTCGCCGAAGAGGAAGGCGGTCGCCCGGTCGGTCAGGTCGGTCAGGTCGCTCAGCCGCTCGACCCCGATCACCAGCACGTTCTTGGCGCTGCCGTCGGTGACCATGCCCTTGGCGAGGGTCAGCCCGTAGGCGAAGCCGGCGCAGGCCGCGGAGATGTCGAACGCGGCGGCCTTGCCCGCGCCGAGCCGGAACGCGATCTCGGTCGCGATCGCCGGCGTCTGCTTGAAGTGCGAGACGGTGGCGACGATCACCGCGCCGATGTCCTCGGCCGACAGACCCGCGTCGGCGAGCGCCTTGCCCGAGGCCTCGATCGACATCTCGGCGACGGTCTCCGACTCGTTCGCCCAGTGGCGCGTGGAGATGCCGGAGCGGGAGCGGATCCACTCGTCGCTGGAGTCGATCGTCTCCAGGATCACCTCGTTGGGGACCACCCGGGTCGGCCGGTAGCCGCCGACCCCGCGAATCCGCGCGTACGGGGCACCCTGGCTGGGCTGGATCTTCGCCGTCATGTCTGGGGTGACTCCTCTTCGGCCGCGGAAAGGGTGAGCGGCAGGGACGCGCCGATGGCGTCCGGGTCGCCGTGCTCGGCGACGATCGCGCGAGCCGCGTCGATGTCGTCCGGGGTCTTCAGGGCGAGCGTCTTGACGCCCGGCAGGGCCCGCTTGGCCAGGCCGACCAGCGTGCCGGCCGGCGCCATCTCGATGATCGCGGTGACGCCGAGTTCCTTGAACGTCTCCATGCACAGGTCCCAGCGGACCGGGTTGGAGACCTGCTGGACCAGCCGGCGGACGATCTCGTCGCCGCTGCCGACGACCTGGCCGTCGGCGTTCGACACATATCGGGTACCCGGATCGCGCACGGTCACACCGGGCACGAGGGCCTCCAGCGTGGACACCGCGGGAGCCATGTGGTGGGTGTGGAACGCGCCGGCCACCTTCAGGGCGATGACGCGGGCCTTCTCGGGCTTGTCCTCGGCGAGCGCGGCCAGCTGCTCCGCGGTGCCGGCGGCGACGATCTGGCCGCCGCCGTTGATGTTCGCCGGGGTCAGGCCGAGCTTCTCCAGGTGCGCGAGGACCTCTTCGGGGTCGCCGCCGAGCACCGCGGACATGCCGGTGGTGGTGACGGCCGCGGCCTTGGCCATGGCCAGTCCGCGCTGCCGCACAAGGGCCATCGCCGATTCCGCGGTGATGACACCGGCACCGGCGGCGGCGGTGATCTCACCGACGCTGTGTCCGGCGACCGCGCCGACGGCACGCCGGCCGTCGGCCGGGTGCGGGAAGAGCGACAGGGCCGAGACCAGTCCGGCGGCCACCAGCAGTGGCTGGGCCACGGCGGTGTCGCGGATCTCGTCCGCGTCGGCCTTCGTGCCGTAGTGGACAAGGTCGAGCCCCGCCACCGCGGACCACCAGTGAAGGCGGTCGGCGACGCCGGGAAGGTCGAGCCAAGGAGTCAGGAAGCCGGGCGTCTGGGCACCCTGGCCGGGAGCGACGAGTACGAGCACGTACACACTCTCTCTCGCGGGCGGGTCTCACCGCCCGTGGGGACAGGGACGAAGAACTGCTGGACGATTTGTTGGTGTCCCACAAAAACTCAGGGTGATTGATCGGCGCCGGACAGTCGTCCCAGGATGAGGGCGATGCGCAGAGTGAACGCCGAACGCACGTCGGAGGGCGACCATCCGGTGACATCCGTCACACGTCGCAGCCGGTAGCGGACGGTGTTTGGGTGAACGAACAACATCCGCGCCGCCCCTTCGAGGGACGAGGCCTGTTCGAGGTAGACACTCAGCGTTTCGAGGAGCGCGGAGCCCGCTTCCTCCAACGGTCTGTAGATCTCCTCCACCAGCTGTTCACGCGCGTAACGGTCGCCGGCCATCGCGCGCTCGGGCAGCAGGTCGTCCGAGACGACCGGCCGGGGCGCGTCCGGCCAGGCGGCGCACGCCTTCAGACCGGCGGCCGCGGCCTGTGCGGAACGGGTCGCGGACAGCAGGTCCCCGACGACGGGACCGGCCACCACGGGGCCCGCCGCGAACGGGGCGATCAGTGATTTCGCGACCTTGAGCGGCTCGCCCTCACCACCCGCGATCACGACCAGCCGCTCACCGAGCACCCCGGTCAGCACCTGCAGCTTCGCGTGCCGCGCGGCCCGCCGGATGGCCTCCACCGTCAGCTCGCTGTCGCCGTTCGGCGCGGTCCCGAGCACCACGACGATCTGGTCGGGCGAACTCCAGCCCAGCGCCGCCGCGCGCGACAGCACCCCCTCGTCCGCCTCACCGGACAGCACCGCGTTGACGACCAGCGACTCCAGGCGCGCGTCCCACGCGCCCCGGGCCTCGGCCGCCTGCGCGTACACCTGGGCGGTGGCGAACGCGATCTCCCGGGCGTAGACCAGCAGCGCCTCGCGCAGCACCGACTCGTCACCGGGCGCCGCCACCTCGTCGATGGCCGCTTCCATCACCTCGATGGTGGTGCGCACCATCTCCACGGTCTGCCGCAGCGAGATCGCCCTGGTCAACTCCCTGGGCGCGGTCCCGAACACATCCGTGCTGATCGCCTGCGGCGCCTCGGGATGCCGGAACCACTCGGTGAACGCCGCGATGCCCGCCTGCGCCACCAGCCCGATCCAGGACCGGTTCTCCGGTGGCATCGCCCGGTACCACGGCAGCTGCTCATCCATCCGGGCGATGGCGTTCGCAGCGAGCCGGCCGGACGACTTCTCCAGTCGGCGCAGCGTCGCGGCGTGCTCAGCGCGGACGGGCTTTTTCGGGGGCTGCGGAGTGTCGGGCACGGGACAAGACTGCCTTATCCCCAGGGGTGCACAGCGCCGGGGTGCGCGCCGGTCGCTTGTACCGTGGCCGAATGATCGACGTTCGGCGCGGTGGACAGCGATACGCCGGGGGTGATCCCGCCGCGGGGATCGAGACCCTGCACGCGTTCTCCTTCGGCTCCCACTACGACCCCGGCAACCTGCGGTTCGGGCCGCTGATGGCGTGCAACGAGGAGCGGCTGGCGCCCGGCGCCGGCTTCGCGGAGCACCCGCACGGGGGAGTCGAGATCGTGACGTGGGTGATCGAGGGCGAGCTGGGACACCGGGACTCCGCGGGCCACGAGACCGTGGTGCGGGCCGGTGAGGCACAGCTGCTCAGCGCGGGCGACGGCGTCCGCCATGTCGAACGCAACGCCGGGGAAGGGCCGCTGAGGTTCCTTCAGATGTGGCTGGAGCCCGCGGTGTTCGGCGGCGGCCCGCGCTACGGCGTCGAACACGGCACGCGCTTCGTCCCGTTCCGGCAGCCGCACGCGGCGCTGTCCGTCAGCCGCGGCCCGGGCGAACTGCCGGCCGCGCCCTTCGTCTACGTGCACGTGGTGCGCGGCAGCGTCCGGTTGGGCGACGAGACCCTCGAAGCGGGCGACGCGGCGCGCCTCACCGACGAGGAGAGGCTCCTGGTGCGGGCGGCGGGCCCGGTGGAGTACCTCGTCTGGGAGCTGCGTCCGGTGCCGCGCGACCCGGCCTAGGCCCGCAGTTCCGCGAGGACCGCGTCCGTCAGGGCGGGCCACAGCGGGACAGCCCATTCGCCCCAGGCGCGGTCGGTGAGGCAGACGCACGCGGCGCCCGCGTCGGGGTCGACCCACAGGAAGGTCCCGGTCTGGCCGAAGTGCCCGAAGGTGCGCGGGCTGGAGGCGGCGCCGGTCCAGTGCGGGGTCTTGGAGTCCCGGATCTCGAAGCCGAGGCCCCAGTCGTTGGGGTTCTGGTGGCCGTAGCCCGGCAGTACGCCCTTGAGGCCGGGGAAGACGACGGACGTGGCCTCGTCGAGGGTCGACGGGTGCAGGATGCGCGGCGCCTGCAGTTCGGCGGCGAAGCGGACGAGGTCCTCGACGGTGGAGACGCCGTCGGCGGCGGCCGAGCCGGGCAGCGTGGTGGCGGTCATCCCCAGCGGCTCCAGGACCGCCTGCCGCAGGTATTCGGGGAACGGGATGCCGGTGGCCTTGGCGATGTGGTCGGCGAGCACCTCGAACCCGGCGTTGGAGTAGAGCCGGCGGTCACCGGGCGGCGCCATCACGCGGTGCTGGTCGAAGGCCAGCCCTGAGGTGTGGGAGAGCAGATGGCGCACCGTCGAGCCCTCGGGGCCCGCCGGGTCGTCGAGCTCGAAGACGCCCTCCTCGCAGGCGACCAGCGCCGCGTAGGCCGTCAGCGGCTTGGTGACCGACGCGAGCCGGAACGGCTCACCGACCGGGCCGTGGGACCCGGCCACCGTGCCGTCCCGGCGGACGACGGCCGCGGCCGCCGTGGGGACGGGCCAGTTCCGGATCTCACGCAAGCTCTCCATGGGGCGAGCGTAACGCGGCCGGAAAAGATCTCCTGAGGCGCTTGCTTCGAGTGCACTCCAAGTCCGTAGCGTAGGGGCATGACGGTAACGCAGGTGGCTGTGACGAAGGTGGCGAGGAGCAGGGCCGGCCGGATCGCCAGCTGTGACGACCAGGCGTCGATTCTGCGGCCCGACGGGCAGGACCAGTACACGATCAGCGAAGTGGTCACGGTGACCGGGCTGAGCGCGCACACCCTGCGCTGGTACGAGCGGATCGGACTGATGCCGCACGTCGACCGCTCCCACACCGGGCAGCGCCGCTACACCAACCGAGATCTGCACTGGCTGGCCTTCGTCGGCAAGCTCCGGCTGACCGGGATGCCGGTCGCGGACATGGTCAGGTACGCGGAGATGGTGCGCGAGGGCGAGCAGACCTTCGCCGCGCGGCAGGAGCTGCTCGTGGCGCACCGTGAGGACGTGCACCGGCGGATCGCCGAGCTGCAGGACACCCTCGCGGTACTGGACTACAAGATCGACATGTATGGGGGCGCCCAGCGGGCGCCGGAGAGGGTCTGACCCTGATGAGCGACAACGCGAGCAACGCGAGCACGGAAAAGATCGACAGTGTACGGCTGGGCACGGACGGACCGCTGGTCGGCGTCCAGGGCCTGGGCTGCATGGGCATGAGCGAGTTCTACGGCGAGACCGACGTGGACGCGGCGCGGGCGACGCTGGAAGCGGCCCTCGAGGCGGGCGTCACGCTCTTCGACACCGCCGACGCCTACGGCTCGGGGGCGAACGAGGAGTTCCTCGCCCCGTTCGTGAAGGCGCACCGGGACGAGATCACGCTGGCGACCAAGTTCGCCATCGAGCGCAGGGCGGACGACGCGACGTACCGCGGCGTCCGCAACGACCGGGCGTACCTCCGGCAGGCCGTCGAGGGCAGCCTGCGCCGCCTGGGCACGGACGTCATCGACCTGTACTACATGCACCGCCGCGACCCGGGCGTCCCGTTCGCGGAGTCCGTCGGCGCGATGGCCGAGCTGGTGGCGGAGGGCAAGGTCCGGCACCTGGGCCTGTCCGAGGTGACCGGCGCGGAGCTGCGCGAGGCGCACGCCGTCCACCCGATCGCCGCGCTGCAGTCCGAGTGGTCGCTGTTCAGCCGTGATGTGGAACGCAGCGCGGTACCGGCCGCCGCCGAGCTGGGCGTGGCCTTCGTGCCGTACTCACCGCTCGGCCGGGGCTTCCTGACCGGCTCGTTCCTGAATGCCACGACGGATCTGGCCGGCGGCGACTACCGGCAGCACCAGCCCCGGTTCACCGGTGAGAACGCCAGGCGGAACGCGGATCTGCTGGACCCGGTCCGCAAGGCCGCCAAGGCGCACGGGGCGAGCCTGGGCCAGATCGCGCTCGCCTGGGTGCAGCAGCGGGCCCAGGTGCACCAGCTGACCGTGGTGCCGATCCCGGGCACCCGCAAGGTCAGCCGCGTGCTGGAGAACACCGGGGCGACCCGGATCACGCTCGACCAGGTCGAGCTGGAGTGGCTGGAACCGATCGCCGAGCACGTCGCGGGCGACCGCTACCCGGACATGAGCTCTACTTCCGCCGCGCGCGAGTAGCCGTCTGCACGGCGGCCAGCACGGACGCGGCGAACGGCAGCGATTCATGGACCTGGCCGTAGCCGAGCCCGAAGACCACCGCGGCCGGGTTCTGGTCGGGGTCGCCGGGGCGTTCGGTGTCGTCGTTCGGCCGCAGCCGCAGATAGCCGTGCAGCAGCTCGGGGGAGCGCCAGTCGACCCCGCTCAGGTCGGCGACCGGGAAGTGCTGGTCGCCGGCCTTCCATTTGGCGGTCGAGGCGCCCGTCCAGAACCAGCGGAAGGACACCGTGCGGCCGTCGAAGGCGGCCCTGGCGTCGTACGCCTTGAACGACTGCGGCCCGGTGGGCGCGGCGACCAGGAAGCGGTCGGCCGGTTCGCCGGTGTCGTTGTCGGAGACCGCGACCCGTAGCTCGTCCGTGTAGTACTCGGCGAGGGTCTCGCGGTCGGCCGGCAGCACCAGCCGGTAGGGATCCGCGGAGTCCTTCAGCTGCCCGCCCGCCGCTTCCATCAGCGGATCGGCGCCGGGCCGCGGCAGGGCGCGCAGTACGACCGTGCCGCGCTTGCCGGGAACGAGCTCGACGCCGGTCAGCGCGGCGTACGGGATCCGGCGCTCGCCGAGCGTCTGGAGCAGCTTCGAATTGCGCACCCCGCGCTCGTACCGGATGACCACGGCATCCGTGTCGAACTCCCACACGGCATTGGATCCGGCCAAAACGTCACCCATGTGGCTCATCGTAGGGCCGAATGTGGGATCAACTGCCGAACTGACCGCAAAAACGCGCGTGGGGGTGGTTCCGGACCCCAGGACCGGAACCACCCCCACGACTCCGGCTCAGGCCTGACCGAGGCCGGACGCGCAGTCCTCGCGGTTCGGCGCGCACCGCACCGCGCTGTACTGGCCGAGGGCGATGTCGGTGAAGTTCGCCAGGCTCTCGGTGCCGGGCGCGAAGTAGCCGGGGTGGCCCAGAGCGCCTTCCGTACCGACCACACGGGCCCCGAAGGACTCCGAGACGGGGTCGGCGCCGTGCCCCAGGCCGGCGATCTCCAGGTGCGGCACCTCGCCGATCCAGTCGCTCGGATCGCGGGCGGCCCATACGTTGGCGGAGGTGTGCAGCTGCGTGGCGCGGCTCACCCGCATCCCGGGGCTGCCGAAGACGGTGATGTCGGAGATCTTGTCCGACGGCAGGTCCGGAGCGGCCACCCCGCACAGCACCGAGCCGTACGAGTGGCAGAACAGCGAGATGCGCGCGGTGGACGGCAGCGCCTCGACCAGCGAGTTCAGCCGGACCGCGCCGTTCTCCGCCAGCTCACCGGTGGAGGCGTCGAGACCGACACCCGACGGCGTCGTGTAGTTCGCCCAGGCGATCACCGCGGTGCGCGAGGACGGGTCCTGGGCGCGCTCGGCCTGGTACAGGGCGCGCGCCATGCCGACCGGGGCCGCGTACGACTTGGCGGTGCGTTCGAACGTGCTGATGTCGGTGTCCACACCCGGCACGACCACGGCCACCCGGTCGGCGGAACCGAGATCACCGAAGACCTCGGCGGCCCGGCCGGCTCCGGTCGGGTCGAAGGCGAGGATCTGCCGGCCGTCGCTCAGCAGCGAGGCGTAGCGGTGGGCGCGCTTGTCCGCGTCCTTGCGGCCGGCGGGTGTGAGCAGGGAGCTGTGCGAACGGGCGATCTCCGTGACGCGCGTCTGGGCGAGCGCCACCCGGTTGGCCAGGTAGCGCACGCTCACCGGCGCGCCGTCCAGGTTGCCGACGACGAGCGGGTAGCGGTTGGCGATCTGCCGGGTCTGGGCCGCGGTCAGCGTCGCGAAGAAGTGCGCTATGGAGTCGGCACCGGCCGAGGCGCTGGGCAGCTTGTGCCCGGCCACCGAGCCGTGCAGCCACGACACCAGTGCCGCCGCCCGCGGATCCTCGGCGCCCTTGTGCGGCCGGATGGCGGTCCAGCCGGTGGTCGCGAGCATGACGAAGATGACGGCCAGGGCCAGCAGGGCCCGGATGGACGTTGCATTGAAGCGCTCATCGAATGGGGTCACTCAGTATTGCCTCGCGAAATCGTCCCGGACGCGCACGCCGACCCGGTCCGTCGGCAGAAGGTGCGCGGGGGGTGTGGTGGCCCCTCGGAGGTTTGCGGTATCCCGGCCAGCGTAGAAGACGCAGGGCCATGCCTGAGCCAAGGGTGACTCAAGTCACGTTTCGAAAGTGACTGTACGGGCCAAGCGACTGGGTCGGCTGTTACCCGTGGGGCGGGCCGCACGCAATCCCCCTATCAGGGGGAACGTGCCCGGCCGCTCTTGTGGGCGCCGCGACCGCCGCACCAGCCTGAGCCGCATGAACACGATCCTCACCGCCGCCGCCCTGGCCGCCGCGCTGCTGCCCGTCACCGCCCTCGCCCCGGCCTCCGCCGCGTCCTCCGGGGCCTGCGATCCGGGCCAGCTCTGCCTGTGGGGCAAGGCCGGCTACAGCAGCGCCCGGCAGGCCCACGAACTCGCCGACACCGGCATCGACAACTGCGTGCCGCTCCCCGCGGGCACTCCCGCCCGGTCCTTCGTCAACCGCATCGGCCGGCCGGTCACCACCTACCAGAGCGCGGAGTGCGCCACCGAGGCCGAGTTCGACACCTATCCGACGGGCACCTGGGTGCCCGAATCCCGTTACACCGTCCGGGCGTTCAAGGTCTGGGAGAACTGACACCGCATGGGCGGCCGGGGGCGGGGAACGCGAACGGCGAGCCCCGAAACCTTACGGAGGGACGATGGCCACCCGAACCCGCACCCGTACCCGTATGCGTTCCCGCGACCGGTCCGACACCGGAACGATCGCCGTCGTCGGCGCCGTCTGCGCCATCGTCGGCTTCTTCGTCCTGGGGATCGTGCTCGGACCCCTCGCGATCATCTTCGGCTGGCTCGCCATGGGCCGCAGCTGGCGTGGCGCGAAGTCGATCCCCGCGGTCGTCGCCGTCGTCCTCGGCGTCTTCGACACCGTCGTCGCCATCCTCTGGCTGGCGCAGTAGCCGGCGCGGCAGACGAACGAACGCCGGGCCCGCACCACGGAAAGTGGTGCGGGCCCGGCGTTCGAAACGTGAGACGTACCGCCTCGGGGCTACCTCAGGCGTCGCCGCCCGCGGCGCCGGGGTCGGCAGCCGTGACGTCGAGCAGCTGGTAGCGGTCCACGGCCTGCTTCAGCACCGAACGGTCCACCTTGCCGTCCCGGGCGAGCTCGGTGAGCACCCCCAGGACGATCGACTGCGCGTCGATGTGGAAGAAGCGACGGGCCGCGCCACGGGTGTCGGCGAAACCGAACCCGTCGGCACCCAGCGACTGGTACGTGCCCGGCACCCAGCGCGAGATCTGGTCCGGCACCGCGCGCATCCAGTCCGAGACCGCCACGAACGGGCCCTGCACACCGGCGAGCTTGCTCGTGATGTACGGGACGCGCTGCTCCTCCTCGGGGTGGAGCAGGTTGTGCTCCTCCACCGCGATGGCGTCGCGCCGCAGCTCGTTCCACGAGGTGGCCGACCAGACGTCCGCCTTGACGCCCCAGTCCGCGGCGAGGATCCGCTGCGCCTCGACGGCCCACGGAACCGCCACGCCCGACGCCAGGATCTGCGCCGGAACGGTGCCCTCGGTGCCCTCCGCGTACCGGTACAGACCCTTGAGGATGCCCTCGGCGTCCACATCGGCCGGCTCGGCCGGGTGCTGGATCGGCTCGTTGTAGACGGTCATGTAGTAGAAGACGTCCTCGGCGTTCTCGCCGTACATCCTCTTCAGACCGTCCTGCACGATGTGCGCGATCTCGAAGCCGAACGCCGGGTCGTACGCGACGACGGCCGGGTTGGTCGAGGCGAGCAGCTGCGAATGGCCGTCCGCGTGCTGCAGGCCTTCACCCGTAAGGGTGGTCCGGCCCGCGGTCGCGCCGAGCACGAAACCGCGCGCCAGCTGGTCCGCCATCTGCCAGAACTGGTCACCGGTCCGCTGGAACCCGAACATCGAGTAGAAGACGTAGACCGGGATCAGCGGCTCGCCGTGCGTGGCGTAGGCCGAGCCCGCCGCGATCAGCGAGGCCGTACAGCCCGCCTCGGAGATGCCGTCGTGCAGCATCTGGCCGGTCGGCGACTCCTTGTACGCGAGGAGCAGGTCACGGTCGACCGCCTCGTACTGCTGGCCCAGCGGGTTGTAGATCTTCGCCGACGGGAAGAACGCGTCCATACCGAAGGTGCGGTACTCGTCCGGGGCGATCAGCACGAAACGCTTGCCGATCTCCTTGTCCCGCATGAGCTCCTTGAGGATGCGGACGAACGCCATGGTGGTGGCGATCGACTGCTGGCCGGAGCCCTTCTTGGCCGGCGCGTACGCCTTCTCGTCCGGCAGCGCCAGCGGCTTCGCGCGCACCACACGGGTCGGCACATAGCCACCGCACGCCTTGCGGTGGTCGTGCATGTACTGGATCTCTTCGGAGTCGCGACCCGGGTGGTAGTACGGCGGGTAGCCCTCGTCGAGCTGCTTGTCCGTGATCGGGATGTGCAGCCGGTCGCGGAAGCGCTTGAGGTCCTCGGTCGTGAGCTTCTTCATCTGGTGGGTCGCGTTGCGGCCCTCGAAGTTCGGACCGAGCGTCCAGCCCTTGATGGTCTGGGCGAGGATCACCGTCGGCTGGCCCTTGTGGGCCTTGGCCGCCGCGTACGCCGCGTAGACCTTCTTGTGGTCGTGACCGCCACGGCCGAGGTGCAGGATCTGCTCGTCGGTCATGCCCTCGACCATCTTGCGCAGCCGCTGGTCGTCACCGAAGAAGTGCTCACGGATGTAGCCGCCGGTCTCGGTGGCGTACGTCTGGAACTGTCCGTCCGGCGTGGTGTTCATCTTGTTCACCAGGATGCCGTCGCGGTCCTGGGCGAGCAGCGGGTCCCAGCTGCGGTCCCAGACCAGCTTGATGACGTTCCAGCCGGCGCCGCGGAACTGCGACTCCAGCTCCTGGATGATCTTGCCGTTGCCGCGCACCGGCCCGTCGAGGCGCTGCAGGTTGCAGTTGACGACGAAGGTCAGGTTGTCCAGGCCCTCACGGGCGGCGATCGACAGCTGGCCGAGCGACTCGGGCTCGTCCATCTCCCCGTCGCCGAGGTACGCCCATACGTGCGACTTGGAGGTGTCGGCGATGCCGCGCGCCTCCATGTAGCGGTTCATCCGCGCCTGGTAGATCGCGCCGAGCGGGCCGAGGCCCATCGAGACGGTCGGGAACTCCCAGAAGTCCGGCATGAGCCGCGGGTGCGGGTAGCTGGACAGGCCGTACGGGGCCTTCGACTTCTCCTGGCGGAACGCGTCGAGCTGCTGCTCGGAGAGCCGGTCCAGAAGGAAGGCGCGGGCGTAGATACCGGGGGAGGCATGCCCCTGGAAGAAGATCTGGTCGCCGCCGTCGCCCTCGTCCTTGCCCCGGAAGAAGTGGTTGAAGCCCACGTCGTAGAGGGAGGCGGAGGAGGCGAAGGTGGCGATGTGGCCGCCGACGCCGATACCGGGGCGCTGTGCGCGCGACACCATGACCGCCGCATTCCAGCGGGTCGCGTTCAGGACCTTCCGCTCGATCTCCTCGTTGCCGGGGAAGAACGGCTCGTCCTTGGTCGCGATGGTGTTGATGTAGTCCGTGCTGCGCATCTCGGGCACCGCGACACGCTTCTCGCGGGCGCGCTCGATGAGGCGGAGCATGAGGTAGCGGGCACGCTCACGGCCGCGTTCGTCGATAGCCGCGTCGAGCGAGTCGAGCCATTCCGCCGTTTCCTCGGGATCAAAGTCCGGGACCTGGCTGGGAAGGCCGCCAATGATGATCGGGTTGCGATCGGATCCGGAAGCCACGCTGTTCCTTCGCTACTAGGTCTTGCTCTGCTGGGTCGCGCCGCCTCCATCGTGTACCGCGTCGCCAGAAACGTCATCTCTACTGAGCGGTAACTGCCACTCCGTGAGACGGAGAGGTGCGCAGCGAAGCAGGCCTACGAGAGGCCAAATCAGAACTCTACGCCCACTCGGACGTACGACCGACCCCAGACTTCATTCGTGCACAACCCCGGCAAACCGGCGTGATCTGCGTCACGATTGGACGTGCGGGTTGCGGTGACACGTCACCGTTTAGGCGGTCTCGGCGGCCGGGTACTTGCGCGATCCGCCGCGTCCGTGTGGACTACCGCCAATAACCCCGCACAGGCGCGGGGAGTTTCCCCCCATGACAGGAGGCAAAGCGTGAGCGCGACCGCGGACCACGCGGAGGACCGGACCAACCCGGCTAGCCGGCTTGGATTCGAACCCGGACAGGTGGTCCAGGAACTCGGGTACGACGACGACTGCGACCAGGAGCTCCGAGAAGGTATCGAGGAGCTCACGGGCGAAGAGCTCGCCGATGAGGACTACGACGACGTGCCCGACGCCGTCCTGCTGTGGTTCAGGGAGGACGACGGCGACCTCACCGACACCTTGGTCGACGCCACGTCGACGATCGACGACGGCGCCCCGATCTGGCTGATGACCCCGAAGACCGGCCGTGAGGGCCACGTCGAGCCAAGCGAGATCGGCGAGGCCGCCCAGACCGCAGGTCTGGCCCAAACCAGCACAGTCAACGCCGCCAAGGACTGGTCGGGCAGCCGCCTGGTCACTCCGAAGACGGCCCGGGCCGCGAAGCGGTAGCTCTACCGGACCCTGCTCCGCGCCCCCGTCGACCCCGGTCGACGGGGGCGCGGTGCGTTCGGCCCCGGAGGGCAGTGACAGACTGTCCGTGACCTTTCCGGTACCGAGACGAGGATGTGCCCGCATGGCGATCGAGGTCGGCAGCAAGGCCCCGGATTTCGAGCTGAAGAACCAGCACGGTCAGACCGTGCGGCTCTCCGACTTCCGCGGCGAGAAGAACGTCGTGCTGCTCTTCTACCCGTACGCGTTCACCGGCGTCTGCACCGGCGAGCTCTGTGCCCTGCGCGACGAACTGCCGACGTTCCAGAACGACGGCGTGCAGCTCCTCGCCGTCTCCTGCGACGCCCCGTTCTCGCTGCGCGTCTTCGCCGAACAGGAGGGCCTCGGATACCCGCTGCTCTCCGACTTCTGGCCGCACGGGGACGCCGCGCGCGCCTACGGCGTCTTCGACGAGGAGAAGGGCTGCGCGGTCCGCGGCACCTTCGTCATCGACAAGGACGGCATCGTCCGCTGGACCGTCGTCAACGGCCTTCCGGACGCCCGGGACCTCAACGACTACGCAAAGGCCCTCGAAGAGCTGTAGCCGACGGGCTGCAGTCTTCGGGAACTGCTCACTAAGCTCAACGCGTTGATCTGTGTACCGCACGACGGGGGCGAGGGTACTGCCTGATACCCCATGACCGTATGGAGGACCCGTGGGAGTCAGCCTCAGCAAGGGTGGCAACGTCTCACTGACGAAGGAGGCCCCGAATCTCACGGCGGTCATCGTCGCTCTGGGATGGGACGCCAGGACCACCACCGGCGCCGATTTCGACCTGGACGCCAGCGCACTGCTGGCCAGCCCCGAGGGCAAGGTCATCTCCGACGCGCACTTCGTCTTCTTCAACAACCTCAAGAGCCCGGACGGCTCGGTCGAGCACCTCGGTGACAACCTCACCGGCTCGGGCGACGGCGACGACGAGGTCATCAAGGTGAACCTGGCCGGAGTTCCGGCCGATGTCGCCAAGATCGTCTTCCCGGTCTCGATCTACGAGGCCGAGAGCCGTCAGCAGAGCTTCGGTCAGGTCCGCAACGCGTACATCCGCGTCGTGAACCAGGCCGACAACAACGAACTGGCGCGCTACGACCTCACCGAGGACGCCTCCACCGAGACCGCCATGGTCTTCGGTGAGCTCTACCGCAACGGCGCGGAGTGGAAGTTCCGCGCCATCGGCCAGGGCTACGCCTCCGGACTGCGCGGCATCGCGCAGGACTTCGGCGTCAACGTCTGAACCCCTCGCGGCGCCGCACACCCGGCAGGGCGTGCGGCGCCGTGCACGTACCGACCTCAGCACGCACGGGGAGGAAGCGAAAACCATGGGCGTCACGCTCGCCAAGGGGGGCAATGTCTCCCTCAGCAAGGCCGCACCGAATCTCACCCAGGTGATGATCGGCCTCGGCTGGGACGCACGCTCCACCACAGGGGCGCCGTTCGACCTCGACGCCAGCGCCCTGCTGTGCGCCAACGGCCGGGTACTCAGCGACGAACACTTCGTCTTCTACAACAACCTCAAGAGCCCCGAGGGCTCCGTCGAGCACACCGGTGACAACCTCACCGGCGAGGGCGAAGGGGACGACGAGGAGATCATCGTCGACCTCACCAAGGTTCCCGAGCGCGTCGACAAGGTCGTCTTCCCCGTCTCCATCCACGAGGCCGACAGCCGCGGCCAGACCTTCGGACAGGTCAACAACGCCTACATCCGCGTCGTGAACCAGTACGACCAGGCCGAGTTGGCGCGCTACGACCTCTCCGAGGACGCGTCCAGCGAGACCGCAATGATCTTCGGCGAGCTGTACCGCTACAACGGCGAGTGGAAATTCCGTGCAGTAGGCCAGGGGTACGCGTCAGGACTGCGAGGCATCGCCCTGGACTTCGGGGTCAACGTTTCTTGACCTCTCCCCGCCGTGACCGACCGGGATTCCCCACCCTCGCGGGTGGGGGTTCCTGCTTCCTCGGGACCGCTCCGGCCGGAAGGGGGCGTGACCACCGTATGTCGAGGGGTTCGGCCATCTTGGCCAGGGTGAGCCGTCCGGCGCCGGGGCGGTCGCCATCCGCCGCCCAACGGAAACCCACCCCTGCCTGTACGTAGGTCGCGGCGTCCTTGGCCCGGTGTTTCCGTTTGCGCTGCGGATGCCTGGCGCTGCCCCGGAAGAAGCGGTTGTACGCGTTGTCCAGATGCCGCAGGGACTGCTGCAGCGCCACGGAGGAGATCTCCCGGAGCCAGCCGGTCTCCTCCGTGTTTCGCCATCCGGTCAGCGCGCGGCAGCTTTCGGTGTAGCCGATCCGGAGGTGGTGCTGCCGCCAGGCGGAGGAGCGTAGCTCGAGCCCCTGGTCGTAGACCCACCGACAGGCTCCGAAGGTGCGGTGCAGCTGCTGGGACTGAACGGGGTTGGGATAGCAGCGGAATCGGTAGGTCCGCTCCGTGGTTCCGGCCGGCCTGACCCGTCGCTCCATCCGCCGGGCCCCGCCCGGCACGCGCCGGCTCGGCGCGGGAACGCCCCATTGCTCCAGCTCCGGGTGATGCACCTGCCATGCCCCCGCTTCTGATCGGACCGTACGAACATCACTTCACTCCCAACGAGGGAATTAGCATGAAGTGACGGGAATTTCCCCGGGTTTCGTATTAGTGATGTTGTGGGGATCCTCTGGATGCGATATGGAAGGGGCCCACCGACTGAGGAGTTGCCGAGTGGGTCGGTAGAGTCTTGGCAAAGCCGCGGACTACGCGGGGGATCTCTCGTAGAGAAGGACTGGGTAGCCCGTGCTCCTCAAGACATTTGGCTGGTCGTTCGGCATCACTGCCGCCGGCCTGGCCTTGGCTGGGTACCTCTGGGGGTGGGAGGGGCTCGCGGTGGTCGCGATCCTCTCGGTCCTGGAGATCTCGCTGTCATTCGACAACGCGGTGATCAACGCCGGGATCCTCCGGAAGATGAACGCCTTCTGGCAGAAGATGTTCCTCACCGTCGGCATCCTGATCGCCGTCTTCGGTATGCGACTGGTCTTCCCGGTCGTCATCGTCTCCATCACCGCCAAGCTCAGCCCGGTCGAGGCGGTCGACGTCGCGATCAACGACCCCGACCGCTACGAGGCGCTGGTCACCGGCGCTCATCCGTCGATCGCGGCGTTCGGCGGGATGTTCCTGCTCATGATCTTCCTCGACTTCATTTTCGAGGAGCGGGACATCCGGTGGCTCGGCTGGCTGGAGAAGCCGCTGGGCAAGCTCGGCAAGCTGGACATGCTCTCCGTCGTGATCGCCATGGTCGTGCTGCTCGTCGCCGCGACCACGGTCGCCACCAGCGTTCCGGTGCACGGCGGGGACGGGACGATCGACAAGGCCGCGACGGTGCTGCTGTCCGGGATCGCCGGGCTCATCACGTATCTGGTCGTCGGCGGGATCTCCGGCTACTTCGAGGGCCAGCTGGAGGAGGCCGAGGACGACGCGGACGGAGAGGCCGAGGCGGGCGCCAAGAAGGGCAGCACCGTGGCCGTCGTCGGGCTGGCCGGCAAGGCCGCGTTCTTCATGTTCCTGTACCTCGAGGTCATCGACGCGTCGTTCTCGTTCGACGGTGTCATCGGCGCGTTCGCCATCACCAACGACATCTTCGAGATGGCGCTCGGCCTCGGTATCGGCGCCATGTACATCCGGTCGCTGACGGTGTACCTGGTCCGCAAGGGCACCCTGGACGACTACGTGTACCTGGAGCACGGCGCGCACTACGCGATCGGCGCGCTGGCGGTCATCCTGCTCGTCACGATCAAGTACGAGATCAACGAGGTCATCACCGGCCTCGTCGGCGTCGTGCTGATCGCGGCTTCCTACTGGTCCTCGGTGGTGCGAAACCGGCGGATCGGGGAAAACTCAGAGGGGTCGAACGATACGGCGGAAGTCTCATCCGGGGTCTGACAGCTCTGACAGTCTGAACCCCGGAGCGAGAAGTCCCGCCCCCCGCCGATCCGGCGGGGGGCGGTGTCCGTTCAGGGGAGGGGTAGTCATGGCCTGGTGGAAGTTCCTGCGGCCCAGTGGCGCGTCGCAGTTCGACGTCGCGAACGCGCACACCGTGGAGCTCACGAAACGGCACCCCATGGTCTCGCTGAGCAAACAGGGCGCGGCCGTCGGCAACCTGCGGATCAACCTGTCCTGGGAGATGCGCACTTCGGACACCGGCGGGTGGAACAAACAGGGCGGCGGCGGGTTGTTCGGCCGCCGGATGAACCTGTTCAAGCCGGAAATAGTGCAGGCCGCGGGGCCGGCGATGGTCAACGTCGACCTGGACCTGGCGTGCATGTACGAGCTCGCCGACGGGACGAAGGGCGTCGTCCAGCCGCTCGGCAACTTCCTGGGGGACCTGAACGAGCCGCCGTACATCAAGCTCAGCGGCGACGACCGGTTCGGCGGCACCTCGGGCGAGACGATCTACATCAACTTCGACAAGCGGGACGAGTTCGTCCGGCTGCTGGTGTTCGTCTACATCTACGACGGCACGCCCGCCTTCGACCGCACCCACGCCATGGTCACGCTCTTCCCCAGCTCGGGTCCGCGGATCGAGATCCCGCTCAGCGAGCGCGAGCCGCAGGCGCGGTCCTGCGCGGTGGTGCTGATCGAGAACCGCAAGGGCGAGCTGATGGTGCGGCGCGAGGTGAAGTACGTCTACGGGTTCCAGGCCGAGATCGACCGGCTGTACGGCTGGGGCCTGCAGTGGGGCCGGGGCTACAAGACCAAGGTGTGACGGCCCGCCGATGGCAGGACGCCGCCCGGGGCCGGCACCGGGCCCGGGGCGGGGCCTAGGGCCTGTCGTCTGGATCTCCGCGGCGTCGCGGTGTCCAGCACGCACATCTGCCGCGTTGTCGTCGGTCGACGACGCACCGCGTCGCCTCCCTCCTCCGCCTTGCAGCTGCACGCACCGGACACCGCTCCTTCCCCCACGGAGATCCAGACGACAGACCCTAGCGGCGGCCGGTCTGGAACTGGGGGCCCTGTGGTGGCAGCACGAAGCCGGGGGAGGCCGCCACCGGCTGCGGGTACCCGTAGGCCGGTGCGGCGGGCTGGGGGCGCTGCTGTGGCGGCTGGGGGTACCCGTAGGCGGGCTGAGCGGGTACGTGGCCGGGTGCGGGGTCCGGGAGCGGGTAGCCGTACGCGGAGGTGGCCTCGGGCTCCGGGACGGCGGGCGGCGCGTGGACGGGCTCGCGGGAGCCCGCCGCGGGGCCGGAGCCGGGGTCCGCTCCGGAGTCCGCCTCGTCGTCGACGGCGATGCCGAATTCGGTGGCGAGGCCGACGAGGCCGGTCGCGTAGCCCTGGCCGAGCGCGCGGAACTTCCACGTGGTGTCGCGGCGGTACAGCTCGCCGCAGATCAGCGCGGTCTCGTCGCCGGTGTCGGGGGTGACGTCGAAGGTCGCCAGCGGCGCGGAGCGGACCGGCGCACCCGTGTCGAAGAGGAGAACGTGCAGGTCGGGGACCTGCCCGAAGGAGCCGCCGTCGGCGGACGCGGCGATGACGACGCGGGCCACGGAGGCGTCCAGGGACGTCAGGTCCACCTCGACGGTGTCGGTGAGACCCTCGGCGACCCGCTTCTTGGGCAGGTGCCGGGCGAGCCCCGACGGATGCCTGGGCTCGTTGTAGAAGACGAAGTCCGCGTCGGAGCGGACCCGGCCGTCCGCGCCCAGCAGCAGGGCCGAGGCGTCGACGTCGGGGACGCCGGCGCCGGGGCTCCAGCGCAGCACCGCCCTGATCCCCAGGACGTCCAGGGGGATGTTCGAGCCCTTCACCATCGCGTGCGTCATGGCGGTCATCCTGCCTTCCCTGGTACGCGGGCCACAACGCAGGGGACTGGACGCGCCGTGCGGGGTCATACGACGGACGTGCGGGGGTTACCTGATTTTCACGCGCGGGGGGAACGTCAGTCGTGTGACCGCACGTACGATAATCCGCCAGATGCCATTCGGTCAGCCATGCATAAAAGGGGGCATATGCGCCACTTCGGACACCTTGCGACGGACGTACGGAACGAACTGTTCCACCGCGAGCCGCAGGAATTCACCGCGGACTCTTCCGCCAGCACGCTCTCCGTCGCCCTCGGCGCGACCCTTTACAGCCCGGCGACCCGGCCGCACCTGGCCGACGACGTACTGAAGCAGGCCGCGCACGGTGTGGTGTCCATGGTCCTGTGCCTGGAGGACTCGATAGACGACCGCGAGGTCGTGGACGCCGAGGCCAATCTGGTCCGGCAGTTCGCCGAACTCGACCGGCGGCAGGGTGCCGGCGACCCTCCGCTGCTGTTCATCCGGGTCAGGACCCCGGCGCAGATAGTCGACCTGGTGCAGCGGCTCGGTGACACCGTGCGACTGCTGTCCGGATTCGTACTGCCGAAGTTCACCGAGGAGAGCGGCGTCCCCTTCATGGAGGCGCTGGCCGTGGCGGAGTCCGCCTGCGGCCACCGGCTCTTCGCCATGCCGGTCCTGGAGTCTCCGCAGCTGATGCACCTGGAGAGCCGCGTCGAGACGCTCTCCGGGATCTACCGCACGGTCGACAAGTACCGGGACCGCGTGCTGGCCCTGCGGCTGGGCGTGACGGACTTCTGCTCCTCGTACGCGCTGCGCCGGGCGCCCGCGATGACGGCGTACGACGTCCAGATCGTCGCCTCGGTGATCGCCGACGTCGTCAATGTCTTCGGGCGGGCCGACGGGACCGGGTTCACCGTGACCGGGCCGGTGTGGGAGTACTTCCGGCACCACGAGCGGATGTTCAAGCCGCAGCTGCGCCGCAGCCCCTTCACCCCGGAGGCGGAGGACCTGCGCACCGCGCTCATCGAGCACGACATGGACGGGCTGCTGCGCGAGATCGAGCTGGACCGGGCCAACGGCCTGCAGGGCAAGACCTGCATCCACCCCACCCATGTGTTCCCCGTGCACGCGCTGAACGTGGTCACGCACGAGGAGTACTGCGACGCCGCCGACATCCTCCACGAGGACCGCACCGGCGGCGGGGTCCTGCGCTCCGCCTACACGAACAAGATGAACGAGGTGAAGCCGCACCGGGCCTGGGCCGAGCGCACCATGCGCCGCGCCGAGACCTTCGGGGTGGCCCGCGCCGACATCGGCTTCGTGGAACTGCTCGCGGCCTGTCTGCCGTCCTGATCAACGCCGCGCCTGATCTGCCGCACAGAAGTGAGAACCACCGCATGGCAGCAACACCGACATGGTCCGGCCAGTGGGTCGCCGACCGGCTGGACATCACCCTCGAAGGTGAGGGGCTGAGCGAGCTGCTCGGGCTCGCGCTGCGGGACAACCCGAAGCGCGCGCACCTGCTGGTGTCGAACGTGCTGGGCAAGCACGTTCCCCGGCATCCCTCCGACGTCCACACCGCCGGGTACGGCCTCGGCCGCCGGGTGCGGGAGCTGCTCGGTGACGAGCAGGCCGCGCGGTCCGTCGTCCTCGGCTACGCGGAGACCGCGACGGGCCTGGGGCACGCGGTGGCCGACGGGGTCGCCCTCGCTCCGTATCTGCACTCGACGCGGCGCGCGGTCGCCGGGGTCGCGGCGGCCGGCGGCTTCGAGGAGGAGCACAGCCACGCGACGGGCCATCTGCTGCTGCCGGCGGACCCGGAGCTGCTGACCGGGGACGGGCCGCTGGTACTGGTCGACGACGAGTTCTCGACGGGCCAGACCGTCCTCAACACCATCAGGGATCTGCACGCCCGCCACCCGCGCGCCCACTACGTGGTCGTCGCGCTCGTCGACATGCGGTCGGACGCGGACCGGGAGCGGCTGACGGAGTTCGCGGCCGGGCTCGGCGCGCGCATCGACCTGCTGTCGCTGGCGTCCGGCACGGTCCGGCTGCCGGAGGGCGTGCTGGAACGCGGCCAGGCGCTCGTCAGGGCGAGCGTCACCCCGCCGCCCGCGCCCGCGACGGCGTACGAGGCGGTCCGGGTGGACCTCGGCTGGCCCGAGGGGCTGCCGGACGGCGGCCGGCACGGCTTCACGCCCGCGCACCGGGAGCGGCTGGAGGCGGCACTGCCGTCGATGGCCGAGGCGGTCCGCCGGGCGCTCCCGCCGCAGGACCCGCGCCGCATCCTCGTCCTCGGCAACGAGGAGCTGATGTTCGCGCCGCTGCGGCTCGCCCAGGAGATCCAGGACGGGACCAGTGCCGAGGTCCGGTTCTCCACCACCACCCGCTCGCCCGTGCTGGCCGTGGACGACCCCGGCTACGCGATCCGCACCCGGATCGTCTTCCCCGCCCACGACGACCCCTCCGACGGGCCGGGCCCGCGCTACGCCTACAACGTCGCGGGCGGCGGCTTCGACGTGATCGTCGCCGTCGTGGACTCGGCGGGCGACACCCCGGCGCTGCACGCGCCCGACGGGCTGCTCGCGCATCTCGCGGCTCACACCGGGCAGGTACTGCTCGCGGTCGTGCCCGCGTACCAACCGAACGGACAGGTTCAGCAGATGGCCCAGACCCCCACGCTTCCCTCCCCCCTGCGCGGTCCGGCGTTCTCGTCGTACGCGGCGGACGAGGTCGGATGGTTGCTGAAGGACCTGTCGGACGTCGAGCTGGAGGCGCCGACCGAGGAGCGCGAGGAGGCGATCCAGAGCGGCGGGGCGCACTACGCGGAGTCGCTGCCGGTGGAGTACCAGCCGAGCGAGGCGTACCAGGCGCTGTTCCGCGCCGCACTGGACACCTCGGCCGACCGGATCGCGCGGGCGGTGGGCGCCGTCACCGAGCTGGTGCTCGCCGAGCGCGGCCCGGACGCCGTCCTCGTCTCGCTGGCGCGTGCCGGGACCCCGGTCGGGGTGCTGATGCGCCGCTGGGCGAAGCACGCGCACGGCCTGGAACTGGCGCACTACGCCGTCTCGATCGTGCGCGGCCGGGGCATCGACACCACCGCGCTGCGCTGGCTGGCCGAGCACCACGACCCGGAGCAGGTCGTCTTCGTCGACGGCTGGACGGGCAAGGGCGCGATCACCCGGGAACTGGCCGAGGCCGTCAAGCCGTTCGGGAACTTCAACCCGGACATCGCGGTGCTCGCGGACCCGGGCGGCTGCGTGGGCACCTACGGCACCCGTGACGACTTCCTCATCCCCTCCGCCTGCCTCAACTCCACCGTCTCCGGGCTCATCTCGCGCACCGTGCTGCGCGCGGACCTGATCGGACCGGACGAGTTCCACGGCGGGAAGTTCTACCAGGAGCTGGCCGGCGCGGATGTCTCCGGGCTCTTCCTGGACACGGTGACGGCCCGCTTCGACGACGTCGCCGACGCGGTCGCCGAGGACGTCAAGGCACTGCGGTCGCAGGACCGCAGCCCCACCTGGGAGGGCTGGGCCGCCGTCGAGCGGATCAGCGAGGAGTACGGCATCGGGGACGTGAACCTCGTCAAGCCCGGGGTCGGCGAGACGACGCGGGTGCTGCTGCGCCGCGTCCCGTGGAAGATCCTGGCGCAGCGCGGCGCCGGCGCGGACCTGGACCACGTCCGGCTGCTCGCCGAGCAGCGCGGGGTGCCGGTGGAGGAGGTGGACGGGCTGCCGTACTCGTGTGTCGGCCTGATCCACCCGCAGTTCACCAGAGGTGCCACCGGTACCGACGGCAAGGCGGTCGCCCGATGAGCGCCGGATTCCGTACCCTCGCCGCCAGCGACCTGGACCGGACGCTGATCTACTCCTCCGCCGCGCTCGCGCTCGGCATGCCCGACGAGCAGGCGCCACGGCTGCTCTGCGTCGAGGTGCACGAGGCGAAGCCGCTGTCGTTCATGACGGAGACGGCCGCCGCGCTGGTGCAGCGGCTGGCCGCCGAGGCGGAGTTCGTGCCGGCCACCACCCGTACCCGCAAGCAGTACCGGCGGATCAGTCTGCCGGGCCCGGTGCCGCACTTCGCGATCTGCGCGAACGGCGGCCATCTGCTGGTCGACGGCCGCACCGACCAGGACTGGAACGCCGAGATGCGCCGCCGTCTCGCGGACGGTTCGGTGCCGCTGGCCGAGGTGCGCGCGCATCTGGCGCGGGTGACGGACCCGGCGTGGCTGCGCAAGGAGCGGGTGGCCGAGGACCTGTTCGCGTACCTCGTGGTGGAGCGGTCGCTGCTGCCCGAGAACTTCGTGAAGGACCTGACCGAGTGGGCCGACGGCCGCGGCTGGACGGTGTCGCTGCAGGGCCGGAAGATCTACACGGTCCCCAAGCCGCTGCGCAAGAGCGCGGCGCTCGAAGAGGTCGTACGGCGGACCGGTGCCGACCAGGTGCTGGCCGCGGGCGACTCCCTCCTGGACGCCGATCTGCTGCTGGCCGCCGACGCCGGCTGGCAGCCCGGGCACGGCGAACTGGCCGACAGCGGCTGGCGGGCGCCGCACGTGACGCCGCTCGCCACGGTGGGTGTCGCGGCGGGCGAGGAGATCCTGCGGCGGATGCTCGCGCAGGTGGCGGCCGGCGCGGAGGACGGTGCCGCGGCCGCCTGACCCCGCCCACGGCGTAGGCCGTTGGTCACTCCCTGGTGGTGACCACCCGGTTGCAGTTGGCGCGGGCGGCCTCGACCCGGTCCGCGTTGGGGCGCTCGCTGGACGCTATGAAGGCGTGCGCCTCGGGTTCGCTGCGGCCGCCGCGGACGTGGCGGCGCAGCAGCCGCTGCTCGCGCACCGCCCGCGGGGCGTCGACGAACCACAGCTCGTCGAGCAGATCGCGTACCGCCTCCCAGCCCGGCCCGTCGTCGGCCAGGTAGTTCCCCTCCGTGATGATCAGCCGCACCTGTGGGAGGACGACCAGGCCCGCGGCGATCGGCTCCTCCAGCCGGCGGTCGAACTCGGGGACGTAGACGGGCCGTTCATGGCTGGAGCGCAGCCGGCGCAGCAGCTGGACGTAGCCGTCGACGTCGAAGGTGTCGGGCGCGCCCTTGCGGCCGGCCCGCCCCAGCCGTGCCAACTGCGCGTTGGACAGATGGAAACCGTCCATCGGGACGTACGCCGCCATGTCCGCGCCGAGCCGCCTGTTGACCCCGTGGACCAGCCGGCGGGCGAGGGTGGACTTGCCCGCGGCGGGCGCGCCCGCCATCCCCAGCAGGGCCCTGCGGCCTGGAATGCTGGGCACAAGGGCGACGGCGTCATCCACGAGCATGCCCGTCACCTTACGACCTGGTGCACGATGGAGAGCGGGTCAGGTCGTGGCGTCCATCCGAGGAGAAGCCTTGTACGAGACGAAGAATCCGCAGCTCACCCCCGAGCTGTACGCATATGTACTCGCGCACAACCCGCCGCTGGACCCGGTCCAGCGGGAACTCGTCGAGCTCACCCACACCCGGCTCGCCGATGTGTCCGGACTGCAGACCGCGGAGGAGCAGGGGCCGCTGCTCGCCTTCCTGGTGCGGCTGGTCGGGGCCCGCCGCATCGTCGAGGTCGGCACGTTCACCGGGTTCTCCACGCTGTCGATGGCCCAGGCGATGCCGGCGGACGGACAGCTCATCGCCTGTGACGTCTCCGAGGAGTGGACGGTCGTCGGCCGCGAGGCCTGGGCGAAGGCGGGCGTGGCGGACCGGATCGACCTGCGGATCGCTCCGGCGCTGGACACGCTGCGCGCGCTGCCCGAGGGGCCGTGGATCGACTTCGTCTTCCTCGACGCGGACAAGGTCGGCTACGTCGCGTACTGGGAGGAGCTGGTGCCGCGGATGAACCCCGGCGGCCTGATCGTCGCCGACAACACGCTCTTCCACGGTGCGGTCGCCGATCCGGCCGTCGAGGGCCCCGCGGCGGCCATCCGCGCCTTCAACGACCGGGTGCGCGCGGACGACCGGATGGACGACGTGCTGCTCACCGTCGCGGACGGCCTCACCATCGCCCGCCGGAGGTAGATCCTCCCGGGCGGTACGCGGACACTCCCTAGTGCTGAGGCAGCCCGCGAGGCGGGGTCCGGCGGGCGGCCACAGCCGCTCGTGCCGCCGCCTCGCGCGCCGCCGCTTCGGGGTGGCGCTGTCGCCAGTACGGGTTGTCGTGCGGGAGTCCGCCGCTGACGCGGCCGTACATGCCGAAGATGAGCAGCATCAGGCCGACCACGAAGCTGAAGATGACGTTGGGCATCTCGAAGGCCAGGAAGTTGTGGCTGGTGTCCAGCAGGGCGAGATTGACGAAGCCGCTGAGGATGAACAGGGTCCCGAGGACCATGTTCAGGTTCGAGGCGATGTTCCCGCCGATGACCATGCCCGCGAAGAGCAGCAGTCCGGCGGCGATCGACAGGACACTCAGCGTGCCGTTGGTGTTGAGTCCCGCCACGGTGTCTCCGTGGGTGTCCAGGAACGGGACCTGGTTCAGCAGCCCCAGGATGCCGAAGACCAGCAGCACGAGCCCCGTGAGGCCCGCGCCGACGCGGTAGACCTGGCTCAGCCGGTGATCAGCGGGCAGATGCTCGTCGAGTCGTATGACCATGAGCGGCCTCCTTGGCGGAAGCGGGGGCAAGCGGAACCACATGCCCCACTTAACTCAAGCATCCTCCCGGCGGGCCTCTTCATCAACTGTTCCGCCGGCTGCCGCCCGGTCCGCGACGAGGGAGCGCAGCAGCGCGGGCCCCGCCTGCTCCAGGCTGCGCAGCACCGTCCGGCCCGGTGCGGGCAGGATCGGCACGACGGACGGCACCGCCAGCACCTGGCACCCCGCGGCCTCGGCCGAGGCGACCCCGGTGGGGGTGTCCTCCACGGCGACACAGCGGGCCGGATCGGCGCCGAGCAGCCGGGCGGCGGCCAGGTACGGGTCCGGGGCGGGCTTGGTGCGGGTGGTGTCGTCGGCGGTGACGGAGACCGCGAAGTTCTCCCGGCCGAGCACGTCGAGCACCAGCTCCACGACGCGCCGCGGCGAGGCCGACACCAGCGCCGTCGTCACCCCCTCCGCGCGCAGCCGGGCCAGCAGTACGGTCGCGCCGGGGCGCGGCCGTACCTCGCGGGCCACCAGCTCGGCGAAGCGGTCGTCCAGCTCCGCCGCCAGCTGCTCACGGGTCCGGGCGGTCCCGGTGGCCGTGAGCAGATGGCCGGTGGTGTGGTCGACGGACCGGCCCAGCACGTCGGGGACGTCCGCCTCGGTCAGCGTGTAGCCGAGCGCCGACGCGGTCTCGGCGACCGTGTCCCACCACACCCCCTCGGTGTCGACCAGCGTGCCGTCCATGTCGAAGAGCACCGCCTGAAGCGTCACGCGGTGGGTCCGTCGACGAGCACGGGGCGCTGCGGGAGGGTCACGGTGACGGTCGCGCCGGCCGGCAGGGTGGCCGCGCGGTGGCTGGGCACGTCCGCCTTGACCGTCGCACCGTCCGGCAGCGACAGGGTGAGGCGGGTGACCGAGCCGTGGAAGGCGGCGGTGAGCACCCGGGAGCGGCCGTCCGCGTCCGCGGTGGCCTCCAGGGCCTCCGGCCGGACCAGGACGTCCACCGGGCCCTGCGCCGGGGCGGCGCCGCGCACCGGCAGCCGCTGTCCGAGCACCTCCACGTCACCGTCCGCCATGACGCCCGGCAGCCGGTTCATGGTGCCGACGAACTCGGCGACGAACGCGGTCGCGGGGTTGTCGTACAGCTCGGCGGGGGCCGCGACCTGCTCCAGCCGGCCGTCGCGCATCACCGCGACCCGGTCGGCCGTCGACAGCGCCTCCTCCTGGTCGTGCGTGACGAAGACGGTGGTGATCCGCAGCTCCTGCTGCAACCGCCTGATCTCCTCGCGCAGCGTCACCCGGACCTTGGCGTCCAGCGCCGACAGCGGTTCGTCCAGCAGCAGCACCTTGGGCCGCAGCGCCAGCGCGCGGGCGAGCGCCACGCGCTGCTGCTGGCCGCCGGAGAGCTGGTGCGGGAAGCGGTCGGCATGCTGCGGCAGCCCGACGAGCTCCAGCAGCTCATGGGCGCGCTTGCGGCGCTCGGCGGCGCCGGTCCGCCGCATCTTCAGGCCGAACGCGACGTTGTCGGCGGCCGTCAGGTGCGGGAAGAGGCTGTACGACTGGAAGACCATCCCGGCGTCGCGGCGGTGCGCGGGCACCCCGCTGATGTCCTGGCCGTCGACCAGGACCTGGCCGGAGTCGGGCCGTTCGAAGCCGGCCAGCATCCGCAGCGCCGTGGTCTTGCCGCAGCCGGACGGGCCGAGCAGCGCGAGCAGCTCACCGGGACGGGCGGTCAGGTCCAGGCCGTCGAGCGCCACGGTGGCGCCGAACGACTTGCGGAGCGCGCGGAACTCGACGGTGGTGGCCGTCGTGGAGTCGGCGGGGTCCATGGCGGACGCGGTGGCCTCGGTGGAAGCCGTGGCGGCGGTCATGCCACCTCCTGTGCGATGGGTGCGGGAGCGGCCGCGTCGCGGCCGGCCCGGCGGGAAGAGCGGGACAGGGAACGGGACCGGTCGCGGGGCCGGCCCAGGGCGGCGAACACCAGCAGCAGCATCCAGGTGACCACCAGGCTCAGCACCGAGACGGCCACCGACAACTGCGCCTGGTTGCCTCCGGTGTTGACGATCCACACCGCGAACGGCTGGTACCCGAGCAGGGCGCCGACGGTGTACTCGCCGAGGACCAGCGCGAGGGTCAGGAAGGACGCGTTCAGCAGCGCACCGCGAAGGTTGGGCAGCACCACCTGCAGGACGGCCCGCGGCGCGCTCGCGCCGCAGCTGCGCGCGGCCTCCACGAGAACGCGGACGTCGACCGCGCGCAGCCCGGAGTCCAGCGCCCGGTAGGCGAGCGGCAGCGCCATCACCGTGTAGGCGAGGACCAGGACGAACGGGAACCGCTTGTCCTGTACGGCGGTGAACGTCTGGAACAGCGGGGTGCGCGAGAGGTGTTCCGGTCCCCAGCGCAGCACACTGCTGTAGCCGGAGACCAGCGCCACCGACGGGACCACCAGTGGCAGCGAGCAGATGATCTCCAGGAGCGGCCGCAGCCGGGGAGCGCCGAGACGCACCGCGACGAGCGCCGGGACCAGCAGCACCATCACCAGGACGATGGTCGCGGCGGCCAGCTCCAGGGTGAGCAGCAGGCTGTCGGTGAAGCCGTCCGCGCTGAGGATGCCGCTGTACGCGTCCAGGGTGAAGCCCTGGCCCGGGACATCCACGGTGAAGATCACCGAGGCGGCCACCGGGACCAGGAAGTACAGGCCGGCCAGCAGGCCGACGGCGCCGCGCCACAGCGGCTTGCGGGTCAGTCGAGCCATCGTGCGCTCCTTCGCTGGAGGGGGACGTAGACCGCCATGACGAGCCCGGCGACCACGACCATGTCCAGGCTGAGCGCGAGCGCGATGTTGCCCTGGCCGACCAGGACGTTGCCGGACAGCGCGTCGGCGATCTGCACGGTGATCAGCGGCACCGAGCCGCTGCCCAGCGCGGCGGCCGTGGCGTAGGCGGCGAAGGCGCTGCCGAAGAGCAGCACGTAGCCGCCGAGCAGGGACGGGGCCAGCACCGGCAGCGCGACGTACCGCCAGTACTGGAAGCCGGTGGCGCCGTTGTTCTGCGCGGCCTCGCGCCACTGCTTGCGCAGGCCCTCCAGCGCCGGGGTGATGGCCAGGACCATCAGCGGCAGCAGGAAGTAGAGGTAGACGACGACCAGGCCCCAGAACGTGTACAGGCTCCAGCCGGCACCGGTCAGGCCCAGGTGCTCGGTGAGGACGCCCGCGTTGCCGAGGGTGGCGATGAAGGCGAAGGCGAGCGGTACCCCGCCGAAGTTGGCGAGCACGCCGGACGCCGCGAGGACACCCTCGCGCAGGGCGCGGTGACGCGAGGTCACCACGGCCTGCGCGAGGGGGAGTCCGAGCACGGCGGCGAGCAGTGCGGACAGCGCCGACAGCTTGACGCTGCTGACCAGTCCGGTGAGGTAGGCGCCCTGCACGGAGTCCGTGAGGTTCGCCGTCGTCCACTGCGCGCCGCCGGGCGCGTCACTCGACGTACTGAAGGCACCGGTCAGCATGGCGACGGCGGGCAGGCCGAACGCCACCAGCATGAACAGCACGAGTGGCAGCGCCGCCAGCATGCCGGCCGGCGCCTTGGTCTTCAGGGTCATCAGGAGACGGCCTTGGCCCAGCCCTGGGTGACGGTCTTCTTGGCCGCGTCCACCTGCGCGGGCGTCGGGAAGGCCGGGGTGCCGGCGACGGCGGGCAGCTTGGCGGCGGCAGCGGCGTCGAGCGTGCCGGCCTGCTTGAGGGCGTCCATCAGCACGGGACGGGCGTAGCCCTTGAGCCACAGGTTCTGGCCCTCGGCGCTGTACAGGTACTCCTCCCACAGGCGGGCGGCGGCCGGGTGCGGCGCGTCCTTGTTCACGGCCTGCGCGTAGTACTGGGCGTAGACGCCGTCGCTGGGGATGGAGACCTTCCAGTCGACGTTCTTCGTCTTGAACTCGTCGGTGTAACCCGCGTTGAGGTAGTCCCAGTCGATGCTGATCGGCGTCTCGCCCTTCTGGACGGTCGCCGGGGTCGACTCCACCGGGTTGTAGTTGCCCGACTTCTTCAGCTGTCCGAAGAAGTCCAGACCGGGCTGGATGTTGTCGAAGGAGCCCTTGTTGGCGATGGCCGCCGCGTAGACGCCGCCGAAGGCCGAACCGGACTTCGTCGGGTTGCCGTTCAGCGCCACCTGGCCCTTGTACTGCGGCTTGAGGAGGTCCGCGAAGGTCGAGGGGCACTCCTTGACGCGCTTGGCGTCGCAGCCGATCGAGACGTAGCCGCCGTAGTCGTAGTACCAGCGCGCCTGTGCGTCCTTCTGGGCCGCCGGGATCTTCTCGTAGTCGGCGACCTTGTACGAGGCGAACAGGCCCTGCGAGGCGCCGCTGAGCGCGAAGGCGCTGCCGAGGTCGACGACGTCGGGGGCGCGGTCCTGGCCCTTGCGGGTGCTGATCGCGGAGATCTCGATCTGGCTGGAGGCGTCGGGGTTCTCGACCTCGACCTTGATGCCGTACTTCTTGCTGAAGCCGTCGATGAGCGCGCCGTAGTTGGCCCAGTCGCGCGGCAGGGCGATCGCGTTGAGCTTGCCCTCCTTCTTCGCGGCGGCGACCAGGGCGTCCATCCCGCCCATCTCGGTGGCGGAGGTGGCGGTGGCGGCACTCTTCTTGCCGTCGGCCGCCGTGCTCTCGGTGGGTGCTGCGCCACAGGCACTGAGGCCGAGCGCAGCTATGGCGAGGACACCTGCGAGGCCGGCGGCCCGGGGGCGGGGCAGAATCACGAGACTCTCCATGGGGACGGGAGATAGCCAGGGTTGGCTGTACAACTCGAACAATGACGACCTCAGTACGCCGCAGTCCAGTGTCCGGCGGATGAACGCGCCACTGCGTTCCGGTGTCGGCCGCGGGAATGACACGGTTGGCCCGGAATCGGCGGTTGAATCGGCGGTTAGGGTCGGAGTGTGGTCCGTCGGTGGGCCGTCCGCGGGTGATCCGGCGGACAGGATCTAGGCTCGGTCGCCGGAGCAGTGATCGACGTGGGGGAGCAGCGTGGCGGACGGCCGGCAGACGATGTACCGGAAGGTGGCCGCCGATCTCCGGCAGGCCATCGCCGACGGCGCCTACGGGTCCGGCGGCCGACTGCCGGCCGAGGGCGAACTCGCCACCCGCTACGGCGTCTCGCGCGGCACCGTGCGCCAGGCCCTGGCCGTACTGCGGGCCGACGGACTGGTCACCTCCCGGCGCGGCACCCGCCGTGTCGTGCTGGGCACCGCCCGGGTGCAGAGCTTCGGCGAGCTGCTCAGCTTCACCCGCTGGGCCCGCTCCATCGGCGAGGAGCCCGGCGGCCGGGTGGTGGAGATCATCCGCAGTCCCGCCGACGAGGTCGAACGCGAGCAACTCCGGCTGGAACCGGGCGCCGAGGTCTACCGGGTGCTGCGGGTCCGCACCCTCTCCGGCGTCCCGGTGATGGTGGAGCGCACCGTCTACCCCGAGCACATAGGCGCCCTCGTCGAGGCGCTGGACCCGCACGCGGTCTCGCACACCGTGCCGCTCCAGGAGCAGGGCGTGCTGTTCACCGACGCCCACCACACCATCGACCTGGCCCTCGCCGACGCCGACGACGCCCGGCTGCTCGGCTGCCTGGTGGGCGATCCGCTGCTGCGCGAGCGGCGCCGCACCACCGATCCGGCGGGCTCCCCGGTGGAGTGGTCGCAGGACCGCTACCTGCCGGGAACGGTGGCCTTCACCGTCCACAACTCGACGGCGGTCACCTCACTTTCCCGTCGCACGGGAATCTGACGAAAGGTCTGCCTCCGGTCTTCCTCTGTTCATGTGCGGCTGCCATCATCCTACTCGCCAGTAACCGCGAGTAACCCCCCGCACCTCTCTGACCAGGAGGCACCGTGTCCGCCCTCTCCCGCCTGCCCAAAACCGGCATCTCCCGCCGTACGCTGCTGGGTTCGGCCGTCGCCACCGGCGCGGCCATCGGCACCGGCGTTCTGCCCGCCGGCCTGCAGCAGGCGCTGGCCGAGCCCGCACGGCAGGGCACGCTGGACGATGTCGAGCACGTCGTGGTCCTGATGCAGGAGAACCGCTCGTTCGACCACTACTTCGGCACCCTGAACGGCGCCCGCGGCTACGGCGACAGCTCGCTGCTCCGCTTCCCGAACGGCTCCGACGTCCTGCACCAGCGGCTGCTCGGCTCCGTCGGCGGCACCAGCCTGCTGCCCTGGCACCTGGACACCGCCACCTCCGACGCCCAGCGGATCTTCGACCTGGACCACTCCTGGGACGGCACCCACAGCGCCTGGGCCAACGGCCAGTACAACAACTGGATCCCCGCCAAGTCCTGGTACACGATGGGCTACTACAAGCGCCAGGACATCCCCTTCCAGTACGCGCTCGCCGATGCCTTCACCCTCTGCGACCAGTACTTCTGTTCCACCATGGCGTCCACCAACCCCAACCGCCTCTACCTGTGGTCCGGAACGGTCGACCCGCGCGGCACCGCCGGCGGCCCGGTCGTCGACAACAGCGAGAAGGGCTACACCTGGACGACCTACCCGGAGCGCCTGCAGGCCGCGGGCATCTCCTGGAAGGTCTACCAGCAGGAGGACAACTACGACGACAACGCCCTGGCCTGGTTCAAGCAGTACCAGACCGCCTCCAAGGACTCGCCGCTCTACGTGAACGGCATGGTCAAGCGGGGCGCGGACGACTTCGCCCAGGACGTGGCCAACGGGAAACTGCCCGCCGTCAGCTGGGTGGTGGCCCCCACCGACCAGTCGGAGCACCCCAACCACCCGCCGGCCCAGGGCGCCGACTTCACCTCCTCCTACGTGCTGGAAGCCCTCGCCGCCCACCCCGAGGTCTGGGCCAAGACCGTCGTCCTGCTCAACTACGACGAGAACGACGGCTTCTTCGACCACGTCATCCCGCCGGCCGCCCCGGACGGCACCCCGGACGAGTTCATCAACGGCGCGCCCATCGGGCTCGGCCCGCGCGTCCCGATGATCGTCATATCCCCCTGGAGCCGCGGCGGCCGCATCAACTCCGAGGTCTTCGACCACACGTCGGTCCTGCGGTTCCTGGAGAACTGGACGGGGGTGCGCGAGCCCAACATCTCCGCCTGGCGCCGCACCGTCTGCGGCGACCTGATGTCGGCGTTCGACTTCCGGACGTCCACCACGGCGTTCCCCGCGCTGCCCGACACCAAGAAGCTGCTGGCGGACCTGGCCGAGCAGCACAAGAAGGTGCTGCCGCCGCTCTTCCCGCCGGTGGTCCAGCACTTCCCCGAGGTGGAGCCGGGCGACCGCCCGGTGCTGCCCACCGGCTACCGCTTCGGCTCGTCCTCGCGGACCGACGCCGCCAAGGGCCTGATCTGGATCACCGTCGACAACCTCGGCACCCTGGGTGCCGGCCTGTCGATGTACACCGTCAACCACCGCAAGTTCGGCGCCTGGCGCTACACACTGCCGGTGGGCGGCAGCATCACGGACTACTTCAGCGCCCAGGCCGTCAGCGGCGGCCCGTACGACATCGACACCCACGGCCCGGACGGATTCCTGCGCGGCTGCAAGGGCGACGTCCGCACCTGGACCAACCCGGCGAAGGCGCACCCGGAGGTGGCGGCGGTCGAGGCACCGGACGGCGTCCACCTCAAGCTCACCAACGCGGGCGGAAGGCCCGCGGTGTTCAGCTACCCCGGCCACCAGGTGACGGTCGCGCCCGGCGGCTCGGCGACCGCGGTCGTCCCGTCCGCCGCCGCGGGCCGGTACGACTTCACGGTGACGGCGGACACCGGCGACGGTTTCGAGCGCCGCTTCGCGGGACGGCTCCAGCCGTAGCTCCCGGCTGACATCGAGGGGGTCCGTCCGAGTGTTCGGCGGACCCCCTCCTGTCGTGCGGTGCTACCGCAACAGCCCTGCCAGCAAAGGCCGGTAGTGGGCGAAGTCCGCGGCGGCCGCCACCCGTACGTCCTTCGCGCCCTCGTCCCACCGGCGCAGCCGCACCGCCTCGGCGCAGAAGGCCTCGGCCTCGAAGTCGCGCACCTCGCTCTGCGACATCGGCCCGCCCTGCACCCGCAGGGTGTGGACCGAGGCCTCCGACAGCCGGCCGAAGTACTCCGGTTCCACCGCGCACAGATACCGCTTCGCGGCGACGTGCAGCCGCACCGGCTCCGTCACCTCAGGTCCGAACCACCGCGCCAGCCACTCGGCGCCCGTGTGGCTGTGGCGGTTGTCGGTCCCGGCCATCAGGTCCGCGCCGCTCACCGCCCCGTGGAAGTGCCCCACGTCGTGCAGCAGGGCCGCGGCGACGAGGGCGGGCGCGGCGCCCGCGGCCTCCGCGAGGGAGGCGGCCTGCAGCATGTGCTGGGCCTGGGTGACGTCCTCGCCCAGGTACTGCTCGGCGCCCGCGCCGTCGAAGAGGTCGGCCAGCTCGTCGAGCGGCCGCTCCCGGCGCAGCACGGCGAGTGTGCTCGCGAGCCCGTCGAGGTCGGCGTAGCAGCCCTGCAGATGACGCTCGCCGCTCTCGGCGAACGCGGTACGGGCGTGCAGCAGCCGGGTGTTGTCGAAGATGAGGCAGTCGCCGGGAGCCAGCCGGAAGTCGAGCCGCAGCTCCGCGCGCGACAGCAGCTCACCGAAGGTCCGGTAGGCGCGGTAGAAGGAGTCCAGCGCCTCCCGCGACAGCCGCAGCGTCCCGATGGACCGGTTGTTGAAGCGGACCTCACGGATCCGCCCGAGCGGGTCCACGTCGATCAGCGGCCGGTCGGCGCGCAGCGCGGTGCGGGCGTCGTCGAAGCGGAAGGGCACCAGGGTGCGGGCGAGCACCTCGAACGCGGCCGGGTCCTCGGTGCGCAGCAGCGCGGCGGCGGCGAAGCCGTCGACCAGCCCCGAGTCGCCGCCGACGGCGGCATTCGTCAGACAGTGCAGCAGCTGCAGGGTCGGTACGGGGTCGCGGTACGGATTGTCGGTGTGCGGGGCGATCGCCGCGCCGGTGAAGGCGAGGTTGTTCGGGTCCGCCTCGACGCGTACGTCGAACAGCGTGCCGTAGTTCGTCTCGCGGACATGGCCGAAGGTCCCGGCGACGGCCAGCACCTGCCGTTCGGTGCGGGGCACGTCCCGCAGCAGGGCGAAGCCGAGCCGCTGGACGGACTCCAGCACCCGTATGCGCTCGGCCGGGTCGGCGAGATACGCCTCCCAGCCGGCTTCGGGCAGGTGCCCGTCCAGATCGGCGGCGCACCACAGCTGCTTGCCGGCCTCGGTACGGCCGTCGCCGCTGTCCCCGCTGCCATCGCCGTCGGCGGGGTCCGCCGAGGCGAGCCACCGGGTCCCGTAGACGGACCGGTGGCCGTCCGGGAGCCACTCCACCTCGAACGCGGCCTCGCCGGCCCGCACCTCGCCGACCGCCAAGTCCGTTGGCAGATCGGTGATCTGGAAGAGCTTCTGGCCGTTGCGCGGATCGCGGCACTGGGCGCAGCGGCAGTTGTCCCGCAGCCAGGCCGCCGGGAGACGGGTCAGGTCCATACGGTCCTCCATAAGTTGTCTAGCCAACTTTAGAGAGGAACGTCGCACGCGGTCATGAGGACCGACGAACGGGCACATGTCGCGAGGGTGAACACCGGGTCCCGACGCGGAGGGATGCGGGACGACGCGGAGCGTCAGCCGCAGCAGCCGCCTCCGCAGCACCCACCGCCACCGCCGCCACCCGACGCGGGAGCGGCCGCGCTGCCGCCCACGGCGACGGCCGACAGCAGCTTCACCGTGTCGTCGTGCCCCTCGGGGCAGCTCGCGGGGTCGGAGGACTCGGCCATCGGCCGGTTCAGCTCGAAAGTGGTACCGCAGGACCGGCAGCGAAACTCGTATCGGGGCATGCCCCGAAGAATAGCCCCGCCGGCCGATGGTCCCTGGAGAGCGAGCGTCAGCGCCCCTGCGCCCGGTCCTCACGGATGTTCGCGACGACCCGGTTCACGGTCTCCCGCACCGCCGCCGTCTCCGTCAGGAAGGCCCAGTAGTCCGGGTGCCGTCCTTCCAGCGCGGCGAGCGCCCGGTCCAGCCGCGCCACCGCGTCGTCCAGCGGCCGGGCATGCCGGGGCTCGGGCGTCGTACGGCCCTGCATCGCCAGCCGCTGCGCGTCACGGATGGCGAACCGGGTCTTCTCGACCTCGGCCTTCGGATCCTTGCTGACCTCGTTCAGCCGGCGCAGCCGGTCACCGGCGGCGGAGACCGATCCGTCCACGTCGTCCAGCAGCGCCCGGACCGTGCTCAGCCGGGACGTCGCGTCGGCCCAGCGCTGGTCGTCGCGGGCCTTGACGGCCTCCGCGAGCTTGGCGCTCGCCTGCGCCACGGCGGTCTCCGCCTGCGCCGGCACCTGCTGCAGGTCCTGCCAGCACGCCAGCGAGAAACGCCGCCGCAGCTCGCTGAGGACCGGCTCGACGCCACCGGCCCGGGTGGCCAGCGCCTCGACGCGGGTGCGCAGGCTGACCAGCCGCTTGTCGATCTCCTTCGCCTGCTCCGGCAGCCGCGACGCCTCCGCCCGGATCGCCTCCGCGCGGCGCTGCACGTCCTCCGCGCGCGCCAGCGTCTCCGGCACGCCGTGCGTCCCGGCCCCCTGGTTCAGCTTCGTCAGCTCCGGCGAGAGCGCCGCCAGCCGCGAGGCCAGCTCGTCGCCCTTCAGCCCGGCGGCCCGCACCGCGTCCAGCGCGTTGCTCGCCGCCAACAGCCCCTGCCGCGCCCGCTCCACCGCCGGCGCCAGCCGGGCCAGCTGCGTCTCGGCCTTCCCCAGCAGCGGTGCGAGGCTCGCGGCGAACCGCTCCAGGTCGGCCTTGGCCCGGTCGAGGTCGTCCTTCGCCTTCGTCAGCTCGTTGCGGGCCCGGGTGGCGGTCGCCGTGTCCAGCTCGTCCCGGTCCAGGTCATGGGCGTCGACGGTGGCGATGTACGCCCCGCTGACCTGGTCGATCTGCTCGCCGAGCGCCCGGAACCCGGCCAGCGCGCGCTGCGCGGCCGGCGAGTTGTCGACGGCGCTGATGGTCTCTATCGACAGGTCCAGGTCGCGCTGTGCGGTGTCCAGCTCGTAGAAGGCCTGAGAGGCGGCGTCCTTCGCGGCCTGGGCATCGGCGCGCAGATTGTCGCCGCGCCGCCACCACGAGCGTGCCGTCGTCACAGTGACTCTCTCCCGCAGGTCCGCCGCTGGTGTCTGTCGGCTCCAGTCTCCCACCTGACCAAGACGAATACACGGCCCGGGCCGGTTGCACGGACACGTGACCGAACGCCGGGCGATGCTTTACCCGTCCTTGGTATCCGGTTGGGGAGCACGGGGTTCGGCGATGTAATCTGTCACTTCACGTTCCGAGGGCGTGTAGCTCAGTGGTAGAGCAGCGCCTTTACACGGCGCTGGTCGGCGGTTCGAACCCGTCCACGCCCACCGCTCGATCCATCCGGGAGCCCCCGGCCAGCAATGGCCGGGGGCTCCCGGCGTTTCCGGGGCCGGGGGCGCGGCCGGGGCCGCGGGCCCGCCCCCGGTCGCGCCCCGGGTCGGGAGACCTGAGGCTGGAAGCCGTACGGTCCGGCGTCCGCCGGTGGCCGGCGGCCTCAGGAGGCGTCATGGCGGGTATCCAGCCGTTCACGCGGGAGGACTACGCGGCACGGATGGCACGGGCGGCGGAGGCGGCGGCCGCGGCGGGACTGGCCGGCGTGGTCGTGACCCCCGGCCCGGACCTGGTCTATCTGTGCGGGTACCAGCCCACGGCGATCACCGAGCGGCTGACGATGCTCGTCCTGTCCGCAGGCGAGGAGCCGCAGATGCTGGTGCCGGTCCTGGAGCGGCCGGACGCCGAGACGGCGGAGGGCGCCGGGGCGGTCCTGCTGACGGACTGGACCGACGGGCAGGACCCCTACAACGCGGCGATCGGGCTGCTGCGGCCCGAGGGGCGCTACGGGATCTCCGACTCGGCGTGGGCGATGCACCTGCTGGGCTTCCAGCGGACGCTGCCCGGTACGGCGTACGCGTCGCTGACCGATGTGCTGCCGATGCTGAGGGCGGTCAAGGACGAGCACGAACTGGCGCGGCTGGCGGCGGCGGGAGCGGCGGCGGACGCCGCGTACGGCGACATCCTGAAGGTGCGGTTCGCGGGCCGCCGGGAGACCGAGGTGGCGGGTGACCTCGCGGATCTGCTGGTCTCGTACGGGCACAGCCAGGTCGACTTCACCGTCGTGGGCTCCGGGCCGAACGGCGCCAACCCGCATCACGAGGCGGGGGAGCGGACCATCGCCGACGGCGACATGGTGGTGCTGGACTTCGGCGGCCTGAAGGACGGCTACGGCTCCGACACCACGCGCACGGTGCACGTCGGCGAGCCCTCGGACGAGGAGCGGAAGGTGCACGACATCGTGCGCGAGGCGCAGCAGACGGCCTTCGAGGCGGTCCGGCCCGGCATCGCCTGCCAGGAGATCGACCGGGTGGCCCGCAAGGTCATCACGGACGCGGGGTACGGCGAGTACTTCATCCACCGGGTCGGCCACGGCATCGGTGTGACGACGCACGAGCCGCCCTACATGGTGGAGGGCGAGGAGCGGCCGATCGTGCCGGGGATGTGCTTCTCGATCGAGCCGGGCATCTATCTGCCGGGGCGTTTCGGGGTACGGATCGAGGACATCGTGACGTGCACGGCGGAGGGCGGCCGGCGGCTCAACGGCACCCCGCACGAGATGCGCCTTGTCGGCTGATATTCGAACTGGTGCGAGGTTTAATGACCTTGCGTTGATTCGTTCGGGGGAACAGGTTCGAACTGGGCCGTAGTCGCGGTTCGCGCGGCCTCAAGATCTGTTGTGTGAGAAATCGGTGGGGAAGGGCCGCCCTGCGAGGAGCAGTGGTGGCGGCGGGGACCGCCCTGTGCGGTTCGGGGTTACTGGTACCGGTCGCGGTCGCCGGCGAGGACTGTCCGGGGCCGGTCACGGTCCAGGTGGAGCCCGGCTCGGTGCGGGTCTGCGTCCAGGCCCCGTACAGCCACGGACAGGGGTCCGGCGACGAGGACGGCGACGAGGACGGCCACGGCTCCGGTCACGGTCACGGCCACGGTGAGTGGCACTGGGGTTGGCATCATCACCACCACTGCCATTGCTACTGGCACTGGCACGGCGACCATCCGTCGTGTCCTGAACCGACTCCGACCCCGACCCCGACCCCCACACCGACCCCCAGCCCCACACCCACGCCCGTACCGACCCCCGTGCCCACACCGCACCCGACGCCGAGTCCGACGCACCGCGTGGTCGTCCCGCCCCCGCGGGTCACCCCGCCGCCCCGTGTCGAGCCCTCGCCGGAACCGGCGCCGAGCAGCAGCCCGGAGCCCGTCGTCACCCCCGCGCCGACCCCGTCGCCGCGACACGCCCCGCCCCCGCGCCCGCCCGTGCACTGGCCGGTCCGCGTGGCGGCACCGGCGCCCCCCAAGCACCACCGGCAGCCGCTGATGATGACGATGCTGCTCACGACGGTGCCGGGACTGCTCGCGGCGGCCGTGCTCCGGCCGGGCTCGCACGTGTACCGCAGGGCCCGTTGACGTCGTTCCGACGACCGGTGACCCGTAGACCCGCTGTCAGTTACGTCAGCTAGGAGTTCCTCATGTCGCAGTGGATTGCTCTGGTGATCGCGATGGCCGCCGCCTGCGTGGTCGTCATCACCGTCGTGGTGCTCAGACAGCGGCGCGTCCCGGTGGACGACGACCCCACCGAGACACCCGACGTCATCGAGTACATGACGATGATGATCGGCGTGATCTACGCGATCGTCCTGGGCCTGGCGATCGCCGGAGTGTGGGAGGGCCAAGGGGCGGCGCAGGACGACGTGATGCGTGAGGCGCAGGCCCTGCACGAGGTCAGCACCCGCGTGCAGGTGTATCCGCCCGAGGTCCGGGACCGGATCCGGACGGACGTCGACGCGTACGTCTCGTACGTGGTCCACAAGGAGTGGCCGTACATGGCCGACCACGGCACCCTCTCCCCGAAGGGGACGGAGCTGCTGTCGGCGGTGCGCCGTGACGTGACGGACTACGCGCCCAAGGGGGACCTGGACGCCCAGGCCTACCAGCCGGTGGTGGACCAGGTCGCGGTGGCCGACGAGGCGCGCACCGCGCGCGGCCAGAACGCGGGCGCGACGATGCCCGGGATGGTGTGGTTCGGCCTCATCGCGGGCGCCCTGGTGACGGTGGGGCTGATCTTCACGCTGCAGATCCGCCGCTCGGGCCGGGAGTTGCTGCTGGCGGGCCTGTTCAGCGCGCTCATCGCGTTCCTGCTGTTCCTGATCTGGGACCTCGACGCGCCCTTCGGCCGGGGCATCGCGGTCGCCCCCGATGTGTTCCTGGACCTGTTCCCGGCGCTGAAGTAGCGGAGCCGGAGCGGGGCGCACGACAGAAGGGCGGTGGCCGGGGAGGGACCCCCGGCCACCGCCCTTCCGCTTGCCGTGCTAGTCGCGCCAGTTGGCGATGTTGACGTTCTCCAGGACACCGAGGGCGTCCGGGACCAGCACCGCGGCGGAGTAGTAGGCGCTGACGAGGTAGCTGATGATGGCCTTCTCGCTCAGCCCCATGAACCGCACGTTCAGCCCGGGCTCGTACTCGTCCGGAATACCGGTCTGGCGCAGACCGATGACGCCCTGGTTGTCCTCGCCGGTACGCACCGCGATGATCGAGCTGGTGCGGGCCTCACTGATCGGGATCTTGTTGCAGCTCAGAATCGGCACACCGCGCCACGCGGGGACGGTGCTGCCGCTGACCTCGACGGAACTGGGGTACAGCCCCTTGCGGGTCCATTCGCGGCCGATGGCGGCGATGGTGCGGGGGTGGGCGAGCAGGAAGCGGGTGCCGCGGCGGCGGCTGATGAGTTCGTCGAGGTCGTCGGGGAGCGGGGGGCCGGCGTGCGGCTGGATGCGCTGGTCGTAGTCGGCGGCGTGCAGCAGTCCGAACTCGCGGTTGTTGATGAGTTCGTGTTCCTGGCGTTCGCGCAGGGCTTCGATGGTGAGTTTGAGCTGTTGCTCGATCTGGTTCATCGGTTCGTTGTAGAGGTCCGCGACGCGGCTGTGGACGCGCAGGACGGTCTGGGCGACGCTCAGTTCGTATTCGCGGGGGGCGACTTCGTAGTCGACGAACGTGGACGGCAGGTCTGCTTCGCCCTTGTGGCCGGAGGCGAGTTCGATGGCGGCTTCGCCGCGCTTGTTGACCCGTTGGCGGGGGATGGCGCGGTAGGCCTCGATGTGGGCGCGCAGGGCGGGGGACTGGTCGGCGAGGGTTTGGAAGTCCTGCCGGGACAGGGCCAGCACGGTGGTGGTGGTGGCGGCTTTGGCGGTGAAGTCCCAGGGTGTTTCCGGGTCGAGCAGGCCCTGTTCGCCGAAGTGGGCGCCGTCGGCGAGGACGCCGAGACGATTCTGCTCGCCGAATTCGCCCTCGCTGAGCTTTTCGACCTTGCCGTGGGCGAGGAGGTAGAGGGTGTCGACGGGCTGGCCGGCTTCGGCCAGGAGCTCGCCGGGGGCGAACTCGCGCTGGGTGAAGCGGTCGGCGAGCGCGGTGAGGACCGCGGTGTCCTCGAAGGAGCGCAGCAGGGCGAGTTCGCCGAGTTCGGCGGGGACGACCCGCACGTGTGACCCGGTTTTGACGAAGGTCACCTTGCCGTCGCCCACGGAGTAGGTCAGCCGGCGGTTGACCCGGTAGGTGCCGGCCGTGACCTGTACCCAGGGCAGCATGCGCAGCAGCCAGCGGGAGGAGATTCCCGCCATCTGAGGTGCGGACTTGGTGGTGGTCGCCAGATTCCGGGCAGCAGCCGTATCAAGGCTGGTGTGCGCCGAGTTGTTGTCCGGGGCGCCCGGGGTGCTGAGAGCGGCGTCCTGGCCCGCATCAACCGACATGCGTATGTCCTTCGCATTAGGGGGTGGGGTATGCGGGCTCATTCTTTTTCGTCACTCTCCACGCTGGCTATCGCTGGATCGAGTGAGAATGAATCGTAAAAACGCCAGAGCCGGGGAATAGGAACATACGATCGATGGGGACAGTGTCCGCATATGACAAGTTATGGTGCGGGGGGCCTTTGCGGCGGTCAACTGGTCCTGGCCGAGGCGGAGTTCCGATTCTGACCGTACGCGTACGGGAATGATCGGAATGCATCCAGAAGGAAGTCGTTGCCGCACTCTTTTGACGGCTTCGGCGGTGTAGCAGGTCCGCCGCGTTATTTCCCGCCGAGCATCGAACTGATGCCTGCGTCCGTGCTTACGGGCCGACCCCGGCCGCCCGCGCACCGCGGAGATTTTTCCTTAGCATTACTTCGTCCACGCAGGGGTGCGGGGGGCCGGCCTACAGCGCTTCGACGACCGCTCCGCGGTCGGTGGCGGCGGGCTGCGGCGGGATCGCCAGCGGCACGGTGGTCAGGGCCGCGGCCATCGCCGTCCGGCGTCCGCGGCGGAACACATAGGCGGCCAGCGCGCCGGTGCCCACCAGGGCGACCAGCGACATGAAGGTCCCGAGCCAGCTCGCGCCCAGCCACTCGCCGCCGAGATAGCCCAGGCCCACGCTGTACGTCGCCCAGGCCACACCGGCCACGGCCGACCAGGGCAGGAACTCCTTGGGCCGGCGGTGCGCCACACCCGCGCCGAGGCTGACCACGGAGCGGCCGGCCGGCGCGAAGCGCGCGAGCACGACGAGCGACCCTCCGCCCCTGGTCAGCACCTCGCCCAGTCGTTCCTGGGCGGTGGAGAGCCGGCGGGACTGTGCCATGCGGCGGTCGAACCAGTCGCCGCCGCGCCAGGCCAGCCGGTAGGCGGCGATGTCGCCGAGGCAGGAGGCGATGGCGGCGCACACCAGGAGCGCGACCACGTCGAGCATGTCGCCGCCCGCACCGGTGGTGCCCGCGGTCGCGGCGCTGATCACCAGCACCCCGCTGGGCAGGATCGGCACGAACACGTCGAGCAGTACGGACAGCGCGACGAGTACATAGATCCATGGCCAGTCGAACAAGGAGCCCAGACCCTCGAGCACCGTGCCTCCCCGTCCGACATATTGCCTGTTGGCGTATGGGCGGATCTACATCCGCTCCCAGCCGTACAGCGTACGCCAGAGGGGGTGGCCGGTACCTGTGAGGGGTACGTGATGTTGTAGACACGGTGTGGGGAATATCCCGGACACCCCGTGCGGGGCGGCTGGAGAACCGGCTGATGACGGTGTGCGCCGCCGCCCGGCCGCGAGCCGGCGGACAACGGATCGCACCGCTCACCTCCGCCGGTGTGTCGACGGCTCGAACGAGCCCTTGGGGCCGGCCACCCGGAGGTCGAGCAGCCGGCCGCGCAGGGTCAGGGTCATCAACTGGTTGCCGAACCAGGGGCCGCCCAGGCGCGTCCAGCGGATGACGGACGCCGGGAGCCGGCCGTGCCGGGCGAGGGCGCGGCCGATCCAGCGGCCCGGCCGGCTCCAGCCGACGCGGAAGCCCAGCCGTATCGCCGCGGGGACGCTGTTGTGGATCGGCGAGCAGGTGAGCTGGAGGACGCGGCTGCCCACCGGGCGCGGCCAGTGCGCCTCGGCGATGTACGCGTGGTGCACATCGCCGGACAGGACGCAGATGGTCGCGGGAGCCCGCGGCCCGCTGCCCACCTCGGCGAAGAGGCCGGCGAGCGCGTCGAAGGAGGTGCGGAACGCCGCCCAGTGCTCCAGGTCGGCCGCCTGCCGCAGCTTCTCGCCGCGCTCCGCCCACCGCGGGCCGCGCACGCCCCGGCAGAGCGCCGCGTCCCACTCCTCGGCGGCGTGTACGGCGTGCGGCAGCAGCCAGGGCAGCGAGGTGCCGACCAGGAGATGGTCGAACGAGCCGTCGGACAGCGCCTGTTCGCGCACCCACTGCCATTCGCCGTCGTCCAGCATCGAGCGCCGGTCCTCCTCCAGGACGCGGGCGGCCCGGGAGTCCACCATCAGCAGCCGGACCCGTCCGAAGTCGCGCCGGTAGCTCCAGCGCACCGACGCGGCGTCGGCGTCGGCGCGGGTGGCGAAGGCGCGGACGGCCTCGGTGCCGTCGGCGGCGGCGCGCACCGTGGCGAAGAGCTCGTCGGCGGCCAGCTCGGCGGGGGAGAGGTTGCCCAGGTGCTGATGGACCCAGTACGACATCAGGCCGCCGAGGATGCGCTCCTGCCACCAGGGCGTGCCGCGGATCTGTCCGAGCCACGCCTCCGAGGTGTTCCAGTCATCGATCACATCGTGGTCGTCGAAGATCATGCAGCTGGGGACGGTGGACAGCAGCCAGCGCACCTCGGGGTCGAGCCAGGACTCGTAATAGAGGTGGGTGTACTCCTCGTAGTCCGCGACCTGGTCCCAGGGCGGGTCGGCGAGGTCGCGGCGGCGGGCGAGCCAGCGGCGGGTGGCCTCCGAGGTCTCGTCCGCGTAGACCTGGTCACCGAGCAGGAGCAGTACGTCCGGGCGGGCGGCGCCGTCCCGCACGATCTCCTGGGCGAGGGAGTCGAGGGCGTCCGGGCCGACCGGATCGCGGCTGTGGTGCGCGGGCGCCGCCCAGCGGCAGGAGCCGAAGGTCACGCGCAGCGGGGCGCTGCCGCCTGCGGCGGTGTGGATGGTGCTGGGCGGGAGCGGGGAGCCGGGCAGCGGCCACACCTGCCGGCCGTCGAGGTGCACGGCGTACGGCGTCCCGGCGCCGGGACGCAGCCCGGTGACGGTCACCAGCGCGTAGTGGTGCCCGGCGACCTGCCAGGTCCTGGCGGTCCCGCCGCCGTCCCCTTCGCAGGCGACGACCGCCTCGCACGGGCGGTCCGCCTCGATCCAGACGGTCGCGCTGTCCTCGCCCACGTACCGCAGCAGTGGACCCAAACGCAGCTCAGCCAAGGTGACCGGCCTCCCCTCCCGCGCCCAAGAGTACGGACGCGGGAGGGGAGGCGGGAGTACCGCGTCAGGCCGTCAGCAGCCGTTGAGGATGGAGGTCAGGGCGCTCTTCTCCGCCGAGTCGACGGTCAGGGAGTAGGAGTACTTCACCCAGACCCACATACGGGCGTAGGTGCAGTGGTACGAGGCCAGCGGCGGCAGCCACTGGGCCGGGTCCTTGTCGCCCTTGGCCTGGTTGACGTTGTCGGTGACGGCGAGCAGCTGGGAGTGGGTCAGGTCGTTGGCGAACGCCTGCCGCTGGGCGGTGGTCCAGCTGGCGGCGCCGGACCGCCAGGCCTGGGCGAGCGGGACCATGTGGTCGATGTCGACGTCGGAGGCGGCGGTCCAGGTGGCGCCGTCGTAGGGGGAGTGCCAGGTGCCGCTGACGGCGGCACAGGAGGAGTCCTGGACGACGCCCGTGCCGTCGCGCTTGAGGACGACCTCACGGGTGTTGCAGGCGCCGCTCTGGGTGATCCAGTGCGGGAACTTGTCGCGGCTGTAGCCGGTGGACGATCCCTCGGCCTGCACGGTCAGTGCGGCCAGTTCGGTACGGGCGGTCGCGGCGCTCGGCGGCGTGGGGGGTGCGGCCTGGGCGGTGGTGGGGGCGACGAGCAGCCCGAGTGCGGCGGCGATGGCGGCGAACGCGGTGAGCACACTCACGCGTCGACGCGCGTAGACATTGCGTATCCGGGACATGCGAACTCCCTGTGGGGTGGGGGTGCTTGTGAGGGTGATGGGCCCGGTAAGCGTGCCGGGTCCGGATTGCCTGCCGAGGTGCGGCAGGTTACAGATTGGCGACATGATCACGTCATGTCGAGGGGTGGCGCACCATCAGTTCCCTTGGGTCCGGCCCGCACCCGCCTACAGTGACCCCGTGTTCGCCGTCGTGTCCGCCGCCACCACGCCTGCCGCCGGTACGGCCGGCGGCACCACTCTCCCGGCCCTGACGTCCGCCACCACCACCTCGCTGCTGCCCGTCGACCGCACCCTCGGCGTCGTGCTGGCCGTCCTGCTCGTGGTGGCCACCGGGGTCGCCGCGTACGCCCATCTCGCGGACGAGCGGGAGAACTACGCGCGCGGGATCGCCGTCGCGGGGCTGCGGGCCGCACTGCAGCTCGCGGTCGTCTCGCTGCTCATCGGCTGGGTCGTCCGCTATCTGCCGGCGCTGCTCGCCTTCGTCGCCGTCATGTACGCGGTCGCGGTGTGGACCGCGGGCCGCCGCATCACCCGCGACCGCAGCTGGCGGTGGGCGGCCGTGCCGATCGGGGTGAGCGCGCTGCCGGTCGTCGCGCTCCTCGTGCTGACCGGCCTGGTGCCGCTCGACGGCATCGCGCTGATCCCCGTCGCGGGCATTCTCATCGGCGGCGCGCTCACCGCGACGGTCCTCGGCGGGCGCCGCGCGCTGGAGGAGCTGCACAGCCGGCACGGCGAGGTCGAGGCCGCGATGGCGCTGGGATTCGAGGACCGGGACGCCCGGCTGGAGATCGCCAGGCCCGCCGCGTCCGGTGCGCTGGTGCCGGGGCTCGACCAGACGCGGACTGTGGGACTGGTCACGCTGCCGGGTGCGTTCGTCGGCATGCTGCTCGGCGGGGCATCACCCGTGATGGCGGGCGCCGTTCAGCTCTTCGTGCTGGTCGCGCTGCTGGTGGTGCAGGCGGTCGCGGTCTCGTCGGTTCTGGAGCTGGTCGCCAGGGGCCGGCTGACCCGTGGCGTAGAATAGGTGGCGCAGAAGGGGAGTAGCTCTTCGCCGGACCGTCGACATACTGCTCAGATCCTGAGCCGGCGCCCGGAGGCACGGTGGGTTTCCCACCGGGCCAGCGAGACCTTCGGCCGCAGCGTTTCCATTGACGCTGTCGAGCCGAAGCGACCCCTTTTCCCGGCGCTCTCGGTGCGGCAGCCCGACCGATGAGGATCCCGCCCCGTGTTCAGCTTCACCGTCGCCGCCATCGTCTTCGGCGTCGTCTTCCTGGCAGAACTGCCCGACAAGACCGCGCTCGCCGGCCTCATGCTCGGCACCCGCTACCGCGCCTCGTACGTCTTCTGCGGTGTCGCCGCCGCCTTCGTCGTCCATGTCGCCCTCGCCATCGCGGCGGGCAGCGTACTGACCCTGCTCCCGCACCGCTGGGTGCAGGGCGTCGTCGGGCTGCTCTTCCTCGCGGGCGCGGCCATGCTGCTGTTCAAGAAGGACGATGACGAGGAGGGCGTCCGGGAACCCGCCGACCAGAGCTTCTGGAAGGTCGCGGGCACCGGCTTCATGCTCATCCTGGTCGCGGAGTTCGGCGACCTGACGCAGATCATGACCGCCAACCTCGCCGCCCGCTACGACGATCCGGTGGCCGTCGGCCTCGGCGCGGTCCTCGCGCTGTGGGCGGTCGCCGGGCTGGGGATCTTCGGCGGGCGGCTGCTGATGAAGCGGGTGCCGCTGGCGCTGATCACGAAGGTCGCCGCCGCGGTGATGGTGCTGCTCGCCGTCTTCAGCCTCTACGAGGCGATCGCGGGCTAAGAGCTAGGGGCTGACCCTTACGGCCGGAAAGTGCGGCGCTCAGCCGATGTGGACCAGGAGGCCGCCGTCCGCGGTGGCCTCCACCCGCACCTGCTCCAGCGAGTCGACGTGCGCGGTGGGCGCGTGGGCGGCGGCGCGCGGGCCCACGCCGATGACGCGCATCCCGGCGGCCTTCGCCGCGGCGATGCCGACCTCGGCGTCCTCGAACACGATGCAGTCCTCGGGGGCGAAGCCCAGCTCGGCGGCGCCCTTCAGGAAGCCCTCCGGGTCCGGCTTGCTCGCGCTCACCCGCTCCGCGGTCACCATGACCTCCGGCATCGGCAGCGCGGCGGCGCCCATCCTCGCGCGGGCCAGCGCCTCGTCGGCGGACGTCACCAGGGCGTGCGGCCGGCCGGCGAGCGACGCCAGGAAGGCGGGGGCGCCCGGGACGGGCACGACGCCGTCGAGGTCCGCGGTCTCCTCGGCGAGCATCCGCCGGTTGTCGGCGAAGTTCTCCGCCATCGGGCGGTCCGGCAGCAGCACCGCCATGGTGGCGTGGCCCTGCCGTCCGTGCACGACCTTCAGCACCGCCCGCGCGTCCAGCCCCTGCGCCTCCGCCCAGCGGCGCCAGCAGCGCTCGACCACGGCGTCGGAGTTCACCAGGGTGCCGTCCATGTCGAGGAGCAGCGCTCGGGCGGTCAGGACGGACGGGGTGGACGGCATACGGACTCCTTAGAAGTACTCGGTGGCCCCGCCCGCCGGTCAGGGGAAACGGGCGGAGCCACTTTGTTTCTCTACGATACAAAACAGGGACCCGGTTGCGCCAGTGGCCCCCCGGTCCGGGTCACCGGAGGCCAGGAACGGGGCCGGGAACGGGGCCGGGAACGGGGCCAGGAACGGGGGCCGGGAACGGGGGCCGGGAACGGGGGCTACGCCTCCTCGACGTACTGCAGCAGACCCCAGGTGAAGTGGGCGATGCGGCGGGTGCCGGCCGAGGAGTCGCCGAAGGCGAGCCGCCAGCGGGTGGGGGCACTGCCTTCCAGGGGTGTCGCGGGCCGGAAGGCGCGGGCGACCTCGTCGACGGTGCAGGACCACGGGACGAGGTCGTCGGGACTCTCCAGAAGCGGGGACGGGGCGCCCGGGGCGCGGATGAGCCACTCGTTCCACACCGCGCCGCCGCCGGGCGCGCACAGCACCTCGAAGCGCAGCTCCGGCCAGAGCGGTACGGGCCACAGCAGGGCCTCGCAGCTCAGATCCCCGATACGGCGGACGATCGTGCTCTCGGGCGGGCCGAGCACGGCACGGTAGCGGCGTTCACCGCCCGGGGAGTGCCGCCCGTGCAGCCGCGCCTGCCAGCGCCGGTTCGCCTCCCGCAGCTCCGCGCGGGACGCGCCGAGCGTACGGAGCGCCTCCTCGACCAGCTCGGGCCGGTGGTCCGCCATCCGCCGCAGCAGGACGAGCTGGAACTGACCGGACCCGAATTCCTCCATCGCCACGGGACGATCCTCGCAGACGCGGCTACCAGGAGGTCTGCCGCTCCAGCGCGGTCCGGGTCGCCGGGCCGTAGACACCCTCGGGGTCGCTGGTGATCCCCATCCAGAACTGGAACGTCGCGACGGCGTCCCTGACCTCCGTGTCGAAGACGCCGTCCACGCTGCCCATGTAGACGTAGGCGCGGCGCAGCCGCTGCTGGAGGTCCCTGACCTGGGTGCCGGTGTCGCCCATCCGCAGCGCCGGGGTCGCGAGCGTCGGGTGGTTCGTGGGAGCGGGAGTACTGCTCGGGGTCGCGTCGGGCCCTGGCACCACCGGGTCGCCCACCGTGGCAGGGGGCGGGGACGGGGTCGCGGACACCGGGGCGACGGTGGCCGGGGGAGTCGTCACCGGGGTGGACGGGGCACGGTGGGTCGCCGTCGGCGAGGCCGTGGGGGCCTTGCCGTGGGCGGCGGTCGGTGCCACGGCGGCCATCGCGTCGCTGGTCGGCAGGACGACGTCGGGGACGCTGCTGCTGTTGTCCGGCAGCGCCCGCTCCGGCCGGTCGGGCGTGCTCAGCAGCTGGTTGGCGACGGCGACCGCGCCGGCGGCCATCGCCGTGGCGGCCACCGTGGCGGCCGCGACGACGAGGCCCCGTCTGCGGCGGCGGGGCCGGCGGCGCCGGCCGCCGCGGTGCTGACCCGGACCCTCGGCGTCGTTCCAGTCGGAGTCGGAGTGGCCGGTGCGGTCCAGCAGCAGCCCGGAGTCGTGGGGGCCCGCCGCGGACAGGTCCGCCGGATGCCCGGGACCGTCCCCGGCCGGGTAGGCGGGAGCGTCGTCCGCCGGGTATTCGAGGCCGTCGTAGGTGGCCGGGAACATCCCCGCGCCGGTGGCCGGGAACACGCCCGCGCCGGTGGCCGGGAACATCCCCACGTCGGTGGCGGCCGGGCGGTACGCGGCCGTCCCGATCAGTGGCTTGACCGTCGACTCGGCGGGCTCGGTGCCCGGCTCCGCCACGTATGGCCGAACGCGCAGCGGGTGGAAGCCTTCCGTCGCCGCGAGCGCGATCTGCCGTTCGGCCGACCGGGCCGCGGCCGTGGCCACACCCTGCTCCGGGCCCTCTTCCCCCTCCGGCGCCACTGGGCTCCCCTCCCGCAAACGGTCCTCGGATACCTCAAGACGCAGTGATTATGCCGCCGCGGGCATGCCGTGCCCAGGTCCGTCCAGCACTACCGGGGGTCCATAGAGCGCGAAACCGGAGCGAATAGTGTGAATATTGATTCGCGATCAAGCGGCGCGACGCGAGGAGCACGGCATGGCGCAGGAGACCACGGCCCCGACCGGACCGCCGACCGCCCCCGGCGAGATCCAGGACCGGCGATCGGTGCGCCTGGCCATCAGCGCGCTCGCCCTCGGCATGCTGCTGGCCGCGCTGGACCAGACGATCGTGTCCACCGCGCTGCCGACCATCGTCAGCGACCTGGGCGGGATCGAGCACCTGTCCTGGGTCGTCACCGCGTATCTGCTCGCCTCGACGGCGGCCACCCCGCTGTGGGGCAAGCTCGGCGACATGTACGGCCGGAAGAAGCTCTTCCAGACCGTCATCGTGATCTTCCTGATCGGCTCCGCGCTGTGCGGCATCGCGCAGAACATGCCGCAGCTGATCGCCTTCCGCGCCCTCCAGGGCCTGGGCGGCGGCGGTCTGATGGTGCTGTCGATGGCGATCGTCGGCGACATCGTGCCGCCCCGCGAGCGGGGCCGCTACCAGGGCGTGTTCGGCGCGGTGTTCGGCGCCAGCAGCGTCCTCGGGCCGCTGCTGGGCGGGGTGTTCACCGAGGAGCTCTCCTGGCGCTGGGTGTTCTACATCAACCTGCCGATCGGCGTCGTCGCGCTGGCCGTCATCGCGGCCGTGCTGCACATCCCGGTACGCCGCACCACGCACCGCATCGACTACCTGGGCATGGCGCTGGTCGCCGCGGCGGCGACCAGCCTGGTGCTGGTGACCTCGCTCGGCGGCACGACCTGGGCCTGGAGCTCGCCGAAGATCATCGGGCTGGCGGTGCTCGGCCTGGTCCTGGTGGCCGTGTTCATCGTCGTCGAGCGCCGGGCGGTGGAACCGGTGCTGCCGCTGCGGCTGTTCCGGATCCGCACCTTCTGGCTCGTCTCGGTGATCTCCTTCGTCATCGGCTTCGCGATGTTCGGCGCGATGACGTACCTGCCGACGTTCCTGCAGGTCGTCCACGGCTTCTCACCGACGCTGTCCGGCGTGCACATGATCCCGATGGTCATCGGTCTGCTGGTGTCCTCCACCGGCTCCGGGCAGATCGTCAGCCGCACCGGCCACTACAAGATCTTCCCGATCCTCGGCACCGGGGTCACGGCCATCGGTCTGCTGCTGCTGCACCAGCTCGACGAGTTCACCAGCACCTGGGTGATGAGTCTCTACTTCCTGATCTTCGGCCTCGGCCTGGGCCTCGTCATGCAGGTGCTGATCCTGGCCGTGCAGAACTCCGTCGGCTACGAGGACCTGGGCGCCGCCACCTCCGGCGCGACGTTCTTCCGTTCCATCGGCGCCTCCTTCGGCGTCTCGATCTTCGGCACGGTCTTCGCCAACCAGCTCAACGGCAAGATCGACGCCCTGGTCGCGCACACGCCGCTGCCGCCCGGCTTCGACCCGTCGCTGATCTCCTCCGACCCGCGCGCCGTGGAGTCACTGCCGCCCGCGATCCACGGTCCGGTGGTGCACGCGTACTCGGAGTCGATCACCACCGTGTTCCTGTGGGCGGTGCCGGTCACCCTGATCGCGTTCGTACTGGCCTGGTTCCTCAAGGAACAGCCGCTGCGCGGTTCCGTGACGGTGCCGGACGCCAGCGAGACCCTGGGCACCAACCCGGTGGAACGGTCCTCGATCGAGGAGATCGCCCGCGGGCTGTCGGTGCTCGGCAGCCGGGAGGCGCGCCGCGACCTGTATGTGCGGATCACCGAGCTGGCCGGCCTCGACATCCATCCGGCCTCCAGTTGGCTGCTGTTGCGGATGGCCAAGGGCGGCGAGACCGACCCGGTCGAGCTGGCCCGGCGCACCACCGTGCCCGCCGACGTCATCGAGGAGGCGGCCGTCGAGGTCGAGACCCGCGGACTGGCCGTCCGGGACGGCAATCCGCTGGTCCTCACCGACAGCGGCCGGGCGATGGCCGCGCAACTCGGCGTGGCCCGGCGGACCGTGCTGGGCGAACTGCTCGGCGACTGGGACCCGGAGCGGCACGCGGAGCTCGCGGCGCTGCTGACGAAGCTCAGCGGCGAACTGTGCGGCGGCGACACGGACCGCCTGGAGAAGGGCCGCCCGGCGACGGGCGGCGCCACCGCCTGACGCTCCTGCCGCTCGCGCGACCGCCGCGGGAGCGCACCACCCGACCCTCCAGCAGCACCCGTAACACGCGTGTCCCGCCCCCGGTCCGGGGGCCGGCCCCGCACCCCGCAGGTACGCCCGTCCGGCCCTGACCGGACGGGCGTTCGACGTTTGGGCACCCGCTTTCGGGCAAGCCGATCGATGAGCCGGCAACGAAGCACACCCTGTCCGTCGACCCGTAGAAGACCCGCAGAAACGGGAGGCATTCCCATGTCCACTGGCGTGATTATCGCCATCGTCGTGGTCGTCATCGTTCTGGCCGCCGCTCTCACGACCGTGATGCTCCGGCCGGGTGGGCTGGGCGGCCGGAGCCTGCACCGGCGCTTCGGGCCCGAGTACGACCGGGTCCTGCGCCGTCACGACGGTGACACCAAGGCCACCGAGAAGGAACTGTCCGAACGGCTGCGCAAGCACGAGGGCCTCACGACCCGTCCGCTGCCGACCCAGGCCCGCGAGGAGTACACGGCCCGCTGGACCGCCGTGCAGGAGCACTTCATCGACTCACCCGCGAAGGCGCTCGGCGAGGCCGACGCGCTGATCGAGAACCTGGCCCGCGACCGCGGCTTCCCGGACGCGAAGTCCGGCGAGCACTTCGACGCGCTGTCGGTGCACCACGCCCGTCATCTGCACGGCTACCGCGACGCCCATGAGATCGCCGGGCGCGGCGACGACGGCACCTCCACCGAGGAGATGCGCGAGGCGCTCGTCCGGGCCCGCGCGATGTTCGAGGAACTCATTCAGGCAGACGCGGACCGTGCTCCGTCGAACCGCGACGCGGAACCCGAGCGCCTCGACGACGGCGCCGACCGCACCGACGCGCGTGCCGCGGAGAAGCACCACGGCGTGCTCGGCCGCCGGCAGAACTGACGGACCACCGCCGGTACCGACCCCCGCAGGACCAGGGCCGTGAGGCCGTCAGGCCGCCGGCCCATGCCGTGATCCGTAGTCCGTAGTCCACGAGACATCAGCGAACTGTCAGGAGCGCAGAGACGATGAGCGAAGGCCAGGACCAGACCCGCCAGGACCAGATCAGCCAGGACCAGGCCCGCGGCAGCGCCGCGCCGGACCGGAACACCGGCCGGGTCCCAGCCCAGAACCCCGACGAGCCGCCCCGCCCGCCGCGCATTGACGGCGGCCGCACGGACGACCCGCGCAAGGACGCAGCGGCCACGGCCCGTCCGACCGAGGCCCCGCGCACGACGGACTCGGCGCGCACGAACGAGCCGACGCGGACGAACGAGTCCACCCGCACCACCGACGCCACCCGCGCGAGCGAGGCCAAGCACGTGGCCGACCCCACCCGCAGCGGCACCGGTGACGCCCCGCGAACGGGGGACGCCACCCGCGCCACCGACCCGGCGCGTACGACCGAGGCCGCGCGCACCGGCGAAGGCAGCGTCCCCCGCGCCGCCGAGCACACCGCCGAGACCCACACCGCCCGCCACGGCGGAGCCGCGGGCTCGGGCGACGGGCTGGAGGAGCGCCTGCAGCACGCGATGGGCACGTTCGTGGACGAGCCGCGCAAGTCCGTCGAGGAGGCCGACGCCGTCCTCGAGCAGGCCGCCAAGCAGCTCACCGAGAAGCTCGCCGAGCGCCGTCGCACCCTTCGGTCGACCTGGCAGAACGACGACGCCAAGGCCGACACGGAGGAACTGCGCGTGGCGCTGACGCACTACCGCGACCTGACGCAGCAGCTCCTGAGCATCTGAGGCGGCTGAGCCCACGGCAGTTTCGCCGCCGGGCCGCACCCTTGGAGCCCCTCCGGATCACTCCGGAGGGGCTCTTCACTTTCCGCCAAGCGGCGTACGCTGAACGGGAGGTGATCCGATGTCGTCGCTGCGAGAGAACGTCCGCACCCATCGCCGCCGGACGGGGATGAGCCAGGAACAACTCGCCGAAGCGGCGGGCCTGTCGGTGGGCGTCGTGCGCAAGGTCGAGCAGGGCGGCAACGTCCAGGTCGAGACCATTCACCTGCTCGCGAGGGCGCTGGGCACCACCACGTCCGGTCTCTTCGCCACCGGGTCGCCGGAGCCTGTTCGTGCGAACCTGGGCGACGGCCCGAAGCTGATGGAGCTGCGCCGGGCGCTCATGCCGCCCATCGGACTGTCGGAGGTGCTCTCCGCACCTGATCAGGCCCCCGACCTCGGGGCCGTCCAGCGGGACATCGACGACTCGCACAGCCTCTACCATGCGGACCGCTACGACTCGGTCGCGAAGAAGCTGCCCGCCATCCTGCGCTCCGCCGAGGCCGCGGTCGTGCTCGCCGAGGACGAGGAGACCCGTCGGCAGGCCATCGTCCTGCGGGCGAGTTCCTTCCTGCTCGCCGGCAAGTACCTGACGCAGGTACGGCGGTACGACATGGCCTATCACGCACTCTCCCAGGGCATCCGGGATGCCCGGGAGGCCGGGCAGACCCTGATCGCCGCCACCGGCGTCGTCGGCATGGGCTGGCTGCTCCTGCGCCAGGACCGGTTCGACGAAGCCGAACGGTTGGCGACCGTCACGGCCGCCGAGGTCGAACCCCGGATCTCCAGTGCGTCACCGGGGGAGTTGGCGGTGTGGGGTGAGCTGCTCCAGCGTGTCGCCTCCGCCGCGATGCGCAACAACCGCCCGGATGTGGCCAGGGAAGCGCGGCGCATGACCGCGACGGCCGCGAGCGCGCTGAATGTCGAGCACGTCGACTTCCGTGAGCATTGGACCACCTTCGGGCCGGTGACCGCCGAGATGAAGGCGATCGAGGACCTCTCCCTGATCGGGGACTCCCGAGGGGTGCTGCGCCGGGCCGACGAAGGCCTCGTGGGAGCAGCGGCGCTGAAGCAGCTCGGCCGGCCGAGCGCGAACAACTGGGACCGACACCGCCTCGATGTCGCCAGGGCCCACGCGAAGCTGGGATCGCACCAGGACGCGATGGACGAGCTCAGCGCGATCCTCCGCAGCTCGCCGGAGTGGTTGAAGCATCAGTCCATGGCGCGGTACATCATGGAGGACATCCTGTCGCGCCGTAAGCGGACGCTGACCACGGACATGCGGGACATGGCCGCTCACCTGGGCGTCACCGGGTAACTACCACGCGAGGTGGCACTTCCTGTCGGCCCGTCGGCGAACAGGCACGCTGCGTGACTGGTTCGCCTCTCCGCGTAGCCGTAACTTCGTACTCACGGCGCGAGACCGGTAGGCCGGAGCCGAATCGGCTAACCGACCTCAAGATCCCAGCAGTTGCGCCGTGGTGAGAGCGAACGAAGGAGCGACGCATGACGAGTCTGTGGGCCACCGCCCCCACCTGGGGTGGGAGCGACGACAAGGACAAGCACCCCGGCACCCCCTGGACCCCGCCGAAGGACCCGCCCAGCCCCGACGGGGGCACCCCGCCCGGCGACGGGAACCGCCGCAGGTGACGCTGAACCCTGCGCAGGTGGAGCGCCCCAGCCGCAAGGACCTGGGGCGCGTCCTGCTTGAGACGCACTCGATGACGTCGGACTGGGCTCCGACCTTCGCGGCCGTGGACCGGGCCGCGTTCCTGCCGGACCTGATGTGGCCGTTCGACATGGACGCAGGGACAAGCGTCCCGGTGGATCGAACGGCCGACCCCGACACCTGGTACGCCACGGCGGACAGCGACATCCCCATCGTTACCCAGTGGGATGACGGGAAGCACACGGGCACCGTGCCCGGAGACATGTCCACCAGCTCCTCGTCCATGCCCTCCGTCGTGTACGCGATGCTTCAGGCCCTGGACGTGGACGCGGGCATGAACGCGCTCGACGTGGGCACCGGTACGGGCGAGACGGCCGGTGCGCTGACGCATCGTCTTCGCGGTGAGAACGTCACCACGATCGAGGTGGACCGCGATGTGTCCGCCCGTGCCCGTGAGCGGCTGTGCGCGGCTGGGCTGTACCCGGTGGTCGTCAGGGGCGACGGGTTCGCCGGATGCGCGGAGCAGGGCCCGTACGACCGCGTTCTGGCCACCGTCGGGCTCCGGGAGATTCCTGGTGCCTGGATCGAGCAGACCCGCCCGGGCGGACTCATCGTCGCGCCGTGGGGGACGCACTTCTCCAACGCGGATGCCGTGGTCCGGCTGGTGGTGAAGGACGGCAAGGCGATGGGGAACTTCACGCGCCCCGTGGAATTCATGAAGCTCCGGGCTCAGCGGTCGTCCCGCCCCGACCACGACGACTATCTCGCCACGGGCTCGATGAATGACGCCGACACGTCCCGTACGACCATCACTGAGGCCGAGTTCGTCACCGGTCCGTACACCGCCGCCCCGTTCGCCCTCGGCCTTCGCGTGCCCGACTGCTCGCAGGCCGTGGCCGACAAGCGTGAAGGCGCGCGGCCCGTCTGGTTCTACGGGCTGACCGACAGATCCTGGGCGTGTGTCATGTTCCGGGACGCGGAGGACGAGGCGCGCGTCTGGCAGTCGGGTCCGCGCCGGCTGTGGGACGAGACGGAAGCGGCATACCGGTGGTGGGAGGAACAGGGCCGTCCTGAGCACACGCGGTTCGGGCTCACCGTCACGCGGGAGGGCGAGACCGCCTGGCTCGACGACCCCTCGCGGTCGGTGCGGCCGGAGGACTGATGCCGGCCGGCAGAACGAAGAACGCTCCCCCCGGCCGGGAAGGCCGGGGGGAGCGTCCTGCCGCGCAGTTCCCTGGGCGGGGGCAGGCCCTAACTCTTGGGGGCCGTCTGCTGGACGACCTCGAACGACCACAGGGCGGAGTCCGAAGCGGCCGGCTTGGGCCGCTCGCCGCCGCCCTCACCGCCGCCCGCGCCCGCGCTGCCGCCCGCGCCGCCGCCGTGCGCGCCCGGGCCGCGCATCGAGGTGGACATCCAGTTCTTGAAGTCCTCCTCGCTGCGCCAGCGCGTGTACACGAGGTACTGGTCGGTGCCTTCGACCGGGCGCAGCAGTTCGAACCACTCGAAGCCGTCGGAGTTCTCGACGGAGCCGGCACGCGCCGCGAACCGCTTCTCCAGCGTCTCGCGCATCTCCGCCGAGACGGTCAGGGCATTGATCTTCACGATGCTCATGGCCTCATCCTGCCGTATGCGCCGGCCGGCTCAGCCCTCGTAGCTGACCTGCATCTCCTTGACGCCGTTGATCCAGGCGGAGCGCAGCCGGCGGGGGTCGCCGACCAGCTTGATGTCGGGCATCGCGTCGGCGATGGCGTTGAACATGAGGTCGATCTCCATGATCGCCAGGTTCTTGCCCATGCAGTAGTGCGGGCCGCCGCCGCCGAACCCCAGGTGCAGATTGGGGTCGCGGGTGATGTCGAAGCGCTCGGGGTGGTCGAAGACCTCGGGGTCGTGGTTGGCGGAGGCGTAGAACATGCCGACGCGCTGACCCTTCTTGATCTCCTGGCCGCCCAGCACGGTGTCCCGGGTGGCGGTGCGCTGGAAGGACGTGACGGGGGTCGCCCAGCGGACGATCTCCTCGGCGGCGGTGCTCGGCCGCGTCGCCTTGTAGAGCTCCCACTGCTCGGGGTGGGTGAGGAAGGCGTGCATGCCGTGGGTGATGGCGTTGCGCGTCGTCTCGTTCCCGGCGACGGACAGCACGAGGACGAAGAAGCCGAACTCGTCCGTGCTGAGGTTGCCTTCGTCCTCGGCGGCGACCAGCTGGCTGACGATGTCCTTGACCGGGCACTCCTTGCGGGCGGCGGCGAGGTTCATGGCGTACGAGATCAGCTCCATGGCCGACTCGGCGCCCACCTCCTCGGTGATGGCCAGCTCGGGGTCGTCGTAGGCGATCATCTTGTTCGACCAGTCGAAGATCTTGATCCGGTCGTCCTGCGGGATGCCGATCAGCTCGGCGATGGCCTGCAGCGGGAGTTCGGACGCGACCTCGGTGACGAAGTTGCCCGTCCGGCGGCCGCGCGCCTCGGCGACGATGCGGTGGGCGCGGTCGCGGAGCGTCTGTTCCATCTGGCGGATCGCGCGCGGGGTGAAGCCCCGCTGGACGATCTGCCGGACGCGGGTCAGCTCGGGCGGATCCATGTTGAGCATGATCAGCCGCTGCATCTCGATCTGCTCGCGGGTGATGTGCTCGTTGAAGCGGATGACCGCGGTGTTGAGGAACGACGAGTAGACGTCGGGGTTGAGCGAGACCTCTTTGACGTCGGCGTGCCGGGTGACGACCCAGTACCCCTCGTCCTCGAACCCCGCGGTGTTGAAGGGCTGTTCGTTCCACCACACGGGGGCGGTCTGGCGCAGCTGCGCGAGTTCGGGGAGCGGTACCCGCTGCTCGTACACGTCCGGGTCTGTGAAGTCGAAGCCTTCGGGAAGCGCTGGGCAGGGCATCGGCCACTCCATGTCTGACGGTCCATCAGATATGGCTCGAAGGTAGTAACCAGTTCTACAAGTGGCAAGGGGAATGACCGTGTGGATTGGGTGCGGGCCCATGGAGGCTTGTGCACGAGTCTTGCGCGCCGCGCTCCATGGGTAATAAGACTGCAGACAGAACTAGTACGCGTTCTAGTTCTGCCGGAGGCGCCGGGACGCCGACCGGTCGAGGAGAGGACGAGATTCATGGCCGCTGAACCCGTCATCGTCGAAGCTGTACGCACGCCCATCGGCAAGCGCGGAGGCGCGCTCGCCAATCTGCACCCCGCCTACCTGCTGGGTGAGACGTACCGCGAACTGCTCGGCAGGACCGGGATCCAGCCGGACGCCGTCGAACAGGTCGTCGGCGGCACCGTCACGCACGCCGGCGAGCAGTCGATGAACCCCGCACGCAACGCCTGGCTCGCGATGGGACTTCCGTACGAGACCGCCGCGACCACCGTGGACTGTCAGTGCGGTTCCTCGCAACAGGCCAACCACATGGTCGCGAACATGGTGGCCGCCGGAGTGATCGACATCGGCATCGGCTGCGGGGTGGAGGCGATGTCCCGGGTGCCGCTCGGCAGCGGTTCCAAGCACGGGCCGGGCAAACCGTTCCCCGACGAGTGGAACGTCGATCTGCCCAATCAGTTCGAGGCCGCCGAGCGGATCGCCCGGCGGCGCGGGCTGACCCGGGAGAACGTCGACCGGCTCGGCCTCATCTCGCAGGAGCGGGCCGCCCGGGCCTGGGCGGAGGAGCGGTACAAGCGCGAGACGTTCGCGGTGCAGGTGCCCACCAACGAGGAGGAGCAGCAGGCCGGTCAGGGCATGTGGCGGCTGGTCGACCGCGACCAGGGCATGCGGGACACCACCATGGAGGGCCTGGCCCAGCTGAAGCCGGTCATGCCGACCGCCGTGCACACCGCGGGCAACTCCTCGCAGATCTCCGACGGGGCCGCGGCCGTCATGTGGGCCTCCAAGCGCATGGCGCGGGCCCTCAAGCTCCGCCCGCGCGCCCGGATCGTCGCCCAGGCGCTCGTCGGCTCCGACCCGCACTACCACCTGGACGGCCCGGTCGACGCGACCCGCGCGGTGCTCGGCAAGGCCGGTATGACGCTGAAGGACATCGACCTCATCGAGATCAACGAGGCGTTCGCGTCCGTCGTGCTGTCCTGGGCGCAGGTCTTCGACCAGGACCTGGAGAAGGTCAACGTCAACGGGGGCGCGATAGCGCTCGGCCATCCGGTGGGGTCGACGGGGGCGCGGCTGATCGTGACGGCGCTGCACGAGCTGGAGCGCACGGACAAGGAGTTCGCGCTCATCACGATGTGCGCGGGCGGGGCGTTGGCGACGGGCACGATCATCCAGCGGCTGTAGCCCCTGCGGGGCGCCTCACCTCACTGTGTCCTCAAGCGCCGGACGGCTGCATCAGCCGTCCGGCGCTCGGAAACCGGTGGGCACGTCGAACGCCGCGCGCCGCGTCGCTCGGCGCAGCGCCTTGAGGATCGTCGCGCCGAGCGTGAGCGTGAGGATCGCGGTGACGGCGGCGCGGGGGAGGTCCCAGCCGAGCGAGGTGGCGAGGCAGTACGCGACGAAACGGCGGAGGTTGTCGAGGACCGGGTCGCCGCCGACGTAGGAGATCCCGGAGGACAGCCCGCCGATGGTCACCCAGCCCTGCAGATTCATGACCGTGCCGTAGAAGATCGACGAGAAGACGCCGTAGCCGGCGAGCATCACCCGCTCGCCGCGGCCGCGCAGCGTGTCGGGGCGCGGCAGCAGGCCCGCGCCCATCGCGACCCAGCCCATCGAGAGCATCTGGAACGGCATCCACGGTCCGACGCCGCCGGTGAGCAGCGCCGACGCGAACATCGACACGGCTCCCAGCACGAAGCCGAATCCGGGGCCCAGCACCCGTCCCGACAGCACCATCAGGAAGAACATCGGCTCGATGCCGGCCGTGCCGGCGCCCAGCGGGCGCAGGGCCGCCCCGACGGCGGCCAGCACCCCGAGCATCGCGATCGACTTGGCGTCCATCCCGCCGTCCGCGATCGTCGCGATCACCACGGCGATCAGCATCGGCAGCAGCGCGGCGAACAGCCAGGGGGCGTCCTTGCTGTGGGCGAGCCCGGTGCCGGGGTCGGCGAGCAGCGGCCAGCCGAACAGCGCGATGCCGATCGCGGAGATCAGTGCCAGCGCGACGACGGACCGCGGCCCGAGCCGGATGGGACGTACCTGACGGTCGGCGCGCGGTCGCAGTCCGGGAGACGTTCCGGGTGGTGTTCCGAGAGGTGTTCCAGGTGGTGTTCCGGGAGGCGTCATGACGACTCCTCCAGGGCCAGCGCGACCTGTGGGACCGTCAGCCAGGGGAGCGGCGCGAGGATCTTGGAGACCTGGGGGGCGAAGCCGGGGGAGGAGACCACGACCTCGGCGGTCGGGCCGTCCGCGACCACCTCGCCGTCGGCCAGGATCACCACCCGGTGGGCGAGTTCGGCGGCGAGCTCGACGTCGTGGGTGGCCAGCACGATCGCGTGGCCGTCCGCCGCCAGCGCCCGCAGCCGGCCGATCAGCCGGCCCTTGGCGGCGTAGTCGAGGCCGCGGGTCGGCTCGTCGAGCAGCAGCAGCGGCGGCCGGGCGGCCAGGACGACGGACAGCGCCAGCGCCAGCCGCTGGCCCTCGGAGAGATCACGGGGATGGGTCTCGTCGAGGACGCCCGGCAGGAGTGCGGTGACCAGCGCGCGGCAGGTGCCGGGCGCGGCCTGCGCGTCCTGGTCGGCGGCCGAGCACTCGCCGGCCACGGTGTCCGCGTAGAGCAGGTCCCGCGGCTCCTGCGGCACCAGGCCCACCTGCCGGATCAGCTCGCCCGGCTTCGTCCTGGACGGGACCAGGCCGCCGACCGTCACCGTGCCGGAGGCGGCCGTGTGCAGACCGACGAGCGTGGACAGCAGCGTCGACTTGCCCGCTCCGTTGCGGCCCATCAGCGCGACGGCCTCGCCCGGCCGGACGGTCAGCGACACCTGGCGCAGCGCCTCGGTCCTGCCGCGGCGGACGGAGAGCCGGTCGAGCACCGCCACCGGCGCGGCGGCGGCCGGCACCACGGGCGGGGCCGGGGGAGTACGGTCCGCCAGCCGCTCACGCAGCGGTCCGGCCTTCCGGCGCGCGTCACGCACCGACAGCGGCAGCGGCGACCAGCCCGCGAGGCGGCCCAGCGCCACCACCGGCGGGTGCACGGGGGAGAGCGCCATGATGTCGGCGGGCGCCCCCTGCAGCGGGGCGGCGCCGGGGGCGGGCAGCAGGATCACCTGGTCCGCGTACTGCACGACGCGCTCCAGCCGGTGCTCCGCCATCAGCACCGTGGTCCCCAGGTCGTGGACCAGCCGCTGCAGCACGGCCAGCACCTCCTCGGCCGCGCCGGGGTCCAGCGCGGACGTCGGCTCGTCCAGCACCAGCACCTTGGGGTGGACGGTGAGCACCGAGCCGATGGCGACGCGCTGCTGCTGGCCGCCGGAGAGCGTGGCGATCGGCCGGTCCCGCAGCTCGGCCAGGCCCAGCAGGTCGAGGGTCTCCTCGACGCGGCGGCGCATGGTGGCGGGCGCCAGGCCCAGCGACTCCATGCCGTAGGCGAGTTCGTCCTCGACGGTATCCGTGACGAAGTGCGACAGCGGATCCTGGCCGACCGTGCCGACGACATCGGCGAGTTCGCGCGGCTTGTGCGTCCGGGTGTCACGGCCCGCCACGGTGACCCGGCCGGACAGGACCCCGCCCGTGAAGTGCGGCACCAGACCGGACACCGCGCCCAGCAGAGTCGACTTACCGACTCCGGACGGCCCGACGAGCAGGCACAGTTCACCCTCGGGGACGGTGAGGTCCACTCCGGCGACGGCGGGCTCTGCGGCGTCGTCGTACCGGACGGAGACCTGCTCGAAGCGGATCACGTGCGGTCCTCCTTCGAGTTCGGCTGGGGGATGACGTGCCGGGCCGGGACGCCGTGTGGGGCCGGGACGCCGTGCGTGGCCGGCTTGACCTGCGGGGCCGGCCCGACGTGCTGGGCCGGGGACACCGGGGTGGGCCGGGGCGGCGCCGGGGGTGGTGCGACGAACGCGGGCAGCAGCCCGATCAGGATCGAGAGCGCGGGCCACAGGGGCAGCGTGGGCGCGGCGAGCGGGATCGTCGGCGGGGCCAGCGCCAGTGGATCGTGCGAGGCCGCCCAGATCATCAGCCCCGCCACCGCGACCCCGGAGCCCGACACCAGCCAGGCCCGCGCGCCCCACCGGTCGGGCCGGTAGCGGCTGCGGATCGACCGCCGGCCGCCGAGCCGCAGCCCCGCCAGCGCCGAGACCAGCCCGAGCAGCAGCACCGGCACGCCGTACCCGGCGCCGGACGCGGACAGCAGCGCGTACGTTCCCGCGCACACGCCGAGCAGTCCGCCCAGCGTCAGCGCGGCCGTCGTCCGGCGTATCCCGGCCGGTACGTCGGCGGAGCGGCCGTAGCCGCGGGCGTCCATCGCGGCGGCCAGCGCCACCGACCGCTCCAGCGCCCCTTCCAGAACCGGAAGTCCGACCTGCAGCAGCGCCAGCACCCCGCGGTCGTCACGGCCCCGCAGCCGGCGGGCGGCGCGCAGCCGCTGCACATCGGTGACGAGGTTCGGGGCGAAGGTCATCGCCACGACGACCGCGACACCCGCCTCGTACAGCGCGCCCGGCAGCGACTTGAGCAGGCGGGCCGGGTTGGCGAGCGCGTTCGCCGCGCCCACGCAGACCAGCAGGGTGGCCAGCTTCATGCCGTCGTACAGCGCGAACAGCAGACCCTCAGCGGTCACCTTCCCGCCCAGCCTGACCCCCCGCGCCCAGTCGGGCAGCGGGACCTCGGGCAGCCTGAACAGCACGTAGGTCCCCGGGATCGGCGAGCCGAGCAGGACCGCGAAGGCCAGCCGGATCGCCAGCACCACCAGTCCCAGCTTCAGGAACGCCCCGTAGGACTTCGCCCAGGGCGCGTCCGTGCGGCGGGCGGCGACCACATAGCCCGCGACCGCGACCAGCAGCAGGAGCAGCAGCGGATTGGTGGTCCTGGACGCCGCCGTCGCCAGCCCCAGCGCCCACAGCCACCACGCCCCGGCGTGCAGCGCCGTCGACCGGGTGGCGACGGCGGCCCCGCGGCCGGCGGTGTTCCGGCGTACCCCGGTGTTCATCCGCGCCGGCGGCGGGCCTGCCAGAGGGCCGCCCCGCCGAGGGCGAGGACGGCGGCGATGCCGGCGAACCAACCGACCGAGGGACCCCCGCCGTCACCGCCGCCGTCGCCCGACGCCTGCGGCGCGGGGCTCTTCGACGCCGATGCCGTGCCGGAGCCTCCGGAGCCTTCTGCGACCGGCTCCCCGCAGCCCGCCTTCGGGTAGCCGGCGATGGCGCACACCATGCCGGCCGAGTTGTAGCGCAGCGGCTTGGCGACGGCGGCGAGCGCGTCGTCGCCCGTCGCGTCGCCCGGGACCTGGGCGCAGGCGGTACGCGGCGCGGGCGGTGCCGCACCGCCGCCCGCGTCGGCGGCGGTGCCGAAGTCCAGCACGAGGGCGATGCGCTTGGTGCCGCCCTTGGGCGGGGTGCCCGTGCAGATCGCGGCGAACGACGTGGCGCCGGGGACGTCCCGCGGCTTCGAGGAGTCCTGCGCCTCGGCGCTGGCCGCGAAGCGCCAGCCCTCCACCGACCCGTCGTCGGGCCGGTCCAGCGCGGGACCGGTCTGCGCGTACGTCCAGGTGTCGCCGGAGCGCTGCCAGAACGACCAGTAGCGGTACGCGGCGGCCTGCGCGGGCAGGGCGGAGACCGCGAGCAGCGCGCCGAGCGCCAGCAGGACGGCGAGGACCCGCAGCCGGGGGCGCGGCATCAGCCCTGCTTCTTCTTGCGGCCGCTGACGAGGAACCCGACGCCGATGCTGGCGACGAAGAAGACCCCGACGATCCACCAGGTGGCCGAGGAGGACTTGTCGTCCTTCTTCTCGGTCCTGTCGGACGGCGACGGGCTCGCGCTCGCCGCGGCGGCCGGCTTCGGGCCGAGGTTGGTCAGCTGCTGGACGAGGTCCGCGCCGCCGGCGCTCCGCGGGTCGTTGCCCGTCGCGTGGGCGGCGAGGATCAGCTGGGACAGGGCCGCGGGGTTGCCCTTCGACCAGGTCGCGGAGTTCTTCGCGAGCCAGTCGTACGACGTCTTCGCCGTGTCGCGCTGGTGGATCGCGGCCAGCGCGATCACGGCGTCGGCGGTGGTGCCGTAGTCCGGCGTCGGCTTGTCCGCGCCCGGCGTGACGGCGGTCAGGTGGCCGCCGCCCGCGGTGAGCTGCGTCGTCAGGTACGCGCCGCCGGCCGAGGCGGCACCGTCCGCGTCGAGCTTCTTGTAGGCGTCGGGCGACGCGCAGTCCGGGGCGGTCGCGACCACGTTCGTGGTCGACGGGGCGACGACGAACCCCGCGCCGTGGGCGCCGCGCACCGCGTCGGCGGTGGCCTTGGCGTTCACCGTGAGCTTGCCGTTCATCGGGTAGCCGAAGGCGCCGCGGTCGGCGGCCTTGGCGTCGCAGCCGAACTGGAAGGCCTTGAGGCTGTCCGAGGCCTCCCGGACAGCGCTCTGCGCGCCGATCACGACACCGGTGGAGTTCGGGTCGGAGGCGCCGCCGGGGTTGTACGACCAGCCGCCGTCCTTGTTGCGCACCGAGGTCAGCCAGTCGGTGGCCTTCTTCACGACAGTGTCTGTGGTGGCCTTGTCGCCCAGCGCGGTGAGCGCCTGCACGGCGATGCCCGTCGCGTTGGTGTCCTCCGTCTTGGCGTCGCAGGCCTTCGACGTGTCGGCCCGGTACGACGGGAAGCCGCCGTCCGCGCACTGCTGACCGGTCAGCCAGGCCACGGCGCTGTCGGCCGGCTTCACCCCGGCGGTGTCCAGCGCCAGCAGCGCGTACGACTGCCGCCACACCCCGTCGTACGTCGGGTCCCCGGTGCCGTAGAGACCCGGCGGCAGCGGGGTGTCGGCGGAGGCCGCGGGCACCGCGGCCATACCGAGCACGGTGGCGGCGGCGAGCGCGGCGGCGCTGCGACGGAGGTTCATGAGGGGTTGATGCCTTTCGCTGAGCGGGTGCGTGGCCGGGCGCACCGCTGCGAGCCCGCGCCATGCGCGGGGCACCGGGCTCCGGCTCCGTTACCTCGACGGTGCCGGTCACCGCCGATACGTCGCCGCATCTGCCGGACCGGGAGCCGCTCCCGTCCGCGCGGGTACTCCGACTCGCCGCCCCTGCCCTGGGGACGGCTCACGGTTGCGGGTCAGTGCCGGATTCGCGCCGGCTTCCCCCGCTCGGACGTGGATGGAATTGTCCCGAACATCGTATGCCCTGCGGGTGCCGCTCCCGGTCCCGGCCCGCCCGCGCCCCGGCCGCCCGTTCCGTCAGACCGCCTGGTACGTGACCGGGTCGGAGCCGGGGACGGCCTCGGCGCGGCCGGCCTTCACCAGCCGCCGCAGATGGGCCTCGGCCTCGGAGACGGCGATGTTGCGGGAGCCGAACGGGATCTGCTCCCAGGGACGGTTCCACTCCATCACCTCGGCGAGCTGCCAGGGCGTGCGCGGTGCGTCGCTGATCAGCGCCGCCAGCCCGGCGAGCCGCTCCTCGTGGTGGTCGAGCAGCTCCCGCACCCGGCCCGCCGCGTCCTTGAACGCGTACTGGTGGGCGGGCAGCACCTCGTCGGGGTTCAGCCGGCCGATGCGCTCCAGCGAGGCCAGGTAGTCGCCGAGCGGATCGGTCTCGACCTCGTCGTCGGGGTCCTCGTACAGCCCGATGTGCGGGGAGATCCCCGGCAGCAGGTGGTCGCCGGAGAACAGCCGCCGGCTCTCCTCCAGGAACAGGCAGACGTGCCCGGGGGTGTGGCCGGGCGTCCAGATGGCGCGCAGCCGCCGGCCGGCGAGGTCCACGAGCTCGCCGGGTTCGATGTCCCGGTCCGGGAGCGCGGGCCGCAGCCCCGGCAGGGTGGTCGGCCGGCCGGCGGCGCGGGCGGCGCGCAGCGGGGCGAGGTGCTCCTCGGGGGCCCCGGCGGCGATGAGCTTCGCCATCATGAAGGACATCCAGCGGGCCGGCTCGGCGGACCGGGTGCGGCGCACCACGTCCGCGTCGGCGGCGTGCATCGCGATCCAGGCCCCGGACACCTCCCGGACCTGCGCGGACAGCCCGTGGTGGTCGGGGTGGTGGTGGGTGATGAGGACGCCGTGCACCTCGGCGACGGAGGTGCCCGCCTCGACGAGACCGGCCTCCAGTGCGGCGTACGAGTCCGGGTCGTCCCAGCCGGTGTCGATCAGCACGGGACCGCGGTCGGTGTCCAGGAGATGGACGAGCGTGTGGCCGAGGGGGTTGTCGGGGATCGGGACCGGGATGCTCCAGACCCCTCCGCCGTGGTCGGTCACGCGCACCATCTGGTCCCCTCTCGCCGACGAAGTCATTGCCCACTATAACTAGAACTGGTATCAGTTCTGAAACAGCGTCAGGTATGGGCCGACCCGCAGGAGGCACCAGTAATGACCGACCTCATCGAACACGGACAGCTGTTCATCGGCGGGGAGTTGGTGGACCCGCTCGGCAGCGAGACCATCGAGGTCATCTCCCCGCACACCGAGCAGGTCATCGGGCGGGTGCCGCACGCCTCCCGCGCCGACGTGGACCGCGCGGTCGCCACGGCCCGCAAGGCGTTCGACGAGGGTCCGTGGCCGCGGATGACCCTCGACGAGCGGATCGCCGTCGTCACCCGCATCAAGGACGCGATCGCCGTCCGGTACGACGAGATAGGCCGTCTCATCAGCTCGGAGAACGGCTCCCCCTACTCGTGGAGCATCCTCGCCCAGTCGCTCGGCGCGATGATGGTGTGGGACGCGGCGATCACCGTCGCCCGCGACTTCCCCTACGAGGAGCACCGCACCGGCGTCCTCGGCCCGATCCTGGTCCGCCGGGAGCCCGTCGGGGTCGTCGCGGCCGTGGTGCCGTGGAACGTCCCGCAGTTCACCGCCGCCGCCAAGCTCGGGCCCGCGCTGCTCACCGGCTGCACCGTCGTACTGAAGCCGTCGCCGGAGACCCCGCTCGACGCGTACGTGCTGGCCGAGATCACCAAGGAGGCCGGGCTGCCCGACGGCGTGCTGTCGGTCGTGGCGGCCGACCGGGAGGTCAGCGAGTACCTGGTCGGCCACCCCGGCGTCGACAAGGTGTCGTTCACCGGCTCGGTCGGGGCCGGCCGGCGGGTGATGGAGGTCGCGTCCCGCAACCTCACCCGCGTCACCCTGGAACTGGGCGGCAAGTCCGCCGCCGTCATCCTCCCGGACGTGGACCTGGACACCGCCGTCCCCGGCATCACCTCGGCCGCCTGGATGAACAACGGCCAGGCGTGCGTGGCCCAGACCCGGATCCTGGCGCCGCGCTCCCGCTACGACGAGATCGCCGAGCGCTTCGCCGCGGCCGCCTCCGCGCTGGTCGTCGGCGATCCGCTCGACCCGGCCACCGAGGTCGGCCCGCTGGTCGCCCAGCGCCAGCAGCAGCGCTCGTTCGACTACATCAAGATCGGTCAGGAGGAGGGCGCGAAGGTGCTGACCGGCGGCGGCCGGCCGGCCGGACTGGACACCGGCTGGTACGTCGAACCGACGCTCTTCGGCGATGTCAGCAACTCCATGCGGATCGCCCGCGAGGAGATCTTCGGCCCGGTCATCTGCCTGCTCCCGTACGACGACGAGGCCGAGGCGCTGCGGATCGCCAACGACTCCGAGTTCGGGCTGTCCGGCAGCGTGTGGACCGCCGACGTCGAGCACGGCATCGACATCGCCCGCCAGGTGCGCACCGGCACGTACTCGGTGAACACCTTCAGCCTCGACATGCTCGGCCCGTTCGGCGGCTACAAGAACTCGGGCGTGGGCCGGGAGTTCGGCCCCGAGGGCTTCGGCGAGTACCTGGAGCACAAGATGATCCACCTGCCGGCCGGATACCAGGCGCCGGCCGGTACGGCGGGGGCGGCGGGCTGATGGGCGACCGCTGGCACATCGAGGTGGACCGCACGGTCTGCATCGGCTCCGGCATGTGCGTCAACGCGGCCCCGGACGGCTTCACCCTCGACGGCGCCCGGCAGTCCCACCCCGCCGCCGCCGAGGCCGACGCCTCGGAACAGGTGCTGGCGGCGGCCGAAGGGTGCCCGGTGGAGGCGATCACGCTCACCCTGCTCGCCACCGGTGAGCCGGTCTTCCCGCCCGAGGAGTAACGACCTGGTGCGGAACAGCTGTCCAGCCGCAGGTCAGGACACGTCCTGACCTGTGGCTGCGCACCCGTGCATTACGCACATATGCGTTCTGCACGGGTATTTCGTTACGGACGCGACTGTTCCCCGTTTCGGCCACGTGAAAATCTCAGCACCTCGAGGCCGGAGGGGGAGAGTCATGGACAAGCGGTACGAGGTCTTTTGCCTAGTCGACAGGTATTTCTACGAGACCCCGGACCGCTTGTCCACGGGCTCCGGTTCCGACAAGGGATCCGGTGCGTCGCTCTACGAGCCGGCCCAGCGCCCGGTTCCCGAGGGCTGGCGCACCGGACGCTCCGGTGACTGGCTGCACTTCACGCCGGTGGACGGCACCGGCGTTCCCAGACCCGGATCGCCCCCGCAGGGGTGGAAGATCCATGTCTCCGCGTGTCTGGAAAACGCCGAGAAGACCATCGCGAAGGTTTGGGACCACTGCGTCCCGCGCGGCATACCGTTCAAGTTCGTACCCGGTCCCTACGCCCTGCACCTGCGCAACTCCAAGTACGCGGGGCGCGCCTCCAGCGGCAAGTGCATCACCATCTACCCGTCTGACGACGAGCAGTTGCACACGATCCTCCGGGAACTGGAGGACCTGCTCGGCGGCGAGGCCGGCCCGTACATCCTCAGCGACCTGCGCTGGAACCAGGGACCGCTCTACGTCCGCTACGGCGGATTCGCCCAGCGGTACTGCGTGGACGCCTCGGGTGTGCTGGTCTCCGCCGTCGAGGACGCCGACGGCGTGCTCGTACCGGACCGCCGGGAGCCGGCCTTCCACGTCCCGCCGTGGGTGACGCTCCCCGCGTTCCTCCAGCCGCACCTGGACGCCCGCAACGCCACGACCACCAACGACCTCCCGTACCGCATCGAGAGTGCTCTGCACTTCTCCAACGGCGGCGGTGTCTACACCGGCCAGGACGTGCGGACCGGCGAGAAGGTCGTCCTCAAGGAGGCCAGGCCGTACGCCGGGCTGGCCGCGGACGGGGCCGACGCCGTCGCCCGGCTGGAGCGCGAGAAGACCGCTCTGGAACGGCTGTCGGGGCTGGGCATCGCCCCCGAGGTCCGCGACTGGTTCGTCCTGGGCGACCACCGCTTCCTGGTGATGGACTTCCTGGAGGGCCGCACCCTCAACTCGTTCTTCGCCCAGCGCCATCCGCTGATCTCCGTCGATCCCGACCCTTCGGCGGTCGCCGACTACACCGACTGGGCGCTCGGCATCCACGCCGCGGTCGAGGAGGCCGTCGCCGCCGTGCACAGCCGCGGTGTGGTCTTCAACGACCTGCACATGTTCAACATCATGGTCGGGCCCGACGAACGGTCGGTCTCGCTGCTGGACTTCGAGGCCGCCGCGCACATTGACGAGCACACCCGCCAGGCCCTGGCCCACCCCGGCTTCATCGCCCCGGCGGACCGCAGGGGCTTCGAGGTGGACCGGTACGCGCTCGCCTGTCTGCGGCTGGCGCTGTTCCTGCCGATGACGACGCTGCTGGTGGTGGACCGCGACAAGGCCGTACACCTGGCCGACGTGATCGCCGAACAGTTCCCGGTGCCCAGGGAGTTCCTCGACGAGGCCGTCGAGACGATCACCGGAACCAGTCCCACCACCCGCGGTCGGACCCCCTACGTACCCGTGGAGCCGGCCGACTGGCCGCGCAGCCGCGACTCGATGGTCGCCGCGATCCTCGCCTCGGCGACCCCGGAACGCGACGACCGGCTGTTCCCCGGCGACGTCGCCCAGTTCTCCGACGGCGGCGGGATCGGGCTGGCGCACGGCGCCGCCGGTGTCCTGTACGCCCTCGCCGAGACCGGCGCCGAGCGGTACGAAGCCGGTGAGGAATGGTTACTGCGCCATACCGACCCGCCGCCGCCCGGCACCCTGCTCGGCCTCTACGACGGGCTGCTCGGCACCGCGTTCGTCCTCGACCGGCTCGGCCACACCCCGCGCGCGCTCGATCTGACCGAGCGCGTACTGGGCGAGAACTGGCAGCGCCTGGTGCCCGACCTGTACGGCGGTCTCGCCGGCGTGGGCCTGGCCCTTGAGCACCTGTCCAGGACCACCGGCGAGAGCGGACTGCGGGACCGGGCCGTGGAGGCCGCCCAGTTGCTCGCCGACCGGCTGGCCGGCGAGCCCGGCACCCACACCGGGCTGCTGCGCGGCGCCACCGGATCCGCCCTGCTCTTCCTGCGCCTGTACGAGCGGACCGGCGCGCCCGAGCTGCTCGACCTCGCCGCGACCGCGCTGCGCCAGGACCTCGCCAAGTGCGGCCAGGACCGGGAGGGCACCTGGCTCGTCAACGAGGGCTTCCGGACCATGCCCTATCTCGGAGCGGGCAGCGTCGGCATCGGCATGGTCCTCGACGACTATCTCGCGCACCGCCCCGACGACGAGTTCGAACGGGCGCGGGCCGGGATCCTGCCCGCCGCGAGATCGCGCTACTACGCGCAGCCCGGACTGTTCAACGGACGGGCCGGCATGATCCTGCACCTCGGCCGCACGACGGCCCCGGACGCGGCTCCCGGCCACCTGGCCGCCCAGATCGCCGCACTCTCCTGGTACGCGATGCCCTATCAGGGCCATCTCGCCTTCCCCGGCGACCAGATGATGCGGCTCTCCATGGACCTCAACACCGGAACGGCCGGCTGCCTGCTCGCGCTCGGCGCGGCACTGGGCGAACAGCCCGCGGCCCTCCCGTTCCTCCCGCCGCTCACGCGGCCCCAGAGCAGCCCCTTCACCGGGGCTGAAACAACATCAACCCCGTCCCCATGATCGAAAGGACTACACCATGGCACTTCTCGACCTTCAGAGCCTGGAAATCCCGCAGGGCCACGGCGGCGGTGGCGGCGGCGGTGGCGGCGACCTCAGCACCGCGAGCCTCCTCCTCTGCGACACCAACAGCCACGGCAGTGTTCTTCTCTGCCTGTGACACCAGTAGGTAGTTGAGCACGGACGCGGTCCCGGGCGGCAGCACGCCGCCCGGGACCGTGTCCGTCACCGCGAACGAGGTGAGGACCTCCACCACATGGCGACCTCCACCGGTACGGAGACCAGCGGGACCAGCGGGACCACCGGGACCTCCACCGCGGCCGAGGCCGACCGGCTGCTGCGCGCGGCGGTCCGGCACAGCGCGGGCCGCAGCGCCGCGCTCTGTCTGTGCACCACCGCCTCCGCGTTCATCGGGCTGGCCCTCCCGGCCGCCCTCGGCCGGACCCTGGACCTGCTGCTCACCCGCGACAGCGGCCCGCAGGCCACCCACTGGATCCTGCTGTGCACCGCCCTCACCTGCGTACTCGTCCTCCTCGACGCGGTCGACGGGCTGATCACCGGCGTCACCAACGCCCGCGGCACCGCCTGGGTACGCGGTCGGCTGCTGCGCCACGTACTGGCCACCGGGCCGCGCGCCACCTCCCGCTTCCCGCCCGGCGACCTGGTCGCCCGGCTGATCGGCAACGCCGCGCACGCCGGGACCGCCCCGGCCGCGCTCGCCACGCTGCTCGCCACCGTGATCACCCCGGTCGGCGGCCTCGTCGCGCTCGCCCTCATCGACCCCTGGCTCGCCGTCGCGTTCCTCGCCGGCCTGCCGGTCCTCGCCCTGACCCTGCGGGCCTTCGTCCGCCGCGCCACCGACAGCGTCGCGCGCTACCAGACCGCCCAGGGCGAGATCGCGGGCCGGCTCGTCGAAGCGCTCGGCGGCGCCCGCACCATCGCCGCCGCCGCGACCACCGAACGCGAGATCGCCCGGGTCCTGGAGCCGCTGCCCGAACTGCGCCGCCAGGGGCTGCGCATGTGGCAGATCCAGGGCCGCTCCAACGCCCAGGCCGCCATCATCGTCCCGCTGCTGCAGATCGCCGTCCTCGCGGTCGGCGGGCTCCGGGTCTCCCAGGGGCACCTGAGCGTCGGCGAGCTGCTGGCGGCCTCGCGGTACGCCGTGCTCGCCACCGCGCTCGGCATGGCCGTGGGCCAGATCAACGGCCTGGTCCGCAGCCGCACCGCCGCCCGGCGGCTCGCCGAGCTGCTCGCCGAACCGGCCACCGCGTACGGGACCGGACACCTACCGGCCGGCGGCACGGGACGACTCGAACTGCGCGGCATCACCGCGGTACGGGGCGGCCGGGCCGTCCTGGACGACCTCGATCTGACGCTGCCCGGCGGTACGTCCGTGGCCCTCGTCGGGCGGTCCGGCACGGGCAAGTCCGTGCTGGCCGCGATCGCCGGACGGCTCGCCGACCCGGACCGGGGAACCGTGGAGCTCGACGGCGTTCCGCTCGACGGGCTCTCCCACGACGAACTGCGCGGCGCCGTCGGCTACGCCTTCGAGCGCCCAGCGCTGCTGGGCGGCACCATCGGCGGCACCATCGCCTTCGGCATCCCCGAGCCCGCCGGGGCCGCGGTCACCGAGGCCGCCCGCACCGCCTGCGCCGACAGCTTCATCCGGCTCCTGCCCGAGGGTTACGCCACTGCCTGCGGTGACGCGTTCCTGTCCGGCGGCGAGTCGCAGCGGCTGGGCCTCGCCCGCGCCTTCGCGCACCCGGGCCGGCTGCTGATCCTCGACGACGCGACGTCCAGCCTCGACACGGTCACCGAGTTCCGGGTCACGGCCGCCCTGCTGAGCCCCACCCCCGACCGCTCCCGGCTGATCGTCGCGCACCGCGCCTCCACCGCCGCCCGCGCCGATCTCGTCGCCTGGCTCGACGACGGCCGCATCCGCGCCATCGCCCCGCACGACCACCTCTGGCGGCTGCCGGAGTACCGGGCGGTCTTCCACGCCCCGACCGATCCCGATCCTGATTCCGATCCCGATCCTGATGCTGAGCGCGATCGGGAAGGGACAGTGGAGGAGGCGGGATCGTGGTGACGCGGCGCGGCGGCCGGGCCGGCTCCGGCCTGCGGGCCGAGGGGATCCGCTTCCTGCGGCGGCGGCCGCGGGTGGTCGGCGCGCTCCTCGGGTGGTCGGTGCTGGAGGCCGTCGAGACGTTCCTGACCGGATTCGCGCTGGCGCGGGCCCTGGACGACGGGTTCCTCGCCGGGCGCGCCGGGGTGGGTCTCGGCTGGCTGGGGCTGGCCGCGCTGGCCGTGGCGGCGGGCGCGTTCGGGACCGGTCGGGTCTACCGCGCGGTCGCGGCCCTGGTGGAGCCGCTGCGTGACGGCCTGGTGCGGCGGGTGGTGGCCCGCGGCCTGGACGACGCCGTACGCGACCCGCACGGCGCGGACACCGCGGTCGTCTCCCGGCTGACCCAGCAGGTCGAGATCGCCCGCGACACGTTCGCCGGTCTCGTCATGGTGTCGCGGTCGTTCCTGTTCACCGTCGCGGGCGCCCTCATCGGACTGCTCTCGCTGGCTCCCGTCCTGCTGCTCGTCGTCGTGCCGCCGCTGTTCGTGGGGCTCGGGCTCTTCTGTCTGACGCTGCGGCCGATGAACCGCCGCCAGGCGGCCTTCCTCACCGCGAATGAGGACGTGGCCGAGAGCCTGGGCGCGATGGCCGCCGGGCTCCGCGACATCGCCGCCTGCGGCGCGGAGGAGCGGATGACGGCGGAGGCCGCGCGGCGGATCGACACCGAATTCCGCGCGTCACGGGTCCTCGCCCGCTGGGGAGTGCTGCGCGCGCTGGCCCTGGGCGTCGGCGGCCGGCTCCCCGTCGTGCTGCTGCTCGCCTCGGCGCCGTGGCTGCTGGGGAGAGGGGTGACCGCGGGCGCGCTGGTCGGCGCCCTCGCCTACCTCACCCAGTCGCTGCTGCCGGCACTGCAGAGCCTGACGCAGGGGCTGGGCACGGCCGGCTCGCGCTTCGTCGTCGTCCTCGGCCGTCTGGTACCGCAGGCCGCCGCACCGGACCCCGCGGACGCAGCGCCCGCCGGTGATGCGCCGTACGGGCCCGCCCTCAGGGATGTACCCGCCGCCCCCGCCGTGGAGTTGCGCGGTGTCACCTTCGCCTACGGGGAACTGGCCGAGCCGGTGGTCCGGGAGCTGGACCTCGTGGTGCCGCGCGGCTGTCATCTGGCGGTCGTCGGGCCGAGCGGGATCGGCAAGTCGACCCTCGCGGGGCTCATCGGAGGCCTGCTGCACCCGGGTGCGGGCGTGGTGGAACTCGGTGGGCGGCCGCTGCGGGAGCGGCCGGCCACCGAACTGCCGGGGATGCGGGTGCTGATCCCGCAGGAGGCGTACGTCTTCGCCGGCAGCGTCCGCGACAACCTGTCCTACCTGTGCCCCGGGCCCGAGCCGGTCTCCGACAGCCGGCTGCGGGCGGCGGCCGGGGCCGTCGGGATGGCGGAACTGCTGGACCGGATGGGCGGGTTGGACGGCATCGCGGAGCCGGGCACGTTGTCCCAGGGGGAGCGGCAGCTGCTGGCGCTCACTCGTGCCTATCTGTCGCCCGCGCCGCTGGTGCTGCTGGACGAGGCGACCTGCCATCTCGACCCGGCGGCGGAGGCCCGCGCGGAACGGGCCTTCGCACTCCGCCCCGGCGGCGGAGCGCTGATCGTGATCGCGCACCGCATCAGCTCGGCGCGGCGCGCGGACCGGGTGCTGGTCATGGACGGCACGCATACGGTGTGCGGCGGCCACGAGGAGCTGCTGGAGCGGTCCGCGCTCTACCGGGACCTGGTGGGGAACTGGTCAGAGCCAGCCGGCCACCCGGGATATTCGTATGGCGTCGACCCGGTTCCTGGCGCCCGTCTTGCGGGTGATCGCGGCCATGTAGTTGCGCACGGTGCCGTTGCACAGGTGCAGGACGCGGGCGATCTCACCGATGGACGCACCTTCGGCGGCGAGTGACAGCACGCTCAACTCACGGGGCGTCAGCGGAATGTCGGCGGCCTGGAGGAAATCAAAAGCGAGCGAATTGTCGACGAAACGTTCCCCCGTAGCGACTCTCCTGATCCCGCGGACCAGTTCCTCCGGCGGTGCGTCCTTGTTGACGAACCCCAGCGCACGCGCCTGCGAAGCGCGGCGCAGCAGCCCCGGGCGGCTCGCGGTGGCCAGCACGAGCAGCGCGCATTCCTGGCCGACCGCGTAGTCCTGTAACTCCGTCAGCTGGGCCACGTTGCCGTGTTCGGCGCCGGGACACTCCACGTCGACCACGCACACTTGAGGCCGTAACGACCGGGCGCGTCTTGGTGCGTTGCGCCATGGTGTGGCCACCACTTCGATGTCATGTTCCCTGCCCAGCAGCGCCGCGAGCGCGGATCGCATGAGCCATGTGTCATGTACTAGTAAAACCCGGATCACATTTGCCCCTTCGAGAACCCCGTGGACCGGACCGTGCGAGCAACCCCATTCGTACCCGCGATGTCGTCAGGGATGGCCCCGCAATCCGGCCAAGGAGATGCACGGAGGCGCATTCCGTGCGCCCATGTGCCCCCCGCACGCCGGGAATGTGCGTGCGACAGGGGCCACCCGGGGGTGCCTCCGGCACATCCCCCCGGCCGGTATCGCCAGGTCCCGGGCGTGCTGCCCCGGAGGCGCCTTCTCAGCCGCGCGGCTCCGGCGCCGTCAGGTCGATCAGGCGGCACACAGTTTCGATGTCTATCTTCACCTGGGCGATGGAGGCCCGGCCGGAGAGCCAGGTCACCAGGGCCGAGTGCCAGGTGTGCTCGATCACCCGGACCGCGGAGAGCTGGTCGGCGGTGGGCGGGCCGTCCAGGCCCATCGCGTCCAGGATGATCGCGGTGGTGAGGCGGGAGACCGTGTCGACCTCGGGGCTCACGGAACGGTCGGCGAACGTCAGGGCGCGCACCATCGCGTCGGCCAGATGCGGTTCGCGCTGCATCGCACGGAAGGCGCGCATCAGCGTCTCGGCGACCCGGTCGGCCGGCTCGGCGGTGTCCGGCGGACGCTTGCGCAGCGTCTCGTGCATCTGGCCGAGCTGGTCCTGCATGGTGGCGACCAGCAGATGGATCTTGGACGGGAAGTAGCGGTAGAGCGTGCCGAGCGCGACGCCCGAGTTCTCGGCGACCTCACGCATCTGCACCGCGTCGAAACCGCCGCGGCAGGCGAGCTGCGCGCTGGCGTGCAGGATGCGACGGCGGCGCGCCTCCTGACGTTCGGTCAGCAGGGGCGACGACGGAGTCGGCGGCTTGGGTTCTGTTGTCATATGTCCCATTCCGTGACATTCCATCCGTAATCCGCGGTCACCGTGGCACTGCGTTGCATGATGGCAGGACAGATGTCGTGGTGCGAATCACCTGGTCCGTCTCATTCGGGGCCGTGCCGCTGCCGGTAGATTCGGTTCTGAACGTTCGAGTCTGAAACTTGTTCTAGATTAGCGCGACCGGTTACGCTCCGGCGGAAGTGAGTGAGAAGGGGGCCGGGAGTGACCGTTGAGGCCATGCCACTACGGATCGCGCTGCTCACCTACAAGGGGAACCCCTTCTGCGGGGGCCAGGGCGTCTACGTACGCCATCTCTCCCGTGAGCTCGCCCGGCTCGGCCACACCGTCGAGGTGATCGGTGCCCAGCCCTATCCGGTGCTCGACGCCGTCGGTGCCGGGGTGACCCTCACCGAGCTGCCCAGCCTGGACCTGTACCGGCAGCCGGACCCGTTCCGCAATCCCGGGCTGCGCGAGTACCGCGACTGGATCGACGCGGTCGAGGCCGGCACGATGTGGACCGGTGGCTTCCCGGAGCCGCTGACGTTCTCGCTGCGCGCCCGGCGCCACCTGGCGGCCCGGCGCGGTGAGTTCGACGTGATCCACGACAACCAGACGCTCGGCTACGGGCTGCTCGGCCTGGGCACCCCGCTGGTCACCACGATCCACCACCCGATCACCGTCGACCGGCGGCTGGACCTGGCCGCGGCGCCCAGCTGGAAGCGCCGGCTGTCGGTGCGCCGCTGGTACGGCTTCACGCAGATGCAGAAGCGCGTCGCGCGCCGGCTGCCGTCCGTGCTGACCGTCTCCGGCTCCTCCCGCGCCGAGATCGTGGAGGACCTCGGGGTGCGGTGGGACCGCGTCCACGTCGTCCACATCGGCGCCGACTCCCGGCTCTTCTCGCCGGACGCCTCGGTGCCCGAGATCCCCGGCCGGATCGTCACCACCTCCAGCGCCGATGTGCCGCTGAAGGGCCTGGTCCACCTCGTCGAAGCGCTCGCCAAGCTCCGTGCGGAGCGACCCGACGCGCATCTCGTCGTCGTCGGCAAGCGCGCCGAGGACGGACCGGTCGCCGCCGCCATCACCCGGTTCGGCCTCGAAGGCGCCATCGACTTCGTCAAGGGCATCACCGACGCCGAACTCGTCGACCTCATCCGCGGTGCCGAGGTCGCCTGCGTCCCCTCGCTCTACGAAGGCTTCTCACTGCCCGCCGCCGAGGCGATGGCCACCGGCACCCCGCTGGTCGCCACCACCGGCGGCGCGATCCCCGAGGTCGCCGGGACCGACGGCGAGACCTGTCTCGCCGTACCGCCCGGTGACGCCGGCGCGCTCGCCACCGCCCTGGGCCGGCTGCTCGGGGACGCGGACCTGCGGCGCCGCCTCGGTGTGGCCGGCCGGCAGCGCGTCCTCAGCCGCTTCACCTGGGAACAGGCCGCCATCGGCACGGCCGAGCACTACCGAGCGGCGATCGCCGCCCAGTCCGCCGCCCCCGCCCCGACCCACCGGACGAAAGCAGAGGCTCCGTGCTGACCGTCGACTTCTCCCGTTTCCCGCTCGCCCCTGGCGACCGGGTCCTCGACCTGGGCTGCGGCGCCGGAAGGCACGCCTTCGAGTGCTACCGGCGCGGCGCCAATGTCGTCGCCCTGGACCGCAACGGCGACGAGATCCGCGAGGTCGCCAAATGGTTCGCGGCGATGAAGGCGGAGGGCGAGGCCCCGGCCGGCGCGTCCGCCGTCGCGATGGAGGGTGACGCGCTCCAGCTGCCGTTCCCCGACGACAGCTTCGACGTCGTGATCATCTCCGAGGTCATGGAGCACATCCCGGACGACAAGGGCGTACTCGCCGAGATGGTGCGGGTGCTGCGGCCCGGCGGCCGGATAGCGATCACCGTGCCGCGCTTCGGCCCGGAGAAGATCTGCTGGGCGCTCTCCGACGCCTACCACGAGGTCGAGGGCGGCCACATCCGCATCTACCGGGGCGACGAACTGCTCGGCAAGATGCGCGAGGCCGGCCTCCAGCCCTACGGCACCCACCACGCGCACGGACTGCACTCCCCGTACTGGTGGATCAAGTGCGCCGTCGGCGTCGACAACGACAAGGCCCTGCCGGTGAAGCTCTACCACAAGCTCCTGGTCTGGGACATCATGAAGAAGCCGCTGGCCACCAAGGTCGCCGAGCAGGCGCTCAACCCGCTGATCGGCAAGAGCTTCGTGGCCTACGCCACCAAGCCGCACACCCCCGTGCTGGATGCGCGGGTGGACGCGTGACGAGTCCCGGACGCACCGAACACCTCGTCCTGCCCGGAGTCCTGACCGCCGAGCAGGCCGAGCTGACCGTGGCCGGCATCGCCGCGATCCAGCGGGCCGACGGCGCCATACCGTGGTTCACCGGCGGGCACCTCGACCCGTGGGACCACGTCGAGGCGGCCATGGCCCTGGACGCGGCGGGCGAACACGGCCGCGCCGAGGCCGCGTACCGCTGGCTCGCCGACCGGCAGAACACCGACGGCTCCTGGTACGCGTCCTACTCGTACGCAGGCGACGTGCCCGGTGCGGACGCGGCCGTCGCGCCCGGGGAGCCCCTCGACCGGACCCGCGAGACCAACTTCGTCGCCTACGTGGCCGTGGGCATCTGGCACCACTACCTGTCCACGGGCGACGACGCCTTCCTGGAACGCCTCTGGCCGACCCTCAACGCCGCCGTGGAGTTCGTGCTCGCGCTCCAGCTGCCCGGCGGCCAGATCGCCTGGAAGCGCGACGACGACGGCAGCTTCCCCGAGGAGGCGCTGCTCACCGGCTCGTCCTCGATCTACCAGGCGCTGCGCTGCGCGCTGGCCGTCGCGGACTACCGCGAGGAGCCGCAGCCCGACTGGGAACTGGCGACCGGCCTGCTCGGCCACGCGGTGCTGCACCACCCCGAGCGCTTCCTCGACAAGGGGCGCTTCTCCATGGACTGGTACTACCCGGTGCTCGGCACCGCGCTGCGCGGCCCCGCCGCCAAGCAGCGCATCGAGGCGCTGTGGGAGACCTTCGTGGTGCCCGGCCTCGGGGTCCGCTGCGTCTCGGACCGGCCCTGGGTCACCGGCGGGGAGAGCGCGGAACTCGCCCTCGCCCTGTGGGCGATGGGCGAGTCCGATCGCGCGGTGGAGATCCTCGCCGACATCCAGCACCTGCGCACCGGGGACGACGGGATGTACTGGACGGGCTACGTCTACGACGACGACGCCGTCTGGCCGGAGGAACGTACCTCCTGGACGGCCGGCGCACTGCTGCTCGCGGTGGCCGCGCTCGGGGGGGACGAGGCGACCACCGCGGTCTTCGGGGGCGAGCGGCTCCCGATCGGCCTGGCTCCGGACGACGCGGGCTGCTGCTAGGACGTACGGCCGTGCTGTCAGGGGACGTTGCCGCCAGGGCTCGGCCGGGCTCCGGCGGCCGGCCTGCCGGCCGGTTTCTTCCGCGCCGCCGGATCAGGCCCGATTGACCCGGCCGGCCACGGCATGGCCGATGACCAGGTAAACGACGGCCGGCAGGCCGTAGTTCAGCACGGTGCGGAGTTTGTCCGAATCCATGGTGAACAGGTCGAGGGACCAGCCCGCGAGCCAATTCGCTGAATGGTGGACCCAGTTGACCAGGTCGTTGGCCCTGTTGGCGTCGAGCAGATACATGAGTATCCACAGGATCAGGATCAGGGCCGCGACATCTGCGACGATCAGAATGATCGCCGCTGCGGGATTGCCTCGGTAGCGTCTGGACATAACCCTCGCCTTGCCCCGTTAGGCTGGTTGAAACTGCTGGTGGAAAATCCTTTCGATATGAAGTAGACGAGGGATGGCGGCGCATGGCCTGGCTGGAGCACGAGGCGTACTGCACGGCGATCGTCGAGGAGACCGCCCGGCTGCGTGACACACTCCGCGGTTCCGACCCCGGCGCCAAGGTGCCGACCTGCCCGGGCTGGACCCTGCACGAGCTGGCGGCCCACGTCGGCCAGGCGCACCGCTGGGCGGAGACGATCGTCGGCACCAGGGCCGAGAAGTACCTCCCCGAGAACCAGGTGCCGGACTACGAGGCACCCGCCGGCGAGAAGCTCGACAGCTGGCTGGCCGAGGGTGCCGAGCGGTTCGCGGCCACACTGCGCGAGGCCGGTCCCGAACTGCCGGTATGGACCTGGGCGCGGTCGCAGCAAGCGGGCTTCTGGGCCCGCCGGATGGTCCTGGAGACCCTGGTGCACCGGGCGGACGCCGCGCTGGCCACCTGGAGCGAGTACCACGCGCCGGCCGAGCTGGCCGCGGACGCGATCGACGAGTGGCTGGAGATCATCACCGATCCGCTCGCGGTCGAGCAGACCCCGGAACTCGTGGAACTGCGCGGCCACGGACAGACCCTGCACCTGCACGCCACCGACAGCCCGGCCGGGCTGGTCGCCGAATGGGTGATCGAACGCGGCCCGGAATCCGTCACCTGGCGGCGCGAGCACGCCAAGGGCGACGTGGCCCTGCGCGCTCCCCTCACCGACCTGCTGCTCGCCTTCTACCGGCGGCTGCCGCTGGACAGCGACCGCGTGCAGGTGCTCGGCGACCGCGAGCTGCTGGACCACTGGCTGGCGCGTACGGCGTTCTGAACGGCCCGGACGGCCCGGACGGCCACCGGCAACCGGGCCGGCGGTCCCGGCGCCCGAGTGGCGGGGGTGTGCCGGCCGGGTGATCCTGCGAGGACGTGTGCCCCGTACGTCCTCGGAGGTCGACCGTGCCGAACGGCATCCCCTTGCGCCGCCTGCTGACCGCGCTGCTGCTCTGCGGTGCGCTCCTCACCGCGACGACCGCGTGCAACGACAAGGCGAAGAGCGAGGTGTCCGGCAGCCCGACGCCGTCGACCACGGTGGAGCAGCAGAAGCTCGCCAAGACCCGCTTCGTCGCGAACGCCGGGCTCGCGGCGGGCGCCACCTATCAGTGGATCATCAAGCCGTACCGCGCCGGGACCTTCAAGAAGGGCGCGGACGGCCGGACGTTCGCCCTGGTCAAGGGGGGGCTGGCCGGGGCGTTCGCCTACAACCGGCTGAAGGCCGCGGCGGACAACGCCAAGGGCGACCCGACGCTCTCCAAGCTGGTGGCCCCGCTGACCGCCGGAATCGCCGCCCTCAAGGACCTGCCCAGCAAGCTGCGCAAGGGCGATTCGACGGACGACGTGGTCAGCACGTTCCAGAAGACGATCGACGGTGTGAAGGAGGCGGGCAAGCAGGCGGGCGCCGAGGTCAAGGACCAGATCCCGTCGGCGAGCCAGCTCGGGGGCTAGATCGTCCCCGCTAGCCGTTCAACTCGGCGAGCACACGCAGGGTGTCGGGATCGGGCGCGGTCACCAGCAGGTCGGTGACCGGGCCCGACCGCCACATCTCCAGCCGCTCCGCGATCCGCTCCCGCGGTCCGACCAGCGAGATCTCATCGGCGAAGGCGTCCGGAACGGCCAGCACCGCCTCCTCCCGGCGCCCGTCCAGAAAGAGCCGCTGGATGTGCCGGGCCTCCTCCTCGTACCCCATCCGGGCCATCAGGTCGGCGTGGAAGTTCTTCGCCTGGGCACCCATCCCGCCGATGTAGAAGCCGAGCATCGCCTTGACCGGCAGCAGCCCCTCGGCCACGTCGTCGCACACCTGGGCCCGCACCAGGGGCGCGACCATGAAGTCCTTGGGGGCCTCGGCCAGCGACAGCTCGTAGACGTCGGTACGCATCGGCGACCAGTACAGCGGCATCCAGCCGTCCGCGATGCGGGTCGTCTGGGCGATGTTCTTCGGACCCTCGGCGCCGAGCAGGATCGGCAGATCGGCCCGGAGCGGATGGGTGATCGGCTTGAGCGCCTTACCGAGCCCCGTACCGTCCTCGCCGGAATACGGATGGCTGTGAAACCGCCCGGCCAGCTCGACCGGCCCCTCCCGCCGGAAGACCTGCCGCAGCACGTCCACATACTCGCGGGTCGCGGTCAGCGGGCTCTTCGGGAACGGCCGCCCGTACCACCCCTCGACCACCTGCGGCCCGGACAGCCCGAGCCCCAGCAGCATCCGGCCGCCGGACAGATGGTCCAGGGTGAGCGCCTGCATCGCGGTGGCGGTGGGGGAGCGGGCGGCCATCTGCGCGATGCCCGTCCCCAGCTTGATCCGCGACGTGTGCGCCGCGATCCAGGTCAGCGGGGTGAAAGCGTCCGAACCCCACGCCTCGGCGGTCCACACGGAGTCGTAACCGAGGCGTTCGGCCTCCTGCGCGAGTTCCACATCGCGCGGCCGCGGCCCACGCCCCCAGTAGCCGAGTGCCAGCCCGAGCCTCATGGCGTGCCGCCTCCCTGGTAACTGACGATGCGTCAGATCAGGACTGTACGGCACCGGTCGGGGCGGCGAAAGACATGAGCCCCCGCCCGGATTCCGGGCGGGGGCTCACACGTCGGTCGCGAACGTCAGCCGCGCTGAATACCGCTCGTGTCCTGCAGCACGCCCCGCCGGCCGTCCTGCGTCTGCGCGATCAGCGCCGCACCCCGCTGCTCCACCGCCAGGTACCACGTACCCGGCGCCAGCTCGGCGATCGGCGTCGGCGAACCGTCCTCCGCGAACAGCGGACGCGGCACCGGCACCGCGAACCAGAACGCCGTGAAGTCCGAGGAACCGGACTGCGGCGGCTGGCCCTGCGCCGGCTGCTGCGACTGCGGGGCCGGTGCGGGCGCGGGCGCCTGGCCGCCGAAGGCGTGCGGCTGGGGCTGCGGCTGTCCGCCGAACGACGGGTCGGGGGCCGGAGCGCCGGGGTAGCCGTAGCCACCCGGCTGCGGCATACCCGGCTGCGGCATGCCCGGCTGGCCCAGACCCGGCTGCGGCGCACCGTAGGGCGCGCCACCGTACGGCTGCGGCTGCTTCGGGGCGCCCATCAGCGGGACCTGCAGGGCCGGAAGGCGGGACGACAGCACCGCGAGGACCGCGAACGCGATGCCGAAGACGAGCGTCAGCCAGGCGCCGGCGCCCTTGCTGATGTTGTCGCCGTCGCCGCCGTGGCCCACGTCCGGGATGACGGTGGAGAACGCCGACCACAGCGCCGCCCAGCCGACGAAGACGGCCAGCGCGGTGCCCCACTGCTCCAGGGTCAGTCCCGCCACCTGGCGGCCCGCGGGCACCATGGCCCGGCCGAGCACGATCAGGGCCGCCGCCGCGAGGGCGGCGAGGGTCACGGTCGGCAGCAGCGGGAACAGCGCCGCGCTCCACGTACTGACCGTCTCGTCGGATCCTGAACCAACATCGATGGAGAAGAACGGCAGGAACGAAGCGATCAGCAGCAGCACCGCTGCTCCGATCACCGCGCCGTCTCCTCGGGACAGGGAGCGGATGTTCACGTAAGGTCCTTTGTCGGTCTCGGTGTCTTCGTCGCTGTCGCCGGTACGCGCAGCGCTCTCTAGCCAGTTCAGGGGCGAGGCGCGGGAGTGGCCCCCCATCGTAAGGGTGTGGTCCGCACCCGGTGAGCCGGGTGCGGCAACTGGTGCGCAATCGGCGCCGAATGGCTACCGGTTGGTCACCTCTTTCCCTGGAGGAAAGCCGTAATACCGTCAGCGATGCCCTCCGCTGCCCGCTGCCGCCACTTCGGATCGGTGAACTGCGCCGCGTCCTGCGCATCCCGCATGTTGCCGCACTCGATGAGCACTTTGGGGACGGTGGAGAGATTGAGCCCGCCCAGATCGCTGCGCGCCATCAGCCCCGTGCCGTCCGCCAGGTAGTTCGCGGGCGCCGAGCCCGTGTCGGTCGCGAAGTGCGACTTCAGCGCCGCACCGAGCAGACCGGACGGCGCCACGATGGGCCGGGTGTCGGCGGCCCCCGCGTGCAGGGACGCCGGGGTGATCACATGGAATCCGCGATTCCCGGCCGCCGAACCGTCCCCGTGAATGGATACGGCCGCATCCGCGTGCGCCTCGTTGCCGATCCGCGCCCGCTCGTCGATGCACGGTCCGAACGACCGGTCGCCGTCCTGCGTCAGCCGCACCTTCGCCCCGCGCTCGGCGAGCAGGGTGCGGACCCGCCGGGAGACGTCGAGGGTGAACGATGCTTCGGCGTATCCACCGTTGGTGGACGTGCCGGTCGTGTCGCATTCCTTGCGAGTCGTCCCGATATCGACGAGCCGGTTGATGTCCGCGGTGTGGTTGACGTTGTTCGTGTTGTGCCCCGGGTCGATGACGACGGTCCTCCCGTTGAGCGGGAGTGCTGCGGCCGGGGCGGCGGGCGTCCCCTTCGCCGGGGACGTACCGGACGCCTTCCGCTGCGGATCCGTCGACGGCGGCCTCCCCGACGCCGGAGACGTCGGGGACTCGGCCTTGCCGTCCGTCTGCTCGTTCGGGTTCGCCGGGGCCGACGTCGACGGCAGGGGCAGCACCCGCTGGGCCCCGTCGTCGCCGCCCGGCCCGTGCATCGACTGGTACACGAGCCAGCCCGCGAAGCAGGTGGGCACCAACGCGGCCACGGAAATGACCACGGCGCCGGTCCTGCCGCTCATCCTCGACTCGTCGCTGAACACGCTTCCGATGCTATCGGCCGCCGGCGGCGGCCGTCCCGGATCCCCGTTTCGGATCCCGGTCCCGGATCCTCGGCTCGGATGCCGGTCCCGGATCCCGGTCTCAGATCCCCTCGCCGGTACGCCGCAGGACGCGCAGCGAGCGCGTCACGGAGACCTCCGTGAACGCTCCGGAGTCCAGCGCCCGCCGGTACACCCGGTACGGCGCCTGGCCGCCGTCCGCCGGGTCCGGGAACACGTCGTGCACGACGAGCACGCCGTCCGGCGCCACGTGCGGGGCCCAGCCCTCGTAGTCCGCGGTGGCGTGCTCGTCGGTGTGCCCGCCGTCGATGAAGACCAGGGCGAGGGGCTTGCCCCAGGCCGCGGCGACCTGCGGGGAGCGGCCGGCGATGGCGATGACGTCGTCCTCGAAGCCTGCCGCGTGCAGGGTCCGCCGGAAGGTGGGGAGGGTGTCCATCAGGCCGACCTCGGGGTCGACGAGGTCCTTGTCGTGGTACTCCCAGCCGGGCTGCTGCTCTTCGCTGCCGCGGTGGTGGTCGACGGTGACGGCCACCGTGCCGGTCGCCGTGCCGGCCGCTCGGGCCGCTCGGGCCGCGGCGGCGAGCAGGATCGTGGAGCGTCCGCAGTACGTTCCCACTTCGAGGAGGGGCAGCCCGGGGAGGCGCGCGGCGGCGTCGGTGGCGGCGGCGTGGAGGGCGAGCCCTTCGTCGAGCGGCATGAACCCCTTGGCGGCCTCGAAGGCGGCTTGGACGCGGGGATGCAGGGTGGCCATGGCGCCGCCTTCTGTGTTTGTGCCTGGGTGGTCGTCCGGGCATCCTGCCAGGCGGGGTGGTGGGTGCGGGGGCCGGGTCCTCCGGGGCGGGGGGTCGAAATCGACTATTCAGGGCCTGGCGGCCCACAAATAGCTCGGCAGCATTTCGACCCCCACCCCTCCAGCCCCGTCCCCCTCCTGTCACAGCCCCCGTCGCCTCACGTCACAGCCGGCCTGCGGCAGCGCGGGTGGTGTCTGTGACGTGCATTCGTGACGGCAGTGGTGGGGGCACCCCCGGCCGAAGGTTGGGGGAGGGCGGGGAAAAGCCCGCCGCAGGCGCAACGGTGCTGCGGGGGCCCACGTACCCGCACCCCTGCCGGAGGCGCGTGGCTCGCCGCAGGCGTGTGGCGCGGGTGTGCTCCCGGCTGAACCTCGCCGGAGGCGAACCTGTTTCTGACCTTCCGTCAGAATGGAACACGTTCTAGTATCCGTCCGCATGGGCATCGGAATCACCGAAGAGCACCAGGAGTTGGCGGCAGCCACCCGCGGGTGGGCGGGTCGTACCGTTCCCCCGAAGCCGTGCGCGCAGCGCTGGACGCGGAGGTGGACCCGGACGCGGGGGCGCCCGTGTGGTGGGGGGAGGCGGCTGCGCAGGGGTTGTTGGGGGTGCATCTGCCGGAGGAGTTCGGCGGGGGCGGCGGCGGGCTGCTGGATCTGGCGGTCGTGCTGGAGGAGCTGGGGGCGGTCTGTCTGCCGGGGCCGTTCCTGCCGACCGTGCTGGCGGCGGCCGTGCTGGGGCGGGCCGCGGAGGGCAAGGCGCTGCTGCCGGGGCTGGCGGACGGCAGCAGGATCGCGGCGGTCGCGCTGGGCGCGGGGTCGATGACGGCCGAGCCGTCGGCGGGCGGCGGGTACGTACTGGACGGCACCGCTCCGCCGGTGCTCGGCGGGGCGGCGGCCGGGCTGATCCTGCTGCGGGCCGGTGAGCTGTGGATGGCGGTGGACGCGGCGGCGCTGGAGGTGCGCGAGCGGTCCGGCGCCGATCCGACGCGGCGCACCGCCGAGGTGGTGGCGCGGCGGGCGGTGGTGCCGCCCGAGCGGGTGCTGGGCATCGAGCCGGGAGTCGTGGAGGTGCTGGCCCGGGTGCTGTTCGCCGCCGAGGCGTGCGGGATCGCGGGCTGGGCGCTGCGTACGGCCACCGAGTACGCGAAGGTGCGCGAGCAGTTCGGGCGGCCCATCGGGCAGTTCCAGGCGGTGAAGCACGCGTGCGCGGACATGCTCGTACGGGTCGAGCAGGCGCGGGCGCTGACCTGGGACGCGGCGCGTGACGTACTGCCGCTGACGGCCGCGATGGCGGCGGCCGCCGCGGTCGAGGCGGCCTTCGGCTGTGCCAAGGACTGCATCCAGATCCTCGGCGGCATCGGCTTCACCTGGGAGCACGACGCGCATCTGTATCTGCGGCGGGCGACCGCCGTGCGGCAGTTGCTCGGGGCGGGGCACACCTACCGGCTGCGGGTGGCGGAGCTGGCGGAGCAGGGGGCCCGGCGGGAGCTGCGGCTCGATCTGCCCGAGGAGGCGGAGACCTACCGGGAGCGGGCGCGGACGGTGGTGGCGGCAGCCGCCGGGCTCGATCCGGCCGCGGCGCGCGAGGCGCTGGCCCCCACCGGGTACGCCGCGCCGTATCTGCCCGCGCCGTACGGGCTGGGCGCCGGGCCCGTGCAGCAGTTGGCGGTGCAGCTGGAGCTGCGGGCGGCCGGGGTGAAGGTGAGCGATCTGGGGATCGCCACCTGGGTGGTGCCGTCCCTGATCGCGCACGGCAGTCAGGAGCAGCGGGACCGCTATGTGCCGCGCACGCTGCGCGGTGAGGCGCTGTGGTGCCAGCTGTTCTCGGAACCGGGGGCCGGTTCCGACCTGGCGTCGCTGCGGACCCGGGCGGAGCGGCTGCCGGACGGCCGGTGGAAGGTCAACGGCCAGAAGGTGTGGACGTCGGCCGCCCAGTGGTCGGACTTCGGGATCCTGCTGGCCAGGACGGATCCGGCGGCGCCCAAGCACAAGGGCCTGACGTACTTCGTGGTGGACATGAAGAACACGCCCGGCATCGACATCCGGCCGCTGAAGGAGATCACCGGCGACTCGTTGTTCAACGAGGTGTACTTCGACGATGTCGTGCTGCCCGGCGACGCGGTCGTCGGGGAGGTGGACGGCGGCTGGCGGGTGGCCCGCAACACGCTCGGCAACGAGCGGGTGCACATGGCGGACCAGGTCGCCTTCGACACCGGTCTCGAGGCGCTGATCGGGCGGGCCGGCGCGGCGGGCGAGGTGGTGCGCGACCGGCTCGGCGGGCTGCTCGTCGAGGCGCACGCACTGGCCTGCATCGGCCTGCGGACCACGCTGCAGCAGGTGTCGGGCCTCGAGCCGGGCGCCGGCGCCTCGGTGCGCAAGCTCGTCCAGACCCCGCACCAGCAGCGCATCGCCGAACTGGCGCTGGAACTGCTCGGCCCGGAGGGCGTCACGGACGAACGCGCCCTGCACGGCTTCCTGATGGCGCGCTGCCTGACCATCGCGGGCGGTACGACGCAGGTGCAGCTCAATGTCGTCGCCGAGCGGATCCTCGGCCTCCCCCGTGACTGAACCCGTGACTGAACCCGTGACTGAAGGAGTACGCATGACCAGCAAGGTCTTCGTCGTCGGCGTCGGCATGACGAAGTTCGAGAAGCCCGAGACCCGTGACTGGCAGTACTGGGACATGGCGAAGGAGGCGGGGACCGCGGCCCTGGCCGACGCCGGGATCCCGTACGACCTCGTGGAGCAGGTGCCGGTCGGGTACTGCTACCAGGCGTCCACGGCGGGCCAGCGGGCGGTGTACGAGCTGGGGCTCAGCGGGGTGCCGGTCTACAACGTCAACAACAACTGCGCCACGGGTTCCACCGCGCTGATGATGGCCCGGCAGTTCGTGGCCGGCGGCCTCAACGACTGTGTGCTGGCACTCGGCTTCGAGAAGATGACCAAGGGCGCGCTGGGCGCCGGTTCGAGCGGCGGTGACTTCGCGACCTCGCCGGTCGCCCGGCACTACGGGGTGATGGCGGCGAAGCACGGGTTCGAGATGACCCCGCCGACCGCCCAGATCTTCGGCAACGCCGCACGGGAGCACATGGAGCGGTACGGCACGACGGCGGAGCAGCTGGCGGGGGTCGGCGCGAAGAACCACGGGCACTCGGCGAACAACCCCAACGCCCAGTTCCAGGACGTCTACACCGTCGAGGAGATCCTGGCCGCCAGGACCATCCACTCACCGCTGACCAAGCTGCAGTGCTCGCCGACCTCGGACGGCGCGGCCGCCGCGGTGGTGGTCTCGGAGCGTTTCGTGCGCGAGCACGGTCTGGAGGACCGGGCCGTGGAGATCGCCGGCCAGGCGATGACCACCGACACCGGCGAGAGCTTCTCGTCGGGCTCGTGCATCGACGTGGTGGGCAAGCCGATGTCCCGGGCGGCGGCGCACGCGGTCTACGAGGAGTCCGGGCTCGGGATCGAGGACGTCGACGTCATCGAGCTCCATGACTGCTTCTCCATCAACGAGTTGCTGACGTACGAGGCGCTCGGCATGTGCGGGGAGGGGGAGTCCGGCAAGCTCATCGGCGACGGGGCCACCACGTACGGCGGTCGCTGGGTCGTCAATCCGTCGGGCGGTCTGATCTCGAAGGGCCATCCGCTCGGCGCCACCGGTCTGGCGCAGGCCGCCGAACTGGTCTGGCAGCTGCGGGGCGAGGCGGGTCCGCGGCAGGTCGAGGGGGCCCGCGTCGGCCTCGCGCACAACATCGGGCTGGGCGGCGCCGCGGTCGTCACCCTGCTGCGGCGGCCCGCCGGCTGACCGTTCGGGGGTGCGGTGAGTGGGCGGTGAGTGGGCTGTGCGTGGGTTGTGAGTGGGTGCGGTCAGGTGCGCGGATGGGGCGCGTGGGGCCGTTGTTGGGGGCGATCGTGGCATGTACCGTTCAATGGTGCGTTGCCCGGTCGTTCCCCACACGACGTTCTACGCGCGCAGACTTGGCGACCGCACGACCTCTCCCACCCCCCACGGAGGTACGCCGGATGCTTGTACACAGCAGTTCCCGACGCCGCTTCACCGGCGCTCTCGCCGTCCTCGGTGCCCTGATCGCGGGCACCGCCGTCCAGACGGCGACCGCTCACGGCGCCCACGCGGCCACCCCTCACCGCGTCCTGTTCGACAACGCCCACGCCGAGACGGCCGGCAACGCCGACTGGATCATCGGCACCAGCCAGCCCGACCCGCTGGGCCAGAACTCCGCGCCCAAGACCGACAAGGACTGGACCGGCGCCCTCTCGTCCTGGGGTGTGGCGCTCCAGAAGACCGGTGGCTACTCGCTCAAGACGCTGCCCGCGGGCGGGAAGATCAGCTACGGGACGTCCGCCGCGACGGACCTGGCGAACTTCGACACCTTCGTGCTGCCGGAGCCCAACGTCCTGCTCACCGCGGCGGAGAAGACCGCCCTGATGACGTTCGTGCAGAACGGCGGCGGCCTCTTCCTGATCTCGGACCACAACGGTTCCGACCGCAACAACGACGGTGCCGACTCGCCCAAGATCATCAACGATCTGATGACCAACAACACCGTCGACAGCACCGACCCGTTCGGCTTCTCCGTCGACAAGCTCAGCATCAGCTCCGACCACCCGGCGGCGATCAACGACAGCACCGACCCGGTGCTCAACGGAACCTTCGGCAAGGTGACCAAGAGCCTGATCGCCAGCGGCACCACCTTCACCCTCAAGCCGTCCGACAACCCCGCCGTCAAGGGCCTGCTCTGGCGCACCGGTTACAGCCCCACCGGCACCACCGGAGCCTTCTTCGCCACCAGCACCTTCGGCAGCGGCCGGGTCGCGGTCTGGGGCGACAGCTCCCCGATCGACGACGGCACCGGCCAGTCCGGCAACACCCTCTACGACGGCTGGAACGACTCCACCGCCACCAACGCGGCCCTGGCACTGAACGCCACCGTGTGGCTCTCCCGGGCCAGCTGACGCCGCGCGCGGTGAACGGCTGGTGTCACAGCCAGCCGTTCTGGCGGGCCGAGCGGACGGCCTCCATGCGGTTGCGGGTGCCGGTCTTGCCGATGGCCGAGGAGAGGTAGTTGCGGACGGTGGACTCCGAGAGGTGGAGTTTGCCCGCGATGTCCGAGACGGTCGCTCCGTCGGCGGCCGCGTTGAGCACATCCTGTTCCCGGCCGGTGAGCGGGCTCGGGCCGGCGCTCAGGGCGGCCGCCGCGAGGGCCGGGTCGACGACGCGTTCGCCGGCCAGGACACGGCGGATGGCGCCCGCCAGGTCCTCGACCGGCCCGTCCTTGACCAGGAAGCCGGCGGCGCCCGCCTCCATCGCGCGGCGCAGATATCCCGGGCGGCCGAAGGTGGTGAGTATCAGCACCTGGCAGGACGGCAGTTGCTTGCGCAGGTCGGCGGCGGCGTCGAGGCCGCTGCGGCCGGGGAGTTCGATGTCGAGCAGCGCGATGTCCGGCCGGGCGGCGAGCGCCGCCTCGACGATCAGGTCGCCGGCCGCCACCTGGGCGACGACCTCGATGTCGTCCTCCAGGTCCAGGAGGAGGGCCAGCGCGCCCCGCATCATGCCCTGGTCCTCGGCCAGCAGTACCCGGATCGGGTCGGTCATGCGGCGTTTTCCTCCTCGACGGGCAGTTCCGCGGTCACCTGGAAGCCGCGGCGCTGCGCCGGGCCCGAGTCCAGGGAGCCGCCGGCCGCGGCGAGCCGTTCCGACAGGCCCTTGAGGCCGGTGCCGATGCGGTGCGCCGTGGTGGTGGCAGCCGTCGCCGAGCTTACGCCGGAGCCGTTGTCGGTGATCGTCAGGCGGGCCTTTCCGCCGGCGGAGCGCAGCTCGATCTCGCACGTGGAAGCGCCGCTGTGCCGTACGACGTTGGTGACGCCCTCGCGGACCACCCAGCCCAGCAGGGCCTCGGCCTGCGGGGGCAGCGGCGGCCCGGACTCCGTCACGACGACCTCGATGTCGGAGGCGGACAGCGCGGACCGGGCCCGGTCCAGTTCGGTGGCCAGGCTGCCCTCGCGGTAACCGGTGACGGCTTCGCGGATCTCGGTGAGGGCCTGCCGGCCGACCGCCTCGATGTCGGCGACCTGGGTGAGCGCCGCGTCCATGTCGCGCGGCGCGAGCCGCCGCGCGGCCTCGGACTTGACCACGATGACGGAGAGCGTGTGGCCGAGCAGATCGTGCAGATCGCGGGAGAAGCGCATCCGCTCCTCCGCCACCGCGCTGCGCGCCAGCTCCTGCCGGGTGGCCTTGAGCATGTGGACCGCGTCGAAGAGGGTGAGGATCACCGACACGACCAGGCCGGACAGGAAGGTGCCGTAGGAGAGGGTGGCGGTGTTCCAGAAGTCCTCGTGGTGGCCCATCCCCGCGATGACCCCGGCCGAGGCGCTGAGCCCGATCAGCACGATCCCGAGCCGGCGGCCGCGGGCGCTGACACCGCACGCCAGCGACAGCAGCGGGAAGAGCAGCAGCCAGTTGCCCCCGTAACCGATGGCGAGGGCGAAGGTGACGGCGGCCTGCGCGAGCAGCAGCCGCACCGGTACCGGGCCGCCCTTGAAGCGGTCGCTGAAACCGGCGCGGACGGCGCAGATGTAGAGGACGCAGAACGCGGCGAGGCCGGAACCGGCCAGCCAGGGGAGCGCCACCCGGCCCTCGGCCACGTCCACGGCGGGTCCGCTGGCCATCAGCAGCCAGGGGATGAGCGACCCGCCGTCCGGGCCCTTCATCCGGTCGATCTCCTCGCCGAAGTCCCGCGGCGCGTTGTCGCCGCAGCCACCCCGCCGGCCGAAGGCCCGCAGCCCCCACATGTCGACCATGTCCGTTCCACTCCCCGTCCAGCCCGCACCGCGTCGATCAGCCCACATCATGCGGTACGCGCTCCCCGGCGGTAAGAGAGGACCGCGTATCCGCCGAACAGCAGCAGCCAGCCGCCGAGCACGGCCACCGTGCCCGGGCCCGGGGCGTGGCCGGCGACGACGCTCCAGCCGAGGTCGCCGAAGCGGGCCGTGGGCGTCCAGCGCGAGATCTCGGCCAGCCAGCCGGGGAAGAGCGAGGTCGGGAACCACAGGCCGCCGACCACCGCGAGGGCGATCATGCAGGCCGTGTTGGCCACCCCGGTGGTCTGCGCGGTCAGGCCGTAACCGTTGCCCAGACCGAGCAGGGTGAACGGAACGGTGCCCAGCCACAGCAGCACCGCCGCCGCGGCCCACTGCCAGGCCGCCAGGTCCACCCCGTTGACGAGGGCGCCGGCCAGCAGCACCGAGCCGATCGCGGGAAGCACGGTCACCGAGCTGGTGAGGGCGCGGGCCACCACGACCTGCAGTGGGCTCATCGGGGTGACCCGCAACTGCCGCAGCCAGCCGAGGCCCTTGTCCTCCGCGACCCCGGTCCCGGTGCCGATCGCCGCGCCCAGCGCACCGTACGCGGCCATGCCGATCATCGAGTAGGCCGCGTAGTCGTCCTTCTCGTCCCCGCTGACGCCGAGGTTGGTGAAGAGCAGGTACATCACCAGCGGCATCCCGATGCCGAACAGCACGAATCCGGGATCGCGCAGCGCGCGGCGCACTTCGAGCCTGACGTACTCCAGCAGGACCGGCATCAGATCGTCTCCTTCGTACGGGTCAGGGTGAGGAACGCGTCCTCCAGGCTGGCGGCGGTCACTTCGAGCCCGCGGACGGCGCCCCGCTCGGCGAGGGCGATCACGGTGGCGTCGGAGTCGCTGGTCCGCAGCCGGGCCCGGTCGCCGCGGATCTCCACGGAGGTCACTCCGGGAAGCAGCCGCAGCCCGGCGGATCCGGAGCCGGCCAGGTCGACGCTGACCAGGTTGCCGCCGGCCGCGGACTTGATCCGCTCCCCGCTCCCGTCGGCGGCGATCCGGCCCCGGTCGATCACCACGATCCGGTCGGCGTTCTCGTCCGCCTCCTCCAGGTAGTGGGTGGAGAACAGCACGGTGTTGCCGCGCCGGGCGTACCCGCGCATCGACTCCCAGAAGGCGCGCCGCGCCTCGACGTCGAGAGCGGCGGTCGGCTCGTCGAGCACCAGCAGTTCCGGGTTCCCGGCCAGCGCCACCGCGAAGCGCACCCGCTGGGCCTGGCCGCCGGAGATCCGGTCGATCCGGCGGCGGGCGAGTCCGGTGAGACCGGCCAGCTCCAGGGCCTCGTCCACGGGCATCGGCGCGGGGTACGTCCGGGCGACGAACGTGACGAGCTCGCGCACGGTGACCCGCGGCACCGGCCGGCCGTCCTGCAGCATCGCGCCGACCCGGCCCTGGCGCACGGCCCGCTCCGGCGGGCCGCCGAACAGCCGCACCTCGCCGGCGTCGGGCGCGTCCAGCCCGAGCAGCAGGCCGATCGCGGTGGACTTCCCGGCCCCGTTGCGGCCCAGCAGGGCCACGGCCTCACCGCGCCGGATCTCCAGGTCGATCCCGTCCACGGCGCGGACGCCGCCGAAGGCCTTGACCGCCCCGGAGAACCGCACCGCGGGCTCGCTCGCCTTGGTTGTCGTCATGCCGTCGACGGTACGGAGAGCGCCCCTGACCTCGGCAGAGGGGAATGTACGGGGTCGGCCGGGACAAATGTCACCGGTAGTGTGATCTGATGGTGCGTCAGCTATTCACAGGCTCAGGGCGATGCGTTATACATGAGCCACTGCTAGAACACGTTCTAGCAGTCCGTGATCGACCCCGGCGCGGCCGACGGTGCGGACAGCCGCGCCGGGGTCCTCCAAGACACGCGGGCACCGCCGTCGGCGCCCGCCGGCCCGTATCCGGCGCCCGCCCGCGCCGGTCAGTGCCCGTCCCTGCCCCCACGGCGAAGGAGCAAGCCGGACCATGCCCATCGACGTCGCGAAGGCCACCGCGGCCGAACCCCGCACCACCGACCTCGCCTGGGACCACAAGGACGTCCTGCTCTACCACCTGGGCGTGGGCGCGGGCCGGCCCGCCACCGATCCCGACGAGCTGCGCTACACGCTGGAGAGCAGACTGCAGGTGCTGCCCAGCTTCGTCACCGTCGCGGGCGGCAGCCTCGCCGCCGCCGGCGGGCTCAGCGCACCCGGGATCGACGTGAACCTCGCCGCCGTGCTGCACGGCGGCCAGCGCATCGAGCTGCACCGCCCGATCCCGGTCACCGGGAAGGCCGTGCAGACCAGCCGGATCGCCGCCGTGTACGACAAGGGCAAGGCGGCCGTCATCGTGCTGCGCTCCGAAGTCGCCGACGACGAGGGACCGTTGTGGGCGGCCGACACCCAGATCTTCGTCCGCGGCGAAGGCGGCTTCGGCGGCGACCGCGGCCCCTCCGTCCGCACCGAGGCGCCCGGCCGGGAGCCGGACCGGACCGCCGAGATCGCCACCCGCGAGGACCAGGCGCTGCTCTACCGGCTGTCCGGCGACTGGAACCCGCTGCACGCGGACCCCGAGTTCGCCAAGGTCGCCGGCTTCGACAAGCCGATCCTGCACGGCCTGTGCTCGTACGGGATCGTCCTCAAGGCCGTCGTCGACACCATGCTCGACGGCGATGTGGCGCGGGTCCGCGCCTACTCCACCCGCTTCGCCGGGATCTTCTTCCCCGGCGAGACGCTGCGCGTGCGGATGTGGCGCGAGGGCGGCCGCATCCAGGTGTCGGCGACCTCGGCCGACCGGGACGACGCACCGGTCCTCGCGGACACGGTCGTCGAACACGCGTAACTCCGTCAGCACTCCATCAGCACTCCATCGGCGAACGACCGCACCGCCCGCATCACCCCGCACCATTCCGCACCTCGCGAAGGGAGCCGCCCCGTGCGCGCAGCAATCCAGCAGGAGATAGGCCAGGACAAGCTCGAAGTCGTCGACGACATCGAGGCGGTGGGATTCGGGCCCGGCAAGGTGCGGATCCGCATCCGGGCGACCGGACTGTGTCACTCCGACCTGTCGGCGATGAGCGGTGTGCTGCCGCAGCCCGCGCCGTTCGTGCCCGGCCACGAAGGCGCCGGCGAGATCATCGAGGTCGGCGAAGGCGTCACCAACGTCAAGGCCGGCGACCGCGTGCTGGTCTGCTGGCTGCCGGCCTGCGGCGCCTGCGCGTCCTGCAAGCGCGGCCAGACCCAGCTCTGCATCGCCGGCTTCCTCAACGCCGGCACCCCCAACTACAAGCGCCCCGGCGGCGATGTCTTCGGCTTCGCCGGCACCGGCACCTTCGCCGAGGAGGTCGTGGTCGACGCGCTGTGCGCCGTCCCGATCCCGGACGACGTGCCGTACGAGATCGCCGCGCTGATCGGCTGCGGGGTCACCACCGGCATCGGCGCCGCCATCAACACCGCCAAGGTGGAGGCCGGCTCCTCGGTCGCCGTCATCGGCTGCGGCGGGGTCGGCATCAGCGTCATCCAGGGCGCGCGGGCGCTCGGCGCCGCCGAGATCGTCGCCATCGACCCGGTCGAGAGCCGGCGCGAGGCGGCCCTGCGGTTCGGCGCCACCGAGGGCATCGCCCCCGACGGGCTCGCCGACGCCAAGAACCGCATCACCGCGGGCGAGGGCTTCGACTACGTCTTCGAGGTCGTCGGCAAGTCCGCCACCGCCCGCACCGCGTACGAGAACACCCGCCGCGGCGGCACCCTGTGCATCGTCGGCGCCGGCGCCATGGACGACAACCTGCAGATCAACATGTTCGAGCTGTTCTTCGACGAGAAGCGCATCCTGCCGTCGCTCTACGGCGGCGGCGACGTGCTGCGCTCCTACGAGCGCGTCATCAAGCTCTGGCGCGCCGGCCGCATCGACCTGGAGGGCCTGATCACCCACCGGGTGCGGCTGGAGGAGATCAACGACGCGATCGACCAGATGCGCACCGGCGAGGCGCTGCGCACCTGCATCACCATCTGAGCCGTCCGAACGACGTGAACCATCCGAACCCGCACCTGTCGTCGTAGATGTAGCTGAGAGGACCAGGATGTCTGTGCACGGGCAGCAACTGTCGGGTCTGGCCGCGATCGTCACCGGGGCCGGGCGCGGCCTCGGGCGGGCCGAAGCCCTGGAGTTGGGACGGCTCGGCGCGAGCGTCGTCGTCAACGACTTCGGGCAGCCGGGCCGGGACGGCTCCGGTGCGGCGTCGGCCACCCCGGCGGAGGAGGTTGCGGCCGAGATCGTCGCGGCGGGCGGGCAGGCCATCGCCCACCACGGCGACGTGGCCGACTTCGAGGAGGCCCGCGGGCTGATCCAGCTCGCCGTCGACACCTACGGAAAGCTCGACATCCTGGTCAACAACGCGGGCATCCTCCGCGACCGGATGATCTTCTCCATGTCGGAGGCGGAGTGGGACGCGGTGATCCACGTCCATCTCAAGGGCCACTTCAACACGACCCACTTCGCGGCCGTCCACTGGCGGGAACGTTCCAAGGCGGCGGGTGGACCGGTCTACGGCCGGGTCGTCAACACCTCCTCCGAGGCGTTCCTCGCCGGCTCGGCCGGGCAGCCCAACTACGCCGCCGCCAAGGGCGGCATCGTCGGGCTCACCACCTCCACGGCGCTCGCGCTCGGCAAGTACGGCGTCACCGCCAACGCGATCTGCCCGCGGGCCCGCACCCGGATGACGGAGGACGTCTTCGCGGGCTATCTGGAGGTGGCGGAGGGTCTCGACCCGCTCGCTCCCGAGCACGTCTCACCGCTCGTCGGCTACCTCGCCTCACCCGCGGCCGCGCGCGCCAACGGCCAGCTCTTCGTGGTGCACGGCGGCATGGTCGCGGTCATCGACCGCCCCCGCGTCGCCGCCAAGTTCGACACCGCCAAGGACGTCTTCAGCCACGACGAACTCGACGGCCTGCTGACTCCTTACTACGCGGACCGCGACCCGAACCACACGTTCGCGGCCACCGAAGTGCTGGGCCTCAAGCACGAGTAGTCCTGCTGCTCCGGCCCGGCCGGCTGACGAGACCCAAGGGTCTCGTCAGCCGGCCGTCCTTCAGTCCTTGCTGCCCGCAGGGCGCCGGTGGCGGCCGTGCGGGTCGCCGTCGCTGTCGTGCGGCGAAGCGGTACCGCGGTGGCGACCCCCGGCGTTGTCGTGACCCTCGCCGGAGTCGGATGTGGATTCGGACATGGAACGTCTCCCCGATGAATGGCGTGCTGGTTTGCGCTTGAAGCGGCCGAATATCCCCAACCCGGCCTGTGGGTACGCCCGTTGGTCACCCTCGGTGCCCGAGGGGTCCGGATGCGTAGCCCCCGGCGAGTGTAGTCGGCGGCCGTGTCCGGAGATCATCGGGGTTACCGTGCCCGCGCCGTGTCGAGCGGCGCCTGCTGGAGCGGGAGCACGGACATCGGCCTCGGCTCGTCCCCGTCGGGCTCGCAGTCGGCGGCCCCCTCGACCGCCGCCCGTGCGCCACCCGTGACGGCCGCCACGGGTGCCGCGGCCGGCGCCTCGTACTCGCTCAGCCCGAACGGCCAGCGCGCGCAGGCGTACGGCAGCCGCAGTGAGCCGCGCGCCGACCACAGCCCGGTGCCCGCGAGCCAGCCCTGGGGGGCGGTGAGCCACGTCACCGTCCGCTCGCCCGGCCGCCAGACCACGGGCGCGGCCCCGTCCGGCCCCTCGGCGCGCAGCGCCACCGCCGCCCCCTCCGGCATCAGTATCTGACCGGACTGCGCGGCGAACGGGGTGAGGACGGTGTCGGCCATCCGCAGCGCCTCCGGGAAGCGCACCGGACGCCGGCTGCCCAGCACGCCCCAGCCCAGCCGGTCGGTGCCGGGTGCGTCGCTGCGCAGCAGGAGCAGCCCGCTGTCGGGCTCGGCGAGCAGGACCCGGTCGTTGCTGTCCTCGGCGATCTGCAGCAGCGGGGTCGTCTCGCCCTGCCGCAGATCGACGGCGACGGCCTTGGCGCGGCCGCCGTCCGGGCCGACGCGGTCGAGGGCGAGCATGCGGCCGGCGCGGTCCAGCCAGACGCCGCCGGTGCAGCGGCCCGGCACGGTGGCGAGCAGCTGCGGCCCGCCGCTGTGGTTGCCGCCGCCGCTGCCGCAGACGAGCCACACCTGGGTGGCGCCCTCGGTGTGGGCGAGCGCGAAGGCCGCTCCGGCGACCGGCGGCAGCAGCCGTACCTCCTGGCCCTCCAGGGACTCCAGGGAGCCGAGCGGCAGTTCACCGGTGCCGGGCCCGGTCGGGTAGAGCAGCGCGAGGTCGAAGCGGTCGGCGACGCGGCGGCGGATGAGCACCCGCCCGTCGGGCAGCGGCAGCACTTCGGTGCCGGGTTCCTCAGGCTGGTTGCCGGGCAGCGGGACGGTGTACGGCTCGGGGCCGGCCAGCGTCCAGCGCTCGGGGTACCAGCCCCCCTCGCCCGAGTCGGTGAGGCAGGCCGCGTACGAGCCGTCGGACGCGATCGTGAACCCCGCCCGCAACACCGTGGCCCTTTCGATGGCACAAGCCGTCATGTGTCGGTTCACCTCCGGAGGACGACGCTAGTTTTCGCACTTCCGGACGATCAGCGCGAGTCGGTGCAGTTCACACGTAAGGGTGGCGCTTCTTCCGTTTGCCCGAAGATCGGACGCTTGTTGTGATCCGTGACCGGAACCACATCTTCCGGACCTGGCGGGCGTCGCACAGCGGAGCAAGAGGCAAGGCTGGCCTTACCCGCGTCCGCGACGGTCCGGCGGCCCGTCCGCCAGCTGCCGGACAAGGGTCCGGCGGGTGTCCGGTACTCGTCCGCTGCCGGTCTCCGGGCCGCCGCGATTCCGGTCGGCGCGGGGGAGGGCGGTAACCTTCCTCCCGTGCCCTCACTGTCCGACGTCATCGCCGCGCTCGAAACCCTCTGGCCCCCTCACCAGGCCGAGGAGTGGGATGCCGTGGGCCTCGTCTGCGGTGATCCCGAGGCGGAGGTCACGCGGGTGCTGTTCGCCGTCGACCCCGTCCAGGAGGTCGCCGACGAGGCCGTACGGATCGGCGCCGACCTGCTGGTCACCCACCATCCGCTGTACCTGCGCGGTACGACGACGGTCGCGGCCACCGGCTTCAAGGGCCGTGTCGTGCACAAGCTGATCAAGAACGATGTGGCCCTGCACGTCGCGCACACCAACGCCGACCGCGCCGACCCCGGAGTCTCCGACGCCCTCGCCGGCGCCGTCGGGCTGCGGATCACCGGGCCCCTCGTACCGGACGCGACCGATCCGTCCGGCCGCCGCGGCCTCGGCCGGATCGGCGAGCTGGACATCCCGCTCACACTGGCCGAATTCGCCGCCCGCGCCGCCCGCGGCCTGCCGCGTACCGCGGCCGGGCTGCGCGTCGCCGGGGACCCGGAGCAGCTGGTCCGTACCGTCGCCGTCTGCGGCGGTTCGGGCGACGGCCTCTTCGGCGACGTCCGCGCGGCGGGCGTCGACGTCTACCTCACCGCGGACCTCCGCCACCACCCGGCCTCCGAGGCCCAGCAGCAGGGACTTCTCTCGGACGGTAGGCCCGCGCTGGTCGATGCCGCACACTGGGCAACCGAGTGGCCGTGGTGCGAGCAGGCCGCGGGCCAGCTCGACGAGATCTCGGACCGGCACGGTTGGGCCCTGCGGACGTATGTGTCGCACCAGGTCACCGACCCGTGGACGGCCCACGCCCCGGCCCCGGAAGCTCTGTCCAGCACCTCTTCCGCCCGTTCTTCCCGCCAGTCGCCCGAAGCCACCCTTCCAACGAGCGCCTTGCGCCCGCAGTCTCACCCAGGAGCCCCCCGCTGAACGCCGCCCCCGCCGACCAGATCCGCCTCCTCGAAGTCCAGGCGCTCGACTCGCGTATCCAGCAGCTGGACCACAAGCGGCACCACCTCCCCGAGCACGCCGAGCTCGACCGTCTGAACGCCGACCTCACCCAGCTGCGCGACCTGCTCGTCGCCGCGCAGACCGAGGAGAGCGACACCGCCCGCGAGCAGACCAAGTCCGAGCAGGACGTGGACCAGGTGCGCCAGCGCGCCGCCCGCGACCAGCAGCGGCTCGACTCCGGTGCGGCGGCCTCCCCGAAGGACCTGGAGAACCTGCAGCGCGAGATCGTCTCGCTCGCCAAGCGGCAGAGCGACCTCGAGGACGTCGTCCTGGAGGTCATGGAGCGCCGCGAGACCATGCAGGAGCGGGTCCAGGAGCTCTCCCACCGGCTGGAGTCCGTACAGGCCAAGGCCGTTGAGGCCGAGACCCGCAAGTCCGCCGCGCTCAACGAGCTCGACGCCGAGGGCTCCAAGGCGGTCAAGGAGCGCGAGATCGTCGCCGGCTCCGTGCCTGCCGACCTCCTGAAGCTCTACGACAAGCTGCGCTCCCAGCAGGGTGGCGTCGGCGCCGCCCGGCTCTACCAGAAGCGCTGCGAGGGCTGCCGTCTGGAGCTCAACATCACCGAACTGGGCGAGGTGCGGGCGGCTCCCGCCGACACCGTCGTCCGCTGCGAGAACTGCATGCGCATCCTGGTCCGCACCGCGGACTCCGGCCTCTGATGGCTCGTGGTTTCGTCGTCGAGGCCGACGGCGGGTCCCGGGGCAACCCGGGCCCCGCGGGCTACGGCGCCGTGGTCCTCGACCCGGCCACCGGCGAGACCCTCACCGAGGCCGCCGAGTACATCGGGCACGCCACGAACAACGTCGCCGAGTACCGGGGCCTGATCGCGGGACTGCGGGCCGCCAAGGCCCTCGATCCCGAGGCCCCGGTCCGGGTCCGGATGGACTCCAAGCTCGTCGTCGAGCAGATGTCGGGGCGCTGGAAGATCAAGCACCCGGACATGCGCCCGCTCGCCGCCGAGGCCAAGTCCGTGCTGCCGGCCGGCCAGGTGACGTACGAGTGGATCCCGCGCGAGAAGAACAAGCACGCGGACCGGCTCGCGAACGAGGCGATGGACGCGGGCAAGAAGGGCCGGCAGTGGGAGCCCGGGGCTCCCGTCGTGCGCAGCGAACTCGGGCTGGGCGGCGGCGCCGGGATCGCGGCCCAGGGGTCGGACCGGTTGTCCGATCGGGGGTCGGGGCCGGCTCAGCGGCCGGCCCAGGGGCCGGTTCAGGACGCGCTTCCGGAGACCGCTCCGAGCGCGGGCTGGTCGGCCGCGGCCGACCTCGGGACGCCCACCACCTTCGTCCTGCTCCGGCACGGCGAGACCGCCCTCACACCCGAGAAGCGGTTCTCGGGCAGCGGCGGCACCGACCCCGACCTGTCGGAGAAGGGCCGTTGGCAGGCCCAGCAGGCCGCGATCTCGTTCGCGGCCGGCGGCACCGTGCAGGCGATCGTCAGCTCCCCGCTGGCCCGCTGCCGGCAGACCGCGGAAGCCGTCGCGACCCGCCTCGGCCTCGACGTGCGGGTCGACGAGGGTCTGCGCGAGACCGACTTCGGGGTCTTCGAGGGGCTCACCTTCGCCGAGGTGCGGGAGCGGTATCCGGCCGAACTGGACGACTGGCTGGCATCGGCCGAGACCGCCCCGCCGGGCGGGGAGAGCTTCGCGGCGGTCGCCCGCCGGGTGGCGCTGTCGCGCGACAAGCTCCTCGCGCGCTACGCGGGGAAGACGGTGCTGCTCGTCACGCACGTCACCCCGGTCAAGACGCTGGTCCGGCTCGCGCTGGGCGCGCCGCCCGAGTCCCTGTTCCGCATGGAGCTCTCGGCGGCGTCCGTGTCGGAGGTGGCCTACTACGCCGACGGCAACGCCTCGCTGCGCCTGCTGAACGACACGTCGCACTTGAGGTAGTCCGCGGGTGGGGTCCGGTGCGTGGAGGGCGCCGCATGTCGGACGTCGCCCGCTCCGTTGCCTGCGTGCCTGTGGGCCTGCCTTGCCGCCGCCCGGCGCGTCCGGCCCTCCGGGGTTCAGCCGCGCAGGGCGGCGGCTTCGCGGGCGAGAGCCTCGACGCGACCCCAGTCCTTGGCGCGGAGCGCCTCGGCGGGCAGCATCCAGGTGCCGCCGACGCAGCCGACGTTGGGCAGCGCCAGATAGCGGGGCGCGGCGGCCGCGTCGATCCCGCCGGTGGGGCAGAACCGCGCGAGCGGCAGCGGTGAGGCGAGCGACGTCAGATACGCGGTGCCGCCAGCGGCCTCGGCCGGGAAGAACTTCATCTCCGTTATGCCGCGTTCCAGCAGCGCGACCACTTCCGACGTCGTCGAGACGCCGGGCAGGAAGGGCAGCCCCGAGGCGCGCATCGCCTCCAGCAGCACGTCGGTCCACCCCGGGCTGACCAGGAAGCGGGCCCCGGCGGCGACCGCGGCGCCGACGTGTTCGGGCGTCAGCACCGTCCCCGCGCCCACGACCGCGTCCGGGACCTCGCGCGCGATGGCGGCGATGGCGTCCAGCGCGGCGGCCGTCCGCAGGGTGACCTCGATCGCGGGCAGCCCGCCCGCGACGAGGGCGCGGGCCAGCGGCACGGCGTCGGCGGCGTCCTCCAGGACGACGACGGGGACGACGGGGGCGAGGTCGAGGACGGAAGTCATGCCCGTCATCCTGCCTGCGGCCCGACATCCTGCGCAACGAGCGTTGCGCAGGATGCAATGGCGGCGTCCCGTGCAGCGTCCCGTGCCGGGGTTCCGCCGCGGGGTTCCGCCCCGGGCTCAGTGGATCTCGGTCACCAGCACGTCGAGCTTCCCCGGCGCCTGCTCCTCGATCACGAAGCCCAGGTCCCGCAGCGTCGCGGCGAGCTTCGCCGGTGTCTTCGGCTTCGCGCCCGACTCCAGGAGGGCGCGCACCAGCCGGCCCTTGGTGGCCTTGTTGAAGTGGCTCACCACGGACCGCTTCTCGACACCGTCGACGACCGTCACCTGCAGCACCCGCACGGTGGCCGTCCGCGCCGCGAGCTCGCTGCGCGGCTTCGGCTTCCACGCGCTCGCGTACGCCGACGAGCGCAGGTCCAGCACCAGCCCCCCGCCCGCCGCCTCCGGAACGACGCCGGCCATCGGCTCCCGCCAGTACGCGCCGAGCGCGCCCAGCGCGGGCAGCTTCACCCCCATCGAGCAGCGGTACGACGGGATCCGGTCGGTGATCCGCACCGCGCCCCACAGCCCCGAGAACACCAGGAGGGAATCCTTCGCGCGCCTGCGGGCGGCGGAGCTGAGCGTCGCGAGCCCCAGGGCGTCGTAGAGCACGCCGGTGTACAGCTCCCCGGCCGGCAGCGTCGGCGCGGTGAGCAGCCCCGCGTCCTTGGCGACCTCGCCGCGCAGCCCCGGGCTCAGCCCGAGCACGTCCGCGGCCTTCTCCTCGTCGCCCGAGCACAGCTCCACCAGCTCCGCCAGCACCGTCGACCGCGTTCCGGTCAGCCCGGGGAGCGAGAGCGACGCCAGGTCGACGGCGGGACCGGCACCCACGGTGGCCTTGCCCTCGGACGGCGGAAGCAGGACGAGCACAGCAGTTCTCCCTCGGACGGACCAACACGAACCGGGAGCAGCCTACGGCCCGTCATACGCTCACTTCATGCCCCGCCGCCACCTGCTCGTCCCGGCCGCCGACGGAACCCTGCTGCGCGACGCGCTGCGTGCGCTGCGCGTCCGGCTCGAGGTGCCGGAGGAGTTCCCGGCCGCCGTGCTCGCCGAGGCCCGGCGGGCCGCCGACCGTCCCCGGATGCCGGAGCTCGACGCCACCGACATCCCGCTCTTCACGATCGACCCGCCGACGTCCACCGATCTCGACCAGGCCATGCACCTGGCCCGCCGGACGGGGACGGGGGCCGGGGCCGGAACGGGGGCCGGGACCGGGGCCGGGGGATACCGGGTGCACTACGCCATCGCCGACGTCGCGGCCTTCGTGACGCCCGGCGGCGCGCTGGACGCCGAGGCGCACCGCCGCGTCACGACCCTCTACTTCCCCGACGAGCGCGTCCCCCTCCACCCGCAGCTCCTCAGCGAGGGCGCCGCCAGCCTGCTCCCCGGCCAGGACCGCCCGGCCCTGCTGTGGCGGATCGACCTCGACGCGACCGGCCGGGTCACCGCCACCGACGTCCGCCGGGCCCGGGTCCGCAGCCGCGCCAAGCTCGACTACGCGGGCGTCCAGCGCTCCATCGACGACGGCACCGCGGAGAAGCCCGTCGCCCTCCTCAAGGAGATCGGGCTGCTCCGGGAGGGGCTCGAACGGGACCGCGGCGGCATCTCCCTCAACGTCCCCGAGCAGGAGATCGAGCAGCGCCCCGACGGCGACGGCTACGTACTCGAATACCGCGCCCCGCTGCCCGCCGACGGCTGGAACGCCCAGATCTCCCTGCTCACCGGCATGGCCGCCGCCGACCTCATGATCCGGTCCGGCACCGGCATCCTCCGTACGCTCCCCGCCGCACCCCAGGGAGCCGCCGACCGGCTCAGGCGCGTCGCCCAAGCCCTCCAGGTCGACTGGCCGGCCGGCACCCCGTACGCCGACGTCATCCGCTCCCTCGACCCCCGGCGCCCCGACCACGCCGCCTTCCTGCAGGAGTGCACCTCCCTGCTGCGCGGCGCCGGCTACACGGTCTTCGACGGCGCCGCCCCCAAGCACGCGGAACACGCCGCCGTCGCCGCCCCCTACACCCACTGCACGGCCCCGCTGCGCCGCCTCGTCGACCGCTACGCCGGCGAGCTCTGCCTCGCGGCCGTCGCGGGCGAGCAGCCCCCGGACTGGGTCCGAGCCGCCCTCCCCGGCCTCCCCAAGGAGATGACCGCGGGCACCCAGCACGCCAACCGAGCCGAACGCGAATGCGTCGACCTGATCGAGGCCGCCCTGCTCAAGGACCGCGTCGGCGAGATCTTCGACGCCTTCGTCATCGACCTCGACGACCGCGAACCCGGCACCGGCACGATCCATCTCGACGACCCCGCCGTCGTGGCCCGCATCCAGTCCCCACCGTCCGCCCCCGCTCTCCCCCTCGGCCACCACCTCCGAGTCCGCCTCACCGAAGCCGACCCCAGCACGTCAAGGGTCCTCTTCGCCCCGGCATAGTGGCCCAGGCGCGTCGACTAGGATGGGCGGCACGGCGGACGAGCCGGCCGGGCGGTCGCGGCGGGATCCTTGTGATCCTTCCGAGGAACGTCCGGGCTCCACAGGGCAAGGTGGTGGGTAACGCCCACCCGGGGTGACCCGCGTGCCAGTGCCACAGAAAACAGACCGCCGGGAGCCGCAAGGCCCCCGGTAAGGGTGAAACGGTGGTGTAAGAGACCACCAGCGTCCAGGGTGACCTGGACGGCTAGGTAAACCACACCTGGAGCAAGGTCAAGAATGGGCCGCCGCAAGGCGGCTCTGCGCGGATGACTGAGGGCTGCCCGCCCGAGTCCGCGGGTAGACCGCACGAGGCCGGCGGCAACGCCGGTCCCAGATGGATGGCCGCCTCCCCATGGCCCGCAAGGACCACGGGAGACAGAACCCGGCGTATATGGCCGACTCGTCCGCCGCCTTATATCGCCGCAGGTCAGAGCGCGTTTTGCAGGGCGGACATTCCGACCGGGTCGAATCTGGGTCGAATTCGCTGTCGAGAGTGTCCTTCTGCACAGGCGGCCTCGTTGCGCAACCGTGGAAACCCTGACCAGGGGCGATGCTCGGATGAAGACCCGGCAGACGCTACTCCCCGTACATCCGTGTTTTGTCCGGAGGACTCGGAGGGGACGCGATCGCCGCACGACGGCTTCTTGGCTTTGCCGCGACCCAGACCCATCCGCTGCTGGTGTCAGCTCCGAATAAGGGGTGTGAGTTGATCCCGGCGTCCTTGGTGAAGCCTCGGTCGCTGTTCCTCCCTATGGCACAGGAGCCCTCATTCCGCGCGGCACCGGACTGCCGCAGGGCTCCGTTTGGAGCAAGCCATGAACAAGACTCTCCTGCCCCTGGTCGGTATAGCCGCGTTCGCCGTACCGCTGGCGCTGCCCGCGATGGCGTCCGCACAGGACTCCAGCGGTGGTGCGAACTATCAGGCCACTCTCGACCCGGTGGCCACCAACATGGTCAACGGTTCCGGCACCGCCACCGTCACCCTGTCGGGCAACCAGGCCACCGTCTCGGTGACCGCCAACCAACTGCTCGACGCCTCCCCGCACGCCCAGCACATCCACATCAAGGGCTCGGGTGAATGCCCGAAGGCGGACGCGGCCCATGACCACAACGGGCACAAAGCCATCAGCACCACCGACGGTCTGCCTGCCTACGGCAAGATCGGCACGTCCCTGACCACCAAGGGCGACACCAGCCCGAACAGCGCGCTGGCCATCGACCGCTTCCCGGCCACCGGCTCGTTCCACTACACCCGCACCATCACCGTGACCCCGGACGTGGCGGCCGCAGTACGGGCCAACAACGCCGTGATCGTCGTGCACGGCATCGACTACAACCACAACGGCAAGTACGACAACGTCCTGGGCGCCAGCGAACTGGACCCCAAGCTCCCTCAGGAAGCCACCGCCCCCGCCATCTGCGGAGCCCTGAACTCCATGCCCACCGGGGGAGCGGGAACCGGTGACGGAGCCACCCAGGCCTCTGCCGGTGGCAACAGCGCCGATCTGATCGCCACCGGCCTGGGCGCCGCCGCGGTCGCGGCACTGGCCGGCACTCTGATCCTGCGGCGCAGGAATGCCGCAGCCCAGCGATGACCGACGGGACCGGGCCCGGCACCAGGCCCGAGCCGGACCCCGAAGCGGCCGCCCCCGTCCGGCGGGGGGCGGCACCCGCCGCCGTACCGTCATCGGACTCACCGCAGCACTGGCCCTGGCCGGAGCCGGTGCCGCCGTCGCCCTTGCCGGCGCGCCCAGCAGGAGCGCGCCGCCACCTCAGCCCCCAGCCGTGGCAGCCCCGGCGACCACGGCACGCCCCACACCACCACAGCCCCCCGGCAAACCGGCACCACACTCCTCAGCGGAGCACGTCCTCCCGGCATCCGTACCGGTGTCCCTGGACATCCCCGCCATCGGCGTCCACACCGCCCTGCTGGCCCTGGGCCGCAACACCGACGGAACCGTCCAGGTCCCCTGGAAGCCGCTGCAAGCCGGCTGGTACAAGAACTCACCCACCCCCGGACAGCTCGGCGCATCCGTCATCCTCGGTCACGTCGACTCCAAGGAGACCGGCCCCGCCGTCTTCTACCGGCTCGGCGCCCTCACAGTAGGCACCCGCGTCAGCGTCACCCGGACCGACAGCACCACCGCCGCCTTCACCATCGACTCGGTGCGGGCCTTCCCCAAGGACGACTTCCCCACCCTCGACATCTACTCCACCACCGCGGACCGCCCGCAACTCCGCCTCATTACCTGCGGCAACTGGGACCCCAAAACCCGCACCTACCTCGGCAACATCGTCGCCTTCGCCACCCTCACCGACACCGCCTAAGATCACCTTGCCCGGGAGCCACGCGGCCAACCGCCGGCCTGACTCACCTGCTCAGAGGGCGACTGCACGAACAACTGTCAAGGCAGGGACCGTTCGGGCAGGTCGGCGTCATCGAGTGGGCAGATCCCCTGGATGCGTTGGGCGGCGTCACCGACGCCCCTCAAAGGAGACGAAATGTTCGGTTATCGCGTTCCCGCCCCCGACGAGGCGATGCTGATTTCAGGCGGCAGGCGGGGACTGGAAGGTGCGCCGTTCCGCGTGGTGACCGGCCACGGAAAGTTCGTGCTCCCCGTCTTCCGCAAGACCCGCTTCCTCACCCTGGCGATGTGCGAGGCCGAGGTCGCCGAGACCTGTGTGACCAAGCAGGGCATCGCCCTGTCGGTGACGGCCGTGATCGCCTTCAAGGTCGGCAACGACCGGGAGAGCATCGTCAACGCCGGCCAGCGGTTCCTCTCCGACCAGGACCAGATGTCGGTACTGACCGGCCGGATCTTCGCCGGTCATCTGCGCTCCATCATCGGCTCGATGACGGTCGAGGAGATCGTCACCGAACGGCAGAAGCTCGCCACCGAGGTACTGGAGACCTCCAAGACCGAGATGGCGAAGATCGGTCTGACCGTCGACTCGCTGCAGATCCAGTCGATCGACGACGGCAACACCGGATACATCGCCGCGATGGCCGCACCGCACAAGGCCGCCATCCAGCGGCAGGCGCAGATCGCCCAGGCGCAGGCCACCCAGGCCTCGGTGGAGGCGGAGCAGGTGGCCGCACGGAACCAGGCCGAGTACGCCCGGCAGACCGCCGTGGTGAAGGCCGAGTACTCGGCCCAGGTGGACCGCGCGCAGGCGGAGTCCGCTCAGGCCGGCCCGCTGGCGATGGCCCACGCACAGCAGGAAGTGCTCATCGCCCAGACCGAACTGGCCCAGCGCCAGGCCGAGCTCCGGCAGCAGCAGCTGCGGGCAGAGATCGTGAAGCCCGCCGAGGCCGAGGCCGAACGGATCAAGGTGCTGGCGATCGCCGAGGCCGAGCGGATGAAGATCCAGGCCGAGGCCGCGGCCTCGTACGACCGGGTGGCACTGGACCGGATGCTGATCGACCAGCTGCCGCTTATCGTCAAGGAGGCCGCCGGCGGCCTCGCCGGGGCCAACGTCAACGTCCTCAACGGCGCCGACGGCCTCAGTGAGATCGCGGCGGGACTGGTCGGCCAGGGGCTGACCATCCTGGACTCGGTCCGGAAGAACCTGAGCGGCTCCACCGAGTACCCCCGTCCGGGCAAGGACAACGGCCTGCTCGAACTGCAGGGTTACCTGAAGCCGGCCGCCGGCCCCGCGGAGCCGGTGAAGCCGAAGCCCACCGGCAAGGACACCGAGAGGGACGCCGGGAAGGACAAACCGACCGACGGCCCGATCACGATCGACTAGCGGTCCAGGCTCACAGTGCCCACAGGGGGGACACCGAAGGTCAGAGCAGCGACAGTGTGGTGGCGTAGTTGGGGGCGGTGTGTTCGGGCTGGCTCCCGTTTCGGGCATGGGCCGTTTCGCTCAGGTCACGTTCGCCTCCGATGCCGTACATGACCTGGAGGTCCACGCCGCGCTGCAGCTGGGTGGCTGCGGCGCGGGCGAGGAAACCGAAGAAGGCGCCCTTTTCCTTGTCGCAGGATGCGGTGGCCAGGGCTTGGAGGGTGAAGCTGGCGTCGCGTACCCAGGTGTAGCGGTAGTCCCAGTTGCGGTCTCCGCCGATGCTCTCGGGGAGCGAGGTGGTGGCGGCCGCCACGATCGCCCCTGTCGGGGCGAAGGGTGAGCGCCTGCAGTACCCGCCCGCTGTGCTCGACCTGCTCCTGCCACGGCCCGCGGTAGGAGCAGGTGCGGCGCTGTCCAGGATCGCCAGCTGTTGGTGGTGTCCGCCAGGCGCTGTCGGATGCGCCGTCGGCTCCACGGTCTGGGCTCGTCGCCCCAGACGGGGCGGGCGTGCAAGGCCATGTCGAGCCGGTCACCAGCTCGCATCATGATCTGGCCGCGGGCGGTGGACTGCTCGATCGCGAGGTCGATCGGTGGAGACAGCATCAGGCTGTGGGAGCTCCCGCGCGCAAGAAGGCCATCGAGGTACCGGCCGCGGAAGTCGTCGTGTTCCGCGAAATCCTTGCCCAGGTGCTCAACTACGGACGGGCGGACGCTGTGCCCACCCGACTAGCCGTCTGCGCCGCTCACTCGGACCATGATCCAATCGTGAGTGGGCAATTACGTCCCGGCGCCCATTTCGGCCTCGGCCTGTGCGGCGATTGCCTCCTGGCGGGCCCGGTCCTGCGGGTCGAGATAGTCCAGGTGGTTCCAGCGCGCCGTGTCGTAGCCGGTGTCGGCGTTCCACGGGTAGACCGCGCTCCACAGCCGGTTCCACGCCCGTTGCAGGTCCTGCCGAGAGCTCAGGCGGTCCCGGGCGTCGAGGAAGATGTCCTTGGCCAGTTTGTCCAGGTGCCAGCGGGCGGTGTTGGCCGCGTCCTGCACGAGGCTGTCCAGGGCGAAGGCCATCTTGTAGCCGGGCGTGCCGTAGTGATCGTCGCGCTGCTCGGCCAGCCGCGGCGCGAGGAATGCGTCGATTGCCTCGACGTCACCGCCGGTGATGTCGTCGGTGTAGTGCAAGGTGCGGTCCAGCGCGGCGGGGTCGGTCACGGGCGGAGGATTCCCCTCGGTCGCGGCGCCGGACCGACGGGGCGTCATATCCGGTCTGCTGCATCGAATAGGGAATGTTATCCGAGGCGATGGAGCAGGAGAGGTTGCGACGAACTCGCGTCACGGTTTCGCGGACAAGCGGCATCCAGACGCCGGCTGCCCCGGCGAACAGGACCGAACGGGACCGGAGGCCCTGCCTCGGCGCAGGGCCCACCCCCGTTTCAGTAGCTTTGCGAGCACCAGGCCTTGTTGTCGCAGTACTGCGCGTCCCGCACGAATTCCGGCACGGCACGCTTCTCTCGCCGTGCCCATTGGGGGCAAAACGTCAGCCCGGTGCGATACGGCGAACTGGATGCTCACTGACGCGTTCCGGGAGGTGCCCGGCCCTGCGGACGGGCGATTCCGCCGCCGGTTGTACTCGATGGCATCGCGTCCGGCACGCTGGAACGGTCTGCCCGGCTGAATCACGCTCTGGGCCGGTGTGGTTATCCTTCCGGGCCTGCGGGGGTGTGAGAGACCGGGGCATGGAACCGGTCCCGAAGGCGTTGCCGCGACGCTTCATCCTGGCCACCGGCGTCGGCCTCCTGATGGCTGGCTGCGCCCGATCCGCCGAACCGGCCGAGGGAGAACCCGGCGCAATTCGTACGGGCCGGACGCCCATCACACCGACCACAAACGCCGTGCCATTTCCACCAGCGGCCGCGGCGGCACCCCCCGCTGCGGTGCCCGTTCCCGCTGAGCCGGCTGAACCCGCTCTACGTACGTCACCGTTGTACGAACTGTCGAACCCGGATCGCACGGCCATCGCGCTGACGTTCGACGATGGGCCGAACACGGAGTACACCCCGAGGATCCTGGCGATTCTGGCCCACTACGACATCCGTGCCACGTTCGTGGTGGTGGGTCAGAACACCGCTGACAACCCGAGTGTCCTCGCACGGATCTATGAAGCCGGGCATCAGATCGCCAACCACACCTGGTCACACCCTGACCTGCGCCGTCTGTCGTCCGGGGGCGTCCGCGACGAACTGGAGCGCACCAGCGACGTCGTCGAGTGGGCCACCGGCGGATGCCGTACTCGTTGGTTCCGTGCTCCCGGTGGCGACTTCTCGCCCAAGGCACCGGATGTGTGTTTCCAGCTGGGGATGAGCCCCCTGGCGTGGAGCGTGGATCCTCAGGACTGGCGATGCCCCGGCCAGAATTACATTGCCTCGGCCGTGTTGAGCACGGTCAAGCCGGGGGCCATCATCCTCAATCACGATGGCGGCGGAAACCGGGCCCAGACCCTTGCCGCTCTCCACGACTACATCCCACGCCTGTTGGACGCCGGCTACACCTTCACCACGCCGTGACCGCGCGCGACCGACCCAGCACAGCGGAGGCCAGGAGACAGGTCCCGGGGTTAAGGCCCTCCTGGGCGACCGTGCCGTCAGGGCTTGGTGAGGTTGGTGTAGAGCTTGGCCCATGCGGCGTCCTGTGCGGTGGCGGGCTTGGTGTCGCAGAAGGGCAGCGTTCCCTTGGCGGTGTAGTACTTCATCATCGCCAGGACGGCCAGGGTCTTCGCGTCGCTTCCCCCTGTGTAGTCCTGGCTGGGCAGCACGCTCTGGTGGGTTCGGCAGGTGGGTTTCTTGCTGTCGGAGGTGGTGTCGAGTGCGCCGGTGCGCGCCGCGGAGGAGCCGCAGGCGGTGAGCGCGAGCGCGCCGAGCACGAACAGGGCGGTCCAGCGGGTGCGAGCACGTGATGCCATGGTGGTCTTCCTGTTTTCCGGAGTGATGGCGAGGCCTCGGTGACGGGTCACAGCGGCATGGCCCGCAGTGCGGTGCCCATCCCGACGGCCAGGATGAGTAGTGCGGTGCCCAGCGGGGTGATGCGTGCGCCCCACGTCGCGAGTCGGCCGGCACGTCCGCCGTTCAGGGCCGGGATTCGGTCACGCAGTTTGAGCAGGAGCAGTCCGGCGGCGGCCAGGGTGGCGGCCATGCCCAGGCCGTAGCAGAGGACGAGGGCGACGCCGAAGGCGGTTCTGCCCAGGGCGATGGAGCCCAGCAGGACGATCAGGGCGGAGGGGCTGGGGACGAGCCCGCCTGCGATGCCGATCCCGATGAGGCCGCCCTTCTTACGGCCGGTCGACCCATCGTGATGATGGTGGCCGAACAGCCCGTGGCTGTGGCCGTGTGGGTGACCGTGGCCACTGTGGCTGTGGTGGCGCTGCTCTTGGTGCTGGTGAGCGACAGCGTTCGGCGCCGCATGGTCGTGGTGTGACTCGGGTCCCGTGGCGAGCGCTGCCTCTGTCGTCGTGCCGGCTGCGGCGACGGCCGGGTTTCCGACAGAAGCCGTGACGAGTTCGCCGGCTCCGAGGGGCTCGGCGACGGCGGCGACCGCCACGTCATGGCTGTGCGGATGATCGTGGCCGTGCTCGTGGTTGTCGTGGGTGTGGCCGTCGTGTGCGGGGGCCTGGTCTGTGGACCGGGCCCCCGACCGGGTGCGTGCGGTGCGCAGGGCGGCGGGCAGGAGCCAGATTCCGGCGGCGATGATGACGAGGCCGCTGATGGTGCCGAGCCAGGCGAGTGCCTGTTCGCCGACGAGGGCGGAGGACACGCTCAGCGCGGTGCCCAGGATCAGGACGGACGCGGTGTGGGTGAGAGTGACGGTCGTGGCGACGGTGACCGCGTCGCGCGGTCGGCCCTGTCGGCCCGCGAGGTAGGCGGCCATGATGGTCTTGCCGTGTCCGGGCAGCGCGGCGTGCCCGGCGCCCAGGACCAGGGCCAGCAGCACGGCGAGCAGTCCGATGGGAAGGGTGAGCCGGTCCCGGTCCGTGAGGGACCCCAACCGTGCGTCCAGAGCCGCGTACCAGCCGCCCAGCAGTCCCGAACCCGGCGCGTTCCCCGCGACGGCCCCCGGGCCGTTACCGAGGGTGACGCGGGTGTGGCGGGCGTCGGGCGGGTTGGACAGCAGGTCGGCGGGGTACTTCCGCAGCTCGTTGGAGATGGAGGTGGCGGGGACATCCGAGGAGCCGATCCGCGTCCCGTCGCTCTGGGCGGTGATCTCGTGCCAGCCGATGTGGGACGGATCGACTCCGGTGGTGAGTTCGAGGGTTCCGGTGGCGCCCAGGTCCGCGGGCGCGGTCAACCGGCACTCGAGCCGGCCGGTGTCGAGACCGGCCTGGCCGCGTACGAGCCGGTAGTCGGTCGTCATGGCCTGGAAGTGCAACGAGACGGCGCGTGAGGACCCGGTCCCTTGGGGTTGGGCGGTCGCACGGATCGCGCGGGCGATCGTGGAGCAGGTGGTGCGGGCGTGGGTGGCGGCTTCGGCGGCGCTGAGTCGGCCGTCGTGATCGGTGTCCAGGCCGGGCATGGCCTGGAGGGTGGGGATTTCGGCGGTGTCCACCACTACCAGGTCATCGACCCGGTCGGAGTGGAGCGTCAGACCGTCGTACCGGTTGACGGTGAAGTTCCCCAGCGGGTGCGCTGACGCGGTGGGTGCGGCCAGGGACAGCAGCACCGGAATCCCGGCGAACAGAAGTGCGGCGCGGCGGGCGTAGACGTGGATACGGGTCATCGTTGTCCTTGGAGGCGGGCCAGGCGTGCGCGGGCGTCGGGTGCGCGCAGGGGTGAGAAGGCGGGGTTGGCTGACAGGGCGCCCGTCAGGTCGGTGCGTGCGGCCTGGTCGTCGCCGACGGTTTGCTCGATGACGCCGCGGTGGTAGCGCAGGGTGGCGTCGCGCCACCCGAGCCGGTTGGCTTCTCTGACCAGGGGCAGCGCTTCTTCGTCGCGGCCGGCCCGGTGCAGGGCCCAGCTCAGGGCGTCGGCGACCAGCACGCTGTGGCGGCGGCCCCATTCGGCGGTGAGCAGAGTGACGGCGAGTTGAGGGTTTCCGTGGTCGGCCTGGTACTGGCCGAGGTTCAGGTCGTCGACGACGCCGTTGGCAGCGAACAGCTTCTGCTCGACTTCCAGGACGCTGTATTGCGCGCGGGCCTCCGCGGTGCGGCCCAGGGACTCCAGGAGTTCGCCGAGTTCGAGCACGTACTGGGGTTGGGGAACGCGGGCGATGGCTGCCTGATAGTCGGTGACGGCTTTGGCCGTCCGGCCCAGCGCGGCTTCGGCGCGGGCTACTCCCGCAAGGGCGGCGGTGTAGGTCGGGTCCAGGGCCAGCGCCTTGCGGTAGTGCTCCAACGCCGCAGCGGTGGAACCGGTGTTGAAGGCCAACTCCCCCAGGTAGTGCTGGCAGAAGGCCTGGTCAGCAGGGTTGGATGCATCCTCCAGACCTCGTTGGAGGGCTTGTGCCGCCTCATCGGTTCGGCCTTGCAGTTCCAGCGTGTAGGAGGCGCGGGTGAACGATGCGGTCGATGGGTGCAGGTCCAGCATCCGTTGGACGGCGGCCTGGGCTCCGGCGTCGTCGCCGAGTTGGGTGAGGGCATCGGTCAGTGCACCGTAGGCGGCCCATGCGTACGGGTCGCCGGCGACGGCCTGATCGGCCCAGGTACGGGCCTGGCTGAACTGGTGCCGGGCGTTCGCGAGCCCGGCCATGCCGGTCAGCGCGGTCGTGTTGACGTCCGGCTGCAGCGTCAGCGAGCGTCGCAATGCCGTTTCCGCCTTGGGGTACAGCGTCGGATCAACGGTGAGCCGGGCCTGCTCGACGTACGCGGAGCCCAGCTGCGCCCATGCTGCGGCGTCGGCGGGCTGCCGGCGCAGTTTGTCCTGGAGCTTGGTCACCACCGCGCCGATCGACAGTGCGGTATGGGCCGAGCCGGCCGCAGGGGCGGCTGCCGATGCGGGAGGAGGGGGGTTGGAGTTGTGTTCCAGCGCCGCGAATCCGGTCAGGCCGGCACACAGCGCGGCGGCGGTGGCGATCAGGGCGAGGCGGCGCATGAACGACATCCCTCACTGGACGATGAACGATGGGCGTGTTGGGCTGTGGATGAGCCGATGGACGTACGCGTCGTCAACGACGGGGCCGGTGGACCGGTGCGGGCCAGTCGTGTTGGCCCGCACCGGCCCGGACGGGACCAGCCGGACGGGACTAGCCGGCCTGGTTGACCGAACCGGTGTACGGCAGAGCGACGTACGGGAACGTGGTCCCGAACGGGATGCCCGGCCCGTTGACGCCGTCACCGGCGGCCAGTGCCTGGATCAGGTGACCGGGAGTGGCGCCTTCGAGCGCCTGGATGGCGATGTCGATGACGTCGTCACCCATGCGGCGGCCGTTGGGGAAGCCCTGGAAGTCACCGTTGAGCACACCGAGCCGGTCCGGCATGGCCGTGACCGGTGTCGACATGTTCAGCCGCAGTTCCTCGGCGGGAACGAACCGCTTCTTGTTGATGTCGAGGTTCATCAGCTGCGAGTTCAGGTCCACGGCCAGCGGCCCGTTGGTCGCCTTCGCAATGCCCGTCAGGAAGATCTCCTGCAGGTCCTTGCGCGGGGTTGCGGGCGCCGGGATGCCGTAGATCCCCTGGATGAGCTTGGGCAGCTCAGGGTCGAGGACCTTCGCGACGACCTTCGGCTGGTTGTGGTCCTCCGACGGCGGCAGCGCGTTGAAGGCGTTCTTCAGCCCGGCCGGTACGACGGCCTCGTTGACCAGCGGATTGCCCAGACGCGAGACCTGCACGTACTTGCCCGTGGGGGTCTGCTTGCCGGGGCTGAGCTGCATGGTGCGCCGCTCGGTGGAGCTCCACACGCCGATGACAGGGTTGCGCTTGGCGTTGCCCTTGAAGGCGAGCTTGGACTTGGGCACCTGGATGGACAACGTGTTGACGTTGTAGCCGTTCAGGGTGTTGTGCCCGGTCTCGGAGAGGTTGCCGCCGTAGAGCAGGTCGAAGACCCGCAGATCCAGGAAGAACGGGTCCGCGGCCTGCGTGGCGACGGTCTGACCGCCACCGGGCAGTTGCTTCGTCGCCTGGTTGCGGAGCCTGCCGTAGTTCGGCATGGACGCCTTGCCGACGTTGGACGGCGTGGCGATGCCGTCCGCGACGAGCGTGACCGGCTTCTTGCCCGCGCGGATCTCCTGCAGGCAGTAGTGCTGGCGGAACAGCAGCGTCTTGTCGTTGAGGTTGTTCACGACGCCGTTGTTGTACAGGAACGTCTTCTCGCCGCGCAGGTCCTCGTTGCGGAACGTCCACCGGTAGGTCAGGTCCGGCTTGCCGGTGCCCTGGCTGTCGATGTTGATGTCGTAGTGCGCGTCCTCGGCGAACGGATAGAAGTTCGGTCCACCGTTCGGCTCCTGGAACGGGATCCAGTTCGCCGTGAGCGTCACCGTGTCGGACTTGTCCGGGCTGGTGAACGCGTACAGGTCGGTGTTGTCGACCTGCGGGTCAGCCGCGATCAGCGGTGCTTCGCGGTGGCTGGACGCCTGGCCGACACCGGATCCCGGCCCCGCCAGTGCGGCGCCGGCGACTGCCGAACCGAGGGCTAGCAGCATGGCTGCGGACTTCCACCGACGGCTGCCGGCGGGTGCTGCGTTTGCGGTCATGAAGAGTCTTTCTCTCGCGAACGTGGGGACGGTCTCGGAGGTTTGGACCTCCGCATCCTCTTCGGAGCCAAGCGCACTGCGGATTGGCTCCGATATGAAACTCCACTCAATGGAGAGAGTTTTCCAGCCACCCCGCCGATGGATTTAATGGGACTATTTTCTGCCCAGTAATCAAGATGCCCAGGTCATGCGGGTGGTTGAGGAGGCTGGATGATCGTTTCTGCTCTGCATCCCATGCCGCGCAAGAGGATTTGGCGTTTAATTCTCTCGACCGGAAGTCTCAACCAGTGGGGCCATAAAGGTATCGCCGTTGACGTGAACTTATGCGGCCATTTGAGGGTTGGCATCGCCCGGTCGCACAGGTGGACGATATTGCGAGTGGCCTCGGACTCGCGGTTCGGTAAATTGCTTATTCTTTACTGCGCATCAGTTGCAAGTAGGAACTCCATGCTTCTACGGTGAATGAGCTACGCCTGACCGGAAGAAAGCAGTCCCATGGCGCTCACCTCCACCTCCCCCGCTCCTTCGTCAACTCTCGTCGCGCCGGTATCGCGCTGGGCGCGCCTGCGCGACTCGATGACCAGGCAGGAGTGGACGCGCCTTGGCGGCATGGCCGCGTTCATCCTGGCGCTGCATGTGATCGGCTGGTTCACGCTGGTGGTGATCGTCGCACCGGAGCACTACACGGTGGGCACCAAGGCGTTCGGCATCGGGATGGGGGTGACCGCGTACACCCTCGGCATGCGGCACGCTTTCGACGCCGACCACATCGCGGCCATCGACAACACCACCCGCAAGCTCATGGGTGAGGGCCAGCGCCCGCTCTCGGTGGGCTTCTGGTTCTCCCTCGGCCACTCCAGCATTGTCTTCGTCCTGGCGTTTCTCCTCTCGCTGGGTATCAAGGCGCTGGCTGGACCGGTTGAGGATGATAATTCGAAGCTGCATCACCTGACCGGTCTGATCGGCACAACCGTTTCCGGTGCCTTCCTCTACATCATCGCGGCCATCAACCTGGTGATCCTGGCCGGGATCTGGAAGGTCTTCCGGAAGATGCGGACCGGCCACTTCGACGAGGCGGCGCTGCAGGAGCAACTGAACAACCGTGGTTTCATGAACCGGTTGTTGGGACGGGTGATGAAGTCGATCACCAAGCCCTGGCAGATGTATCCGCTCGGCCTGCTGTTCGGTCTGGGATTCGACACGGCCACCGAGATCGCCCTGATGGTCCTCGCCGGTTCCGGGGCTGCCTCGGGCCTGCCCTGGTACGCGATTTTGTGTCTTCCGGTCCTGTTCGCCGCAGGCATGTCGCTGCTGGACACCATCGACGGGTCGTTCATGAACTTCGCCTACGGATGGGCCTTTTCCAAGCCGGTCCGCAAGGTCTACTACAACCTCACCATCACCGGGCTGTCCGTTGCCGTCGCCCTCATCATCGGCACCGTCGAGCTCCTCGGACTGCTCGCCAACCAACTCCATCTGCACGGCCCGTTCTGGGACTGGGTCGGCAGCCAGGACCTGAACATCATCGGCTTCCTCATCGTCGGCCTGTTCTTCACCACCTGGCTCGTCGCCGTCGCGGTGTGGAAACTCGGCCGCATCGAAGAGAAGTGGACGGCAGGTCTGCATCCCGCAGAAGAAGCAACGGACTGAACTGTTGGCGCAGGTGTTGCGGTCACGGGCCGTGCTGCACCGGTGGCATTGCACCATCTCTCATGCGAACGGCTGCGAGATCGCTCGCTGGGACGCCTTCACGCCCTTGCTGCCCGCGGTGACGTCGTAGGGCGGTGACAGCGGCGGTCGCCTGTTTACGGTGTGCTGGGCAGCGCGGCGAGAATCGCCCGCGCTTTGGGGGCGTGCAGCGGGTTGAAGCGGGAGTTGATGGCCAGGGCCAGGGTCAGATCCTTGCGCGCTGCCGCGTTGTCGCCGAGGGACTGTTGGATCAGAGCCCGGTGGTAGTGGAAGAGGGCACTGCGGGTGCCTTGGGCGAGTGACGCGTTCGATTCCTCCAGGGCTTCGTCGTCGCGGCCGTTCGTGTGCAGGGCCCAGGCCAGCGCGTCGTGGGATTCGAGGAACGGACGGGTCCGCAGACCTTGGCGGGCGATGGTGAGGGCGTCCTGCGGGTTGCCGTGGTCGGCTTCGAACAGCGCGGCGTCGGAGTCGAGGGTGACACCGCCCGCGGCGAAGAGTTTCTGCTCGGCCCTAAAGACCTGGTACTGCTGGTTTGCCTCCTGGGTGCGGCCGAGGGACTGGTAGAGCTCCCCGAGGGCGAGGACGTACTCGGGCTGGGGCACCCGCTGGACGGCTTGGGTCAGGTCGGCGATCGCGGCGTCCGTCGTGCCGAGTGCCGCTTCGGCCTGGGCCTTGGCCTGGAGCAGGGCGACGGAGGAGGGGGCCTCACGCAGCCCGGCCTGCGCCTGGGCCAGTGCACCGGCCGGATCGCCGCTGTTGAAGGCGAGTTCACCGAGGTAGTAGTGGGCGAAGCCCCGGTCGGCGGGCCCAGCCGCGTCCTGCAGAGCGCGCTGCATGTCGGTGCGGGCGGTGTCGGTGTCCCCGCGCAGTTCCGCGACGTAGGAGGCACGAGACAGCGACGGTGTCCCCGGCTTGAGGTCGACCATGCGCTGTACGGCGTCGGCAGCCTCGCCGTAGCGGCCAAGTTGGGTGAACGCGTCGGCGAGGGTTCCGCACAGCGAGGAGTTGTACGGATTGACCGCGACGGCCTGCCGCGCCCAGTCCAGTGCGGGGGTGAAGTGGTGGCGGGCTGCCTCCAGGGCTGCCATGCCGCCCAGCGCGGTGAAGTTGTCCGCCTTCTCCACGGCCAGCGAGTGCTTGAGCAGCTCCTCCGCCTTGGGGTAGTACGACGGGTCCGCGGTGGCTTTCGCCTGCTGGACGTAGTCCAGACCGAGCGTGGCGAGCGCGACGGCATCCTGCGGAGCCTTACGCAGGTGGTCCTGCAAGGCGGTGATGTCCGCCGCGAGCGGGTCACCGACCGGGTCGCTCACCGCGTCGGCGGAGAGTGACCCCTGCTCGGATCGTGCGGCCGGCCACGGAGAGAGGCCGAGGCCGCCGGCGAGGAAGAGCCCCACTCCCAGGGCACTGGTGATCGCCGCGAGCCGGATGTGGTGCCGGCGTGCGGGGCGCATGCGTTCGGACTCGGTCAATTCCCGCTCCGGTCTGGGATACCTGGTGGAGAGGCGGCTGATGGCGGTGCCGCGGGGTGCGGGTCGGCGGGGGTCGCGTAGACGACGATGTTGTCGCGGTACTCGTGCAGGGCCTTGTCATAGGTGCCGCCGCAGGTGATCAACCGCAGCGCGGGGGCGCCGGCGGTGGCATAGACCTGGTCGTCCGGGAAGTCTTCTTTCTCGTACTGCCGCAGCGCCCGGACGGTGAAGACCATGTGGGTGTGGTTTTCGCGGTCGATGGTGATCGCGTCTCCCGGTCGCAGGGAGGACACGTTGTAGAACGCGGCCGGGCCGGTGCGCGAATCGACGTGGCCGACGATGATCGCGGCCCCGGGATCTCCCGGGCGGGGGCCTTCGCTCCACCACCCGACCTGCTGCGGGTCCTCGGGGACGCCGAGGTGGCCGTCCTGCTGCACCTGCAGCTGAGTCAGGGTCTCGTCGAGGTCGATCCCGGGTATTCGGATACGCACCGGTGCCGGAGCTGAAGCTCCGGCGGGGGCGGCCCGGTCCCCGCCCTGGGAGATGGGGAGGGTTCCGACGTCCGCGATCTTCGCGGGCCCTGGGCCGGCGGTGATGAGGGCGCAGGTGCCGAAGGAGGCCAGCGATATGCCCGTCAGGACGGCGAGGGATGCGGCCACTCTGCGGGGGCGTGCCGGGCGGAACCTGCGCAGCCCCCGCGGCCGCCTGCGCTCCGGTGCGGAGCGCAGGCGGCCAGGTGCGGCGGGGGTGGTCACGGACGGCCTGCGTGCCGGCGCCGCCGAAGGTACAGCACTCCGGCCACCGCCAGCAGGACGCCTCCGCCCAGTGCGGTGGCGGGAACGACGGTCGATCCGCTCAGGGCCGTGCCACCGAGGCCGGCTCCGATGCCGCCGTCCGGCCGCTGCGAGTCGGCCTGGTTGACCGCGGCCGTGTTGGGTAGCGCCACATAGGGGAAGGAAGTGCCGGTCTGGCGGTAGGGCGTGTCGACACCGTCACCGGCCGCGAGCGCGGGAACGATCTTCCCGGTCTGCGCGGCACCTTCCAGGGCCTGCAGTTCGATGTCGACGACATCGTCGTTCAGACGGCGGCCGTTGGGGAAGCCGGCCAGGTCCTGACCCAGCACCCCCAGGCGGCTGGGGTTGTCGGACGGCGGCACGGCCATGTTCAGCCGCAGCTCCTCGGCCGGGGTGAAGGCGTCCTTGTGGACGTCGGCGTTGAGCAGCTGCGAGTTGAGGTCTGCCTTGATCGGTCCACAGTCCTTGCACACACCGGTCAGGAAGATCTCCACCAGGTCGTCGCGGGGCGCGGCCGGGGCGGGAATGCCGTAGATGCCCTGGACGAGTTTCGGGACGATCGGGTCCTTGACCTTGTCGACGACCGGCGTGACCGTGTGGTCCTTGTCCGGGGTCAGCGCGTTGAAGGCGTCCTTGTACTTCAGAGGCACGACCACTTCGTTGACCAGCGGGTTGCCCAGCCGGGACACCTGATGCCAGCCCGCCTCGACGGGCGGCCCACCCTTGCCCTCGTTGCCCTTGGACTGCGAACCCTCGTCACCCTTACTGCTCCCGGCGGTGACCGCGACACCCTTGCGGTCGGTGGTGGACCACACACCGATCACCGGGTTGCGGGTGGCATCGCCCTTGAGGGCCAGGTCCTTCTTGGGGACCTGCAGGGCGATGGTGTTGACGTTGTACCCGGCGAGCGTGTTGTGGCCGCTCTCCTTGAGGTTCCCGCCGTAGAGCAGGTCGAAGACGCGCAGGTCCAGGAAGAACGGGTCGGACGCCTGACCGGCGTAGGACTGACCGCCCTCCGCCAACGGCACCACGGCCTGGCTGCGCAGCGAGGCGTAGTCGGGCATCGAGGCCTTGCCGGTGTTCGAAGGGGCCGCCGGGGCGTCCTTGAGCAGGGTCTTGGTGTTGCCGCTCGCGTCGGTGACGGTCAGGTTGTACGTCTGGCGGAAGTTCAGGTTCGCGTCGTCCACGGAATTCACGACGCCGGTGTTGTAGAGGAACTGGTTGGCGTCGTCGCGGATGTGGTCGGTGAACGTCCAGGTGTAGGTGGCGTCGGGCTTGCCGTCTCCATTGCTGTCGATCTTGATGTTGTAGCGGGCGTCGTTGGCGAACGGGTAGAAGTTCGGTCCCCCGTTGGGCTCCTCGAACGGGATCCAGTTCGCCACCAGGGTCACGGTGTCGGGCTTGTCGGGGCTGGTGAAGGCGTACACGTCGGTGTTGTCGACCTTCGGGTCACCGGCGGTCAGCGGTGCCTCGCGGTGACTGGAGGCGGAGCTGACCCCGGGAGCGAGGGTCGTCAGAATGCCGGCGGCGACCAGAGCGAGAGTGCCCACGGCCGCGAAGGTTCGCTCGGCGGGGCGGGTCGGACTCTTGTGGCGGCGCGGACGGGATCGTGGCATGGGACATCCGTTCCAGGTCAGAGCCGGTGCCTGCCAAATGGCAGGCGGGGCGGCGGGGTGCGGCGAGCGCTCGGAGCCGCACACGGAGCCATGCACAGAATGCCCGTAATGTGACTTAAGCTACGAATAAAGCACCATGAACTCAGAGTCCCCGCAACGCTCCTGGGCCGAACGTGGTCGCCGGCCCTCAACCGTGACGCCACCCGAGTGACCGGCAGCTACCTGCGGTTACCACACGGCTCTAGCGGGCAGCGTCGGCCGGCGGTGTCGCGGGCGAGACGTTTACGACGTTTACGTCGATGCCTTCGACCTGCTGACTGGTGCCTCTCCCGCGGTGGGCCGTCTTCGCACATACCGGCCGGCAGGGAGTGGTCCAGGCAGCCGTCGACCTGCGCACATGGAGGTCCGAGCACATGTGCGGATATCGCCATCGGCGCCCAGTCGACCGCATCGGGCGTCATCATCCCGATATCTGGGTATTGCGTACTTCGCTGGATGGTTGTGCGGGAGTGACCGTTTCCGGCCTGGGCACGCGGGCGGGTCGAACTCCTCCAGCCGTCCAGCTGAGGCGAAGGGGGAGCGGATGAGCCCACGGTTTCCCGACCTGAAGGATCTCGGCCTGCTGAGCAGCGAGGAGTCGGGGGCACTGCGATGCCTGAACCGCGCGCACGTAGAGCTGCGTGGCGAGTGGGAATGCGCCCGCGCCCTGACGCGGAGACTGTTGGCCAAGGCCGATCTGGAGGAGGGATACACCGGACAGGGCCTAGCGCCGCACCATCAGCTCGCGGCGCGAGCAGCCTCTTCGGCAGCAGTCGCCTACGAGCGGACCATCGGGGAGATCACCTGGCGATACGCCAGCGCGGCCACCGTCCTGGGCATCACCATCTGGGACCGCCTGACCTGCGGCCGACCACCCCTCAACACCCAGACCCTGGAAGCCCTGGCGGAGCAAGAACCCACTTTGGGCCAGTTGCGCAGCATCTTCTGCGGGCCCTACGCGCGGCTTCTGGAGTTTCGGGCCGAGGAGCCCTGGCGGTCCGCGGGGAAGGAGCAGGAGGACCTGCTCGGTTTGCTGGAGACCGCCTCCTTCAACGTCACCCACACCAAGACGGACGGCCGGTATCCGGACGAGTCCGAAGCCGCCGACTGCCGGCTGACAACGGCGTCGCCCCACGACGTCGACGCCTTCTGGGAAGACCTCCTCCCCCAGTGCTGCACCTGGCGGAAGCAGTACCTTTCGCCATCGCGCAGCGACTCAGGAGCGGCAGCTCACCCAGACGCTGAACGCAGGAGACAAAGGGGCGTACCGGCCGGCGGGGCAGCTCCCTCCGGTGACGCCGCCCCTCCCAGCTTTGGCATCCAACGACCGCATCCGCTACCGCTCTTGGCACAGGTATGCCGGTATCCCGTTCGGTGCCGCAGGCCACCCAGATGGCTACGACGATTGCACCAACCCCGCCCACACACCCTGAGGGCGGCTCCTGTGGAGGCCCCACTCCACAAACGGACCCGCGCATCATGAACAAGGGTTCGTGGAACGCGCGAATGCGCGTGCCGTGTCAGGTCGGCAGGAAGGCTTCGTCCGGTGCTGTGGTCACCGAACGAAGCCCCCGGCCTTCCCAGGGCAGCGGGAGAAGCGGACCGTGCACCAGCCACATCCCTCTGGAGGGGCGGGGCACACGATCCGGCAGAAATTGGCTCACCCGTGGGCGGGCCGCGCACGCCGCACCGCCGTACGATGCTAGACCGGCAACCCGATCAGGTGCGCCCCACGCGCCGGAGCGCGATCAGTGGTCGCAGTCGTCCATGCCGGCGCCGTGCATGTCGCTGCCCTGGTGGTCTTTGCCCCACTGGGCCTGGCCGCTGTGGTCGTCGCCGCCGCGGTTGTCCTGGCCCCAGTTGTCCTCGCCGCGGTTGTCCTGACTGCCCTGGTCGCCCATGTGGTGGTCGGATCCGTTCTCGCAGCGGTTGCCGAATGCCGGGTTCAGCGCACCGAGCACGCTGACGGTGTTGCCGCACACGTTGATCGGAATGTGGATGGGCACCTGGATCAGGTTCCCCGACAGCACACCGGGCGAGCCGACCGCATAGCCCTCAGCGCCGGCGTCGGCTGCGGCCAGTCCCGCACCGCCGAACAGGGCGGCACCCATAGCGGCGATGACCGTGGCGGCCTTGGCGATACGCATCATGAAGATCTCCCTGAGGGTGAGACAGCTCCGCACCGGGTGCGGCACGGACCTCACGATCAAGACCACACTCAGCGCCATGGACCGCTCCCCAACACGCCCATTGCGTCCGGGTCGGAACCATATTCCACCGCAACAGCTCTCTTCGGGTGCTGGCGACCCGTTCATCGACGGTGCGCGGGGCCTTCCCGGGTGCCTCCGATGGTGACGCTATTCCAGAACGCCACATGGTTCTTGATCCTCCGGGCGAACGGGCTGGGACGAGGTCTGACGCCGCAAAGGACAGCCCGCTCAGATCGACGTCGATCGGGCGTTCCCTTACCGCGGTGGCGAAGGACGTCGTGGACCGGCGCATCCTGGCCCACAGCGAACGCGAACGCGGGCAGCTCCAGTACGTCCTCACCAGCCGCATCGTCCTCGAACAGGTCAAAGGCATCCTCGCGGAGCGCTGGAACACGAGCGTTGACGACGCCTTCAACGCGCTGCGCACCTACGCCCGCAGCCACAGCTACCAGCTCGCCAGCCTCGCCCGGGAGATCGCCGCCTCCCGAAGGTCTGCGGCCGTACGCACTGACCACGGTCTGGGGGCGGTGCCTGCGCACCACTCTCGAGAATAGATCATGCGTACGTATATTGAGGGTGTGTCGATCCACCAGCGTCTGGGCAGAGACCGGGCTGGTGGTGCGTTGGGTGCCCTCTCACCTTTCATGGAGAGGGAGAAGGAGACGAGGGTGGGTCCGATGGAGCCGTTGCAGGTGAGCGCGGTGGGGCAGGCGCAGGTTGGTGTGGCCGTGCTGTCGGTGGCCGGCGAGCTGGATTATGGAACGGAGCCTGTCCTGGGTGACGCCGCGCAGCGCCTCCTGGACCAGGGGTGCCGCCGGCTGATCGTGGATTGCGCGGGCCTGGCGTTCTGCGATTCCCAGGGCCTGAACCGTTTCCTGCAGCTGCGTCTGGACCTGGAGAGCCGGGACGGTCTGCTGGTCCTGGCCGCCATCAGCTCGCCGCTGCGGCATGTGCTGGAGTTGACCGATGCCCTCCAGATCTTCGTGCTCGCGGATAGCGTCGAGGCCGCGCTGGGGTCGGCCGGGCCGGGCGGGGCCTGCGTGCGCGGGCCTGCAGCCTAGAGGCCAGCCGGCAGGCAGAGGGTGGCGCGGATGCGTTTGCCGACCGGCACGCGTTCCACGCGGACCTCGGCGCAGATGCGGTTGATGATCTCCATGCCGTGGCCGCCGATCCGGGTGGGGTCTCGCGGGAAAAGGCGGGGCAGCGCGGTGCTGCTGTCCCAGAGCGGCAACCTGACCCCGCTGCGGCGCCCTTCCAGCTCCAGGAGGCACGGGCCGGGTGCATACCGGTTGGCGTTGGTGAGCAGTTCCGTCACCACCAACGCCACGTCGTAGGCGAACGGCTCGGACACCGGGACGACCAGCAGGTCGACGAGCTCCTTCACGAACACGTCCGCCATCTGCCGCGCCTCACCCGCAGCCCTGTGCTCCACCCCGTAGTGCGCCGCCTGGTACAGCACCCCCACTGACACCGGAGCCCCGGCCGGCTTCGCCGGATCCTGCACCATCTCGTCCCCCTGGCATGTAGCCGTGCACTGCGACTCTCCCCGATCCGCGCAGGTAGTCCTGTCGCAACCCCAAACCACGTCCCCTCGCCATGGCAGACAGCGAGAGGACAACCTGGGTTCGCCAACCGACGGCCCGGTGTACTGGCTACCGCCGCTGCGCCCGACCCTGCGACAATCGACAAACCGTACGCGGCCCCTGCCCTTGGCGATGACGGCACGGATGCGCTTACCGACTGGCACCCGCTCGACGATCAGTTTCTGGCAGATCTGTTGGAGGATTTCGATGCCGTGGCCCCCGATCCGCCGTGGGTCGGGGGGAAATTCGCGTGGAAGCGACGTGCTGCTGTCCGAAACGGTGCCCGTGATGGCGCCGCGATCACCCTCATGACCCGCCGCATCACCCGCAAGCCAGCCCGCCGGGCCGAACCGTCGGCGCCCCGGCGGGACCAACTCGCGGCGGCCGCCTGATCACAGCGGATCCTCAACGGGCACGGCGTCCGTCGAACAGAGCCGTCGCGATCGCCAGCAGTTCGGTGGCGGTGCGGGTACCGTCGACCGGAACGGGGGTGGTCAGCGCGACTCCTCAGCCATCCGCATCAGCGCGTCGACGACGTGCTGGTCCGTCACTCCATAGATCGCGCACAGATCGCGCACATCGCGGGGGTTGACGGCGCGTTGGCCGAGCTCCAGGCGACTCATCTTGGGCTGGCCTACCAGAAGTCGCTCTGCCGCTTGTGTGCTGGTCAGGCCACTGGCCTTGCGGAGCCGGCGGAGCTCGGCTCCCAGATCGTGTCTCCTGCGGGTGGGATTGATGATCGCCGCCACGGGTGGTGCGCCTCCGGCTCACAAGGCCCTCTGCCACTCGGCAGCCTGCCATGATCAAATTCAGCGAGCGCATTCTGCACTGCCCTGTCGGGGCCGCTCGTGACCATCTGCCGGAGTTCACCTATCTGGCGCAAATGGCCCGCCCCAGACTCAGCCGCTGACCTGCGATGCCGAGCAAACTGTCATGTCCCGCCCACCCGTTTACTCTGCCCGCGACACGAGCGATCCGGGCCACGCGGGGCTGCGGTCAGGCTTGGGTGAGCAGGCGGGCGCGCAAGGTTTCCAGGGTTCGGGTCAGGAGGCGGGAGACGTGCATCTGGGAGACGCCCAGGACGGCTCCGATCTGGGACTGGGTCATCTCCTGGCCGAAGCGCATCTGCAGGATGCGCTGGTCACGGTCGCCCAGTTCGGCCAGCAGCGGCTTGAGGGCCTGGAGGTTCTCCACCGCGGCCATGCCGGGATCGTCCGAGCCGAGCCGGTCGGTCCGCGCGGCTCCAGCTCCGTCCTCGGTTCCGTCACCGACAGGGACGTCGAGGGAGTCTGCGGTGTAGCCGTTGCTGGCCATCATCGCCTCCGACACCTCCTCGCGGGTGAGGTCCATGTACTGCGCAAGGTCCGCGGTGGTGGGTTCACGGTTGAGGTGCTCGGTCAGTGTCTCGCGGGCCTTGGCCAGGACGATGCGCCGCTCCTGCAGACTGCGCGGCACGTGGACCGCCCAGCTGGTGTCGCGGAAGAAACGCTTGATCTCCCCGACGATGTACGGAATGGCGAAGGTGGTGAACTCCACCTCGCGCGACAGGTCGAAGCGGTCGATGGCCTTGATCAGGCCCATCGTCCCGACCTGGACGATCTCTTCCATGTCCTCGGGCCGGTTACGGAAGCGCCCGGCGGCGAACCGCACCATCGACAGGCTCATCTCGATCAGTGTGTTCCGCGCGTACTGGTACTCCCGGCTGCCTTCCTCCAGGACCCGCAACTGGTCGAAGAACAGTCTTGACACCGCACGCGCGTCCTTCGGAGCGACCTTGCGCCCGTCCTCGATCCACGGCAGCGCCCCCGCTGTGGCTGGGCAACCCCGCATCGTAGGAAACTCCACCAGCTGGCCCACTATGTCCGTTTGTGCGGTCATCTAGTCCACCCTTTAAGGCGCCCGACCATCAGGCTCCCATCTCCCGGACCTACCCCCCTCTGCCGATCCGATGTCCCCAAGGCGGCAGGGACTTCGCGGAGCCGGGGCAAAGCATCTCTGGCTCGGATGGTGGGGATCGGGTTCCCTCCAGGGCGCGGTGAGTGCCCGTCAGGCTCGGGGCGCGCGTACTTGGCCCCCGTGGATCAACTGCGAGAGGTCAAGATCACGGACTTGACCGGATGCGACCACCGTGAGGCGCCCTGCCCTCATCACACACGCGAGCGCCCCGCCTCCAGAAGGGGAACTTCTGGAGGCGGGGCGCCCTGGTGCGGCGGTGCTGCGCTCAGTCGCGGCTGCCGTAGTAGCCCTCGACCTGCTGGTGATAGCCCGCGTCACCGGTGTGCTTGTCCTTGTCGAACTCCGGAGAGTCCTTGATCTCGTCCTTGGTGAGGGCGACGTAGATCTTCCGGTCCGCGCCGTCGATGGACTGGATCGTCCCCGCCGGGAGCAGGACGTGCTTGCCGAAGATCCACACTCCGGTGTCGACAACGATGTACGCGGACCCGACCTCGTCGGACTGCTTGTCGACCTTGCCGATGCTGCCGTCGGTCGCCTCGACCTTGAACCCGGTCAGATCCGTTCCGGCCTGGTAACCCGACGCTGCCGTGTGTCCCCACATGCTGTCCGTCACAAGAAAACCTTCCGTTGCCGTGCAGGTAGTGCGAGAGATCCCGTCCGGCAATTCGGTGGGTAACTCTCAAAAGGCGCCTGCCCCGCAACCTCCGGCACACACCCGCCTCTCGCTCAGGTACCCCGCCTTCAAGGACGCGCTTTCGGACCACTTTGCCGCATATTGGAACAGATCGGTTGGCCGACGAAGCCTCGCGGCGGCCCTGCGAGCCGTCAGGGCAACCGATTCACGCTCCCAGTTGCCGTCCGCGCGGGACTGGCCTAATGCGTCATGTTGACAGGGTGCACAAATGGGGCCTAGATGGTAAATAGGGTCGAAATCTGAACGTGGGCGAAGGCTCCGCGACGAGATGGAACGGGTCGCATTCCATGCGCCTGACCTGCTCTTTGTCGACGAGGCGCACGTGACCGCGCCTGAGGGCATCGAAGGTGGATCGGCTGCGATTCTCGTTCGTGCGTTCGAGTGCAAAATGAGGAAGTGAATGTGATGGGTAGATCACCAGGTGAGGTTTCCAAGGAGGAGCTGCAGGAGGAGCGGGGTCGGAAAGGGTCACGCGATACGGGTTCGGACGAGCCGTCCGGGGGACCGGTCGATCGGCCTTCAGGTACCGCGGATGAGGATTCCGACACTGGCATCGATCCCCAGCTGCCCTCTGATTCGGACGCGCCGAACCTGCAGTCCGGCGGCGGCTGACGTGGACCGACCGGGGCACTCCACATGAGCGGAGCATGATGAGCGAGCCGAAGCAACCCGATGACATCGACACTGAAGGCAGAACTCTGCCGCCCTATGAAGGCCGCAAGAAGAGCGGCAAGGTCAGCAGTGACAAGGCGCAGTCGGTCAGGAGCGGCGTGAAGACAGCCGGCGCGGCCGGCCCAGTCGAGGACGACGACATGAAGGCGCCCGACCTCAGGGAGACCCCCGGCGGTGCGACCAGCTCACCTGCGCACGAGAGGTCCGTCAGCCGCTCCTCCAAGGCCGACGACGACGGGACCGGCCCGGCCCACCAGCGCGGCACCCCACGTGCCGAAGACCAGCCCTGAGGTGTGCTCCAAGCCTGACTCCCGGGGTCCGTGGCGCGGTGCGATGGTTACCGTGCATCTGAACGTTGCGCCGCCGTGGCTGCCATTGCCAGGTCCACCAGTGGCCCTGTCCCGGTCGTGGACACGCCCGGGGCGGGCGCAGCGAAGTTCGCCGCGTCGAATGTCGGCCCGCGCGTGATGACCAAGGCGTCGTACATGCCTAGGGGTGGCAGGGAGTTCGGAGTCAGGGTCGGGTTCCGGGGGCTGCAGTCTTCGACGAGTTGCCGGAAGGCATTTTCGGTCCTGCTGGCGAGCATGACGCAGCTGTTCGCGGGTCAGTTGTGTGGGCGGGGTGGCCGGCCGTTGCGTCAAGTGGAGACCGAGGACGATCATGGATGACCGCACCAGCCAGGCTGAGGAGCTCGGTCGAACCTTGAGCGACACCGCCTCGGTCGCGGTGGAGGTCACGTGGATCGACGGCCATGAATGGACCGTCAGCTGGTCGGACGGCCCCGGTGAGCAGCAGGTGCGCGACAGCGTGGTCCGGGCGCTGGCCGACCCCCGCTACGCCGAGCTGCGCGGCCGGCATTTCACCTTTCTCCGCAACGAAACCGGCGGCGGCTCGCGGCTGCGGTGACCGGGGGCGTGCGTGGCGCACTATGGTGCTGGCCGCAGGGGGGGGCGCCGGGCGTGTACCGACGCCTGCTCTGGGCGTGCGATGCGGTGTACACGTAGATCTTGCGGTAGGCGCGGTCGGGCGGGCTGCATCGGGACTAAGCTGCGGGCAGCGTCCCGGCCCCCGGCGTGACCCATCCGATGGTGAAGCAGATGCCCGCAGGAACGGATGACGGTGATCCGCGCCGATGGGCACCGTGGAGGGAACGCACTCATGTCGCAGCCTTTGTCAGGGCGGCGGAGCGAACGGTTCAGCTGACCGATCCATGAGGTTCGGCCACCCACCAGGTGCCAGCTGCAGCGGTAACCCCCGCTCGCCGGTGCTGGCCTGGGAGGCCGTAGAGACTGAGGCGTTATGCCTGTTCTGCAGGCGCTGGAGTTGTCTCACATCATTCGACAGGGCCAGGCGTTGATCACCGTGGCCGGTGAGCTCGACCTGGACACCGCGCCCGCGGTCAACGCGGCAATACAGCACTGTCTTCACGAAGGTGTCCGGTCGATCGACGTCGATCTCAGCGAGCTGTCCTTCTGCGACGTCAGCGGACTGAACGCCTTCCTGACCGCCGCCCGGCAGGCCCGAGCGGCCGGAAGCACGTTCCAACTGCACCACCCCTCTCGCTCGGTGACCCGAGTGTTCGAACTGACCGGCACGTGCTTCCTGCTGCTGTGCTCCCCCGCAGTGCGCGTGCCGGGCCCCTGCTGCCCCATAACGGCCGATCCGCGCGGCGCGGCGGCCTGGTGATCAGTGACCGCATGGCGGAGCTCATGCGTCGGCTGGAGCCGGAGCAGACATTCAAGAGCAGCACCGATATCGGCCCGATCATCTCGACGGCCACCGACGTCCTGGGCGCCGACGGGCTGTCGGTGTCCTTGCTGACCGAGGACGAGAAGACCGAGCTGCTGTGGTGCTCAGGGGACATCGCCCGGTGTTTCGAGGAAATGCAGCTCACCCTCGGGGAGGGCCCGGGGCCCGACGCGGTACGAACAGGGGCGATGGTGTGGGTGCCGGACCTGGCCCGCACCCGTGCCGAGCGCTGGCCCATCCTGAGCATGGAGGCCCCCGATCTTGAGGCGCGGGCGGTGTACTGCTTCCCCTTGGGCATCGGCGCGATCCGGGTCGGGGTGCTGACCGCCGTGCGGCGGATGCCGGGCCCGATGTCCGCGCAGCAGGCCGACGACGCCATCGCCATGGCCTCGGTGCTGACCGCCCACTGCCTGAACCACCACGTACTGCCCGGCACCGAGGCCGGCGGTGGGCCGGACGGCCCGCCGCAGGTGCTGAACGCCGTCATCCACCAGGCCACCGGCATGGTCTCGGCCCAGCTGTCCGTCCCCCTGCCGCAGGCGCTGGCGCGCCTACAAGGCCATGCTTACGGCAGCGGGCGCTCCCTTACCGAGGTGGCGAAGGACGTCGTGGACCGGCGCCTTCGCCTGACCGACCAGGGCAACGGTTCGCCGACGCCGCCATCCGTCGTAGACAAGGACTGAACCCCATGATCCGAGAACAACGTCTGACCGAGGTCTTCGTCGAGGTCGCCGACTCCCTGACCGACGATTTCGACGTGATCGACTTCCTGCAGCAGCTGTCCGTGCGCTGCATGGAGTTGCTGAATGTCGCGGCGGTCGGCATCATGCTGGCCGACAGCCACGACACCCTGCAGACCATCGCCGCCTCCGACGAGCACACCCGGCTGCTGGAGCTGTTCGCCCAGGAGCACGATCAGGGGCCGTGCGTGGACTGCTACAACAGCGGCAACGCCCGCACCAACATCAACCTGACCGACTGGACGATTGCCGCGAAGTGGCCGCAGTTCGCCGTCCAGGCCCAGGACACCGGCTTCGTGGCCGCCAACGCCCTGCCGCTGCGACTGCGCGGGCGGACCATCGGCGCGATGGGCCTGTTCCAGACCGACCCCGAACCCCTGACCGCCTCCGACCTCACGCTCGCCCAGGCACTCGCGGACATCGCGACCATCGCGATCCTGCAGCAGCGCACCCTGGCCCACAGCGAACTCGAACGTGGCCAACTCCAGTACGCCCTCACCAGCCGCATCGTCCTCGAACAAGTCAAAGGCATCCTCGCGGAGCGCTGGAACACCAGCGTCGATGACGCCTTCACCGCGCTGCGCACCTACGCCCGCAGCCACAGCTACCAACTCACCAGCCTCGCCCGCGAGATCGCCGACGGCACCTTCGACACCAACCAGATGTCCCGCCCGGCCACCACTCTCCGGCCCTGACACGGACCCCTACGGCTCGGCCAGCCCACGCCCGCGAAGGGCAAGGCCCGGTACGGGGGAGAGGTCGCGGCTCAGGCGGCCCGCTGTTTCGTGCGTGCGATGGCGTGGTGGTGCTGGTGGTACTGGTGGTCGGTGAGTTGGGATCTTCGCCGTCCGGAGTGTGATCGGCTCTTGGTGGGAAGAGGGCCGGCTGCCCCTTGAGTCTGCCCTGGGCACGTACTGGCCGCATGTGGCCGGGCGCCTGCTGGGGGGGCGTCACCGTCCGTCAGCTACTGACCCACTCCGCCGAACTGCCGTTGCGCGCAGCCCTCAAGGCGTCCTACGGCACCGACCCACAAACCATTTGTTCCGGGGTCCCTGCACGAGGCCCTGTACCGCCCGCACGGGCAGGCCGGCAGTACACCGACCGGGCTGCCCTCATCCTGGGATACCTCGCCGAAGACCTGTCCGGTCAGAGCCTCGACGAGCTGGCTCGCACGCGGGTCTGGGAACCGCTGGGCATGGACGGCACCCGCTTCGGTCCGCTCCCGCAGGAGGTGGCGGCTCGGTGCGCTCCCACCACAGCGGTGCCGGACCCGCCGCCGTCACCTACCACGACAAGAACGGCACCAAGAACCAGGTCCTGGTCAACCACTGCGGCTGCGGCGACCACGCCGCCGGAACCGCCGAAGCCCACCTCGCCGCCGAGGAAACCGCCGCCGCACCGGGCGGCCAGCGACCCCCAGGAGCCGCCCGGTGTCAGCTGCACCGCGAAGCCCGCACCCAACTCCTTTCGCCATACGCCGCCCCTCTGCCTGCCCCCGGTCTCACCCACCCCACGGCTGGCCCGATCATCGGCCGCAGCACCCTCCTCATCCATCCAATTGGAACCGGACAAATGGCTGTGCTGACGTACCGGCTTAGCCTGTGCGACGACCGCCTGAAACCCGCCATCCGTCCAGGTCAGCGAGTTGTGGAACAACCCACCCTGGTGATCCCCGACACCCTGGCCGATCCGGTGGCCTGCGCCAACCCGCTGGTGGCGGGCCCACTGCAGATCCGCTTCTACGCAGCCGCCCCGATCATCACGGCCGACGGACACCGGCTGGGCACCATCAACATCCTCGACACCCGCCCCCACCTGATGACCGAGGCCGACACCGCCGCCTTGGCCGACCTGGCCGCCATCGTCCTCGACAGCCTGGAACTGCGGCTGTCCGCCCTGCGCCTGCTGCGCGAGGAGCAGGCGCGGCACAAGGAACAGCAGGAGACGCGGGAGCGGGCCGAGCGGGACATGGCGGCCATCACCGCCTTCGCCACCACACTGCAGCGCACCCTGCTGCCGCCCGCACTGCCGACGATCGCCGGACTGGAACTGGCCTGCCACTACCAGACCGACTCCCCGCGGGACGTCGGCGGAGACTTCTACGACGTCTTCCCGCTGGGCGCCGATCGGTGGGCGTTCTTCCTGGGCGACTGCCACCCTCACACTCCACCCGCACCGAAAACCGGCCAGGAGCCCTGAACCCGCTGGCCCGCCTCGTACCACCAGCAACGCTCGGCATCTCGCCGAATGAAACGCAGCCCGCGGGGAAGGACTGTGCGGCCGTCGGGAGGGAAGCCAGCACATAGGATCTGCTGCAACACAGGGCTGGGGACCAATGACATATCACCTGCCCGACCCCGTTCAGCCGCCGACAGCCCCGCCCGTTCATGTGGCGCCGCTGTACTGTGCCGCTGACTGTTCCGGTGAGGCCGGCAGCATCGCCGATGCGCGGCACTGCGCGGGCACCTTCATGGATCGCCTCGCGGCAGCCCTGGGCGTACCCGTGAGCGACCGGCTCCGTTACGACGTGCAGCTCGTGGTGACGGAACTGGTGACCAACGCCAACCGGCACACGCACGGCCCGTGCTTGCTGGAGCTTGAAGGCGCGGTCGGCTCCGTCATCATCACCGTGTCGGACAGCAGCACCGCGCTTCCACGCGCGTTTCCCCCCGACCCCCAGCGGGTCGGCGGCCACGGCATCGAAATCCTCCAACGGATCTGCCAGGAACTGATCGTCGAGCGGGTACCGGTAGGCAAACGGATCCGTGCCGTCCTCGCCATATCCTGACAGCCCGCGCGGTTGCGCCATTTGTGACCGAGGGGTGAGAAGAGCGGCCTCTGCGCGGCCATTGCAGCCGACGGAGGACTATTCTGGCGTATGGACGTCCCGGACCCCGGCGTTATCGTGCCGCCGAACCGATGCTCGTGGGGACCGGATGCACTCCGTTTGTCACTGCATCACCGAGGGGAAACGGCTACGTCCCACGGTCTGGGAGATCGGGCTGTTGGGCCGGCCTTTCGCCCGCTGACCCGAAGCGTGACCGTACCGGAAGTGCCAGGCGGAGCCGGGGATCCGGCACCGCCGCACAACACAGCACCGGCCGGTCTTTGGAACCGAGGCATCATGCCCATCCCGCTCCACCTCACGGCCCATCGTCGCGACCGCCAGGCGCGGACGCTGATCACCCTGTCCGGTGACATCGATCTGGATTCGGCGCCCTTGCTGAACGCCGCTTTGGAACAGTGCCTGCACGATGGCAGCCGCACCATCGACGTCGACCTCAGCGCTGTCACCTTCTGCGACTGCACGGGCCTCAACACCTTCCTGTTCTTCCTGCAGCGCGCCACCGCCGTCGGAGGAACCCTGCGCCTGCACCGTCCACCCGTTACGGTGGCCCGGCTGTTCTCCCTCACCGACACCAGTTCGCTGCTTCTGGCCCCCTCCGCCGGCCACACCCTGCCCCCTCCAGTTCCGCTCCTCAAGGTGCCTCGGCGGCTCGCATCCGTGATGTCTGCGGCGCGTGATGCGGCATGAGGTACGGGCCGGGACAGGCGCAGAAGGTGGAGGGTCACCAGCCCTCAGCGGGCGGCGAGATGTATCTGCGCGGGCTCAACCGCTGGCAGGCCGAGGATCAGTGTGAGGACATGGCGGATCTGTACGTCGAATCGTCTGCCACCGCGCCTGGTCAGGAGTACCGCAGTCGTGAACGTTTCCTGCGACGGCTGACCGAGGACGTACGTCGGCCCGGTTTCGACATGATGGTCGCGGAGGCCACCGTGGCGGCCGAGGCACCCGCCCTGGTGGGTTGCATCTTCGGCTACCCCGTGGGGCGTGACGGTTCGTGGTGGCAGGGCCTCGACGGTGAGTTTCCGCAGGAGATCGAGCAACTCACCGCGTCCGGGCACGTCTTCGCCATCACCGAGATCGTGGTCCATCCGCACGAACAACACCGGGGCCTCGCCGGCCGCCTGCAGGAACGGCTGCTCGCCGAGCACCAGGCATCGCTCGGTGTCACCCGGGTCGACCAAACCGACGATGCCGGCCAGGCGGCCTTCCGATTATGGGGCTGGCAGGACATCGGTCAGATCCGTGACTCACTCGGCTCAGCGGTCCAGCGGGTGCTGATGCTTCCCCTCGGGGAGCGCTCGGCGGCGGTACCCGACGGCCTGGCCCACAACGCGGACAACGAGCCCCCTCGCGAAGCCGACGCCCAGGACCCGGGCATGAGGCGCTAGAACTCCACGGAGTTCGACACACCCCGCAACGGCGACCGGAGCCACCCCGCCGTCCACTCCTCAGTGCAGAATGCTGACCGCGCGCGCGATGACCAGGAGAGAGGTCATCAGGGCGGCAATGCACTGCACACTCATCATGAGTTTCGCGCGAGTGGACAGCGGCATGGTGTCCGTCGGGCTGAACGCAGTCGAATTGGTCACCGACACGTACAGGTAGTCCATCAACGTGGGCACCCAGTCGGACGTGACGCTGGAGCCGTCCGCGACCTCCTCGACGGCGTCGTCGTTCTCGTCCTGGGAGAAGCGGAAGTCCGCCAGCGGCAATTCCGCTCGGGGCACCTGCGTACGACTGACCGGGCCGCCCCGGTCCAGCTCCCAGTAGGCCAGACCGAAGACGATGATGTTGGTCAGCCACACCTGAAACGCCGCCGTCAACAGGGAGCCCCCATCCTTCACTCCGGTGGAGATCAGGTCATGGATCAAGATCCCCAGGGAAACCAGATTGCTTGCCGCGATGACCAGGACGAGCGTGAGCGACAGAATCCGGGAGAACCTGGTCTGGCGGGTCAGCCGTTTGGGATTGATCGCGATCAACGGTACGAGGAGCAGCAGTTCCAGGGCCAGCAACACATAGCGCGGTGCGATCAGCAATTGCTGCGGCAGGACCTGGTAGAGCCCGATCGCCACGAGCGTCGCGATCACAGCGGGCAGCCGGGCCTCCCCACGCCGTTCATGCCGGGGATGCCTGACCCGGGCATCGGCACGGCTCCGCGTCATATTTACGCCCTCTTCATCGCCCGAGGATCAGCTGGTGATCGAATGGAATCGGAGTCCAATTAAACTCGAAGGGCGCCTCGCGCCCTGGACCGACGCTCATGGTTCAGGGTCACCGCATTTCGGGCTCATTCCCTCCGACAGTGGCCGACGTCGCCGCTCAGAGGCGGCGCCAGCGCGCTGAGGCGAAGGAGAAGACGCCGAAGAGGATCAATCCGACCGCGATGAGGGCCAGGAGCCAGGGGCCCGCCGGGGTATCGGTGAAGCTGCGAAGCGTCGCGTCCATACCCTTGGCCTGATGCGGGTCGAAGCGGACGGCCGCTACCAGGACGAAGATCCCGGCCGTGGCGAACACGGTTCCGCGCGCCACGCCTCCGGCTACACCCAGCCCGGTGACGACCTCCCGGGTGCGGCGGCTCATCACGCCGGTGTTCAACTGCTTGAGGAACCGACGCTGCGCCGCCCGTACGGCGAGCACCGTTCCGACTCCGATCAGGGCGAGGCCCGCGAGACCCACCAGGATCCGGCCGCCCGCCATCTTCAGCGCCGACGCCGTCCAGTCCTGCGACTGCGCGTTACCACCGGACGACTCGCCACTGCCGGCGGCATAGGTGGCTATACCCCAGCAGACCGAGGCGTAGAACACCGCCCGACCACCGTCCAACAGCCGTGACCCCACCTTCCGATGAGGGCCCCTGGCCAGCAAAGCCCGAGCAGCCCGCCAGATCGCCATACAGGCGAACCCGACCACCAGCGCCCACAGCATCACCGTCCCGAAGGGCTGTGCCGCTATCTGGTGCAGTGCCCCCTGGCGGTCGGCCTGCTCACCGCCGCCGTGCCCGAAGGCGATCCGCACCGCCAGCACGCCGATGAGGACATACACGATGCCCCGTGCGACAAAGCCCGCACGCCCCGCGGTGGTCAACGTGTCCTTCTCAACGGAGCGCCGGGTTGAAGGCCGCGAGGCTCGGCTCCGACCGTGTGCGCGCGACGACATCACAAGGGTCTCCCTGACGAGTGGTCGCGTTGCCCGCGCCCTGCTGTCTCGTCTGCCCCCCGCCCGGCGTCCGATGCGCGAGGCCGGGCCTGTGGAGCGGGCGTACATCCCACCCTGAACACCGTTGAACGTCAGTCTGGTCGGCCGGTCAGGGCATCAGCCACAGAGGTGTGGATGGGGAAGACCTGTCCAGGCCGGTGAGACGGAAGATCTTGGCGACATTGGGCGTCAGGCCGGCCATGGACAAGGTGGCCCCGGCCGCTGGCTGGCGAGCCGTTACGGGAGATGACAGGCAAGACGGGGTGCCTGGAGGCGACCGCTTCGCTATTGCCTGCGGCACAACCACTTCACGATCTCCGTGACATAGCCGCGGCGTACAGTGCGCTCCTGCGCGTGACTCATCCGGTCCGCTCGTTGGTAAGGACTTCCCATGAATCCTGACACGCTGTTCGACGACCTTGCCACTGACCTCGCACCTCGCGGTGCCGCAGCCGGCACGCTGTTCGGCAAGCGCGCCCTCACCGCCGAGGGAAAGGCATTTGCCTGTCTCAAGGCCGATGCCCTCGCTTTCAAGCTCGGCCAGGGGACCCCGGCACACGCCGAAGCACTCGCCCTGCCCGGTGCCGAGCTGTTCGATCCGTCTGGCAAAGAGAAGCCTTTTAAGGACTGGGTTGCTCTCCCCATCGCCCACGCCGCCCGCTGGCCCCACTACGCCGAAACCGCGCTCAACAGCCTCAAGTAGGAGAGCGTTCGATCCCCTGGATGACGCTTGCTTCGATGCCTGGCTTCTCCGCCGCTTCAGGGATGACCTGCGAGGTTGACCGGCCGCCCGTGCCGGTATCGACGCCGACGCCCACGTTGGAGCCGTCGGCTCGCCGAGCGTTCTTTCGGGCAACCTCTTGCGGGTCCCTGTCCACATGCCGATCACATGTGCAGCAACACCCTCAACGTCATCGGGCTCCTCAACCCCACGTTCGGCAACACCTCCCAAAACATCGTCAAGCACCACGACGATGACGACAACAAGGACGCAAGGGGCGGCCACAGGGGGTACAATAACGGCTGACGCCAGTCCCCCCGAGCCCCTGCACCGTCGGGACCAGGTGTCAGCCCGCACGGGAACCGGGCCGTCGAATGCCCCGTTTCCGTGCCGCGTCCCCGGCGGAGGCCCGGGCCTCCGATTCAAGCGATGAGGACCGCAGCGCAACGAGGGGCCGTGGCGCGGGTCAGCGCACGGGCCGCCGGCCGGAGCGGCGCCAGTACACGGCGAGGAACACCACGTCGGCGATGAACAGTGTGATGGCGATGATCAGCAGGTAGAACAGCCCGTGGGCGAGGACGCCGATGACGCCCAGCACGATCGCCGCGATGACCAGGAGCAGAAAAAGAACCATAGAGCGGATGCCTCCTTGGTCGGTGCGGGCGCTCAGCGACGGGCGAGCTGCCGCTCGCCGTTGGCACCGGGCTGGTATGCGATGCCGTAGTGCTCGAAGATGGCTGCCTCATCCTCGGCGGGCAGCACGTCGTCCGTGCCGATCGCCGGGCACCGCTTCACCACTGCCTTGTCGTAGACGACTTTCACATAGCCCGGCCCGACGATCGCGCCGTCCAGCGGAACGAAGACCAGGCGGTGCCGGGTGGGCAGCCCGACTTGGACGGTGACCATCGCGGGCTCATCGGTGCTGGTGTCCACGTAGACGGCTTCGAACGTACCGATTTTGTGACCGCCGAGGTCGACAACATCGTGTGTGCGCCACTCGCGGATATCCCCAATGTGGATCATCGTTCAGCCACCTCGCTGGTCGGGCCTGGGTCGGTGTACTTCTCAGCCTGACCCCGGCCGCTCGCCTCCACCACTGCGCGCGCCGATCCATCACGGTCAGTGATCCCGTGGGCGCCGATCGCCCTTGTACCTCGGCAACCGGGAAGCCTGCATCGGCAGCTCTGCTGTGCGGCCCGTTCAAGCGATCCCGGTGCCGCGCAGCAGCAACAACGCCACGTCCACCGCCGCCGCGAACGCCGCCTGCTCCCGGCGGCGACCCAGCACCGTTCCCGCCACCGCGACCAGGCCGGCCACCACCAGCCCCGCCACCCCCCACGCGCCGTATGGCCCCGCGGGCCCCAGCACCAGGACAGCTGACGCGGCCACCAGTGGCACTGGCAAGAGCAGCCGCGCGCCGTCGGGCCCCAACACGTGCGGCCACCCGCGTACGCCCGTCGCCAGGTCTCCGCGGGTGTCCGGTAGTACATCCCCCAAGTGGACCCCCACTCCCAGCAACGCGCCCGCGGTGACGATCCACCAGGCCGGCCACGGATGCCCTGGTAGACCCAGTGCGACGAACGCGCTGCCTGGTTGCGCAAACGTGGAGGCCCTGACCAGGGGCGATTCCGGGGCGAAGATCAGGAAGACCATACTCCCGGTACATCAGCTTTTCGTCCGCTGCCCCGCAGACGTCTGCAGCCCGCGTTGCATCACCGAGCACCTCACCCTGGTGCTACTCCTGAGGCCGCATAGGTCGACTCCCGGCGGCAGCTCGCAAGCACAACCGCACCCCGAATGGCATGGGCGTCTGTAAGACAACCAATTCGCACCCCGCTCAACCCGGTGCCCCAGGCATCAACGCTGCCGCGTCCTATTGCACGAATGCCACCGGGTTGACCGCCTCCGCCGCAGGTCCGCTGGGCATCCAGCCGTTTCGACCGCCACTTGCCCCAGATGGGAGGCCGTTCCCCTTTGGTTGTCACGTGATGCGTCGGATGACGGCCCAGCTGCCCCAGCCAGCGGTGGCCTCGATGGTGTGCCATTGCCCAGGGATGGCGGCGGCCACGTCTTCAGAGGGTACGTACAACGGTCCTTCCGGGCCAAGTTGGTTGATCCACCGCAGCACGCCGTCCGGGGCTAGTACCCGGGCGATTTCGGTGGGGAACAGGAGCATGTCGATGGCGGCGATGGCAGCGATCGACGCGTCGGGAACGGGCAGTGCGCTGGCGTCGGCGCGAACGCGGGTGGGAGAGCGGTCGGCGGCCTGGTGGAGCATCTGCTCGGACAGGTCGAGGCTGAGCACAGTCGGGAAGGCGGTTGCGAGGAGCGGGGTGAACTGGCCGGTGCCGGAGCCGACTTCCAGGCAGGTGCCGTTCGGAAGGGGTCCGCCGCGGGTTAGGGCATCGCGCAGCGGGTCGTCGCGGCCAGTGGCTTGGGCGCTGTCCCAGTCTGCGGCGAGCTGGTCGAACAGTCCGCCGAGAAAGCCGGCTTCTGCTGCGGTCCAGGGGCGCCGGCCGGCGGCCAGGTCACGGGCGAAGGTGCGGAAGGCATCCGCTGTGTCCCTCGGTGGCAGCGGTTTGCCGTCCGGGCTGGGCAGGACGCGCGGCAGCGTATGGGCCATGGGCCCAGTTGAGCACCGCCGGGACAGCGCGGGGATCGGCCCGGGGGTGGATTGCTGGGCTCCACCCCCCGGTGGAGATGTCGGGGAGAGGTCAGCCATGGTCGGCGTGTCCCTGGTGGTTCCCGCTGTTCGGTCCCTGGGGGTGGTTGTCATCGTGCCGGTGGTGGTTGTCGCTGGTGTTGGGTGTGCCACCCATCATGCGGAGCATGTCGCGTCCGCCGGTGCGCAGGAACCGGATGACGAGGGCGGCGGCCAGGAGGAGGAAAGCGATGTTGAGGAAAGTGGTGTAGTTCCAGGAGACGCCTTCCATGGGCACCTTGGCATCGGCCTGGTCGGGGATGAGGCCCAGGCCGCCGAAGGTGAACTCCACGATGTACCCGGCGATGACGGTGGCGACGTAGAAGGTGCCGAGCAGGAACAGCGCCATTTTCGCCCCGTAGTACTTCCGGTAGATGTTGAGGATCGGCAGGATCAGCAGGTCGGCGAAGATGAACGCGACGACGCCGCCGAAGCTGATGCCGCCCTTCCACAGCACGACGGCCAGCGGCACGTTGCCGATGGAGCAGACGAACGAGGCGATGGCGACCAGTGGGCCGATGATCGGTCCCCACAGTTTGGACGCGAGCGGGTGGCCGTCGAAGAAGAACGCGCGCCAGAACGAGTCGGGCACCCAGGCGGCGATGGCCCCGGCGATGAGCAGGCCGATGACCAGGTCGCGCAGGATCGCCGCCCATTCCATGACGAAGACGTGGCTCGTGGAGGTGAAGCCCTCACGGGACAGCAGTCGGTTCGCGAACGAGCCTTCTCGTTGCACGGACATGTCCATCGCCGCGTGGCCCTCCATGGAGCCGGCGATGCCGCGTTCGGCCTGCTCGCGGGCTGGGCGCAGCAGCTTGTCGCGCAGGAACAGGCGGAACAGCACCGCCAGGACGACGATCATGATGGGGCCGCCGACGAATTCCGCAGCGGTGAACTGCCAGCCCATCAACAAGGCCAGGATGACGCCGAGTTCGACGACGAGGTTGGTGGAGGCGATCTCGAAGGCCATCGCGGCGGTGAAGTTCGCGCCCTTGCGGAACAGGGAGCGGGCCAGGGCAACAGCGGCATACGAGCACGAGGAGGAGGCCGCACCGAGCCCGGCGGCGATGGCCAAGGTGCGGGGACGGTCGTCACCCAGGAGCGAGGCGACGGTGGATTTGCGGACGACCGCCTGAACAACGGCGGACAGGGCGAAGCCCAGAATCAGGGCCCAGGTGATCTCCCAGGTCATGGACCCGGCGATCGACAGGGCGTGCAGTAGGGCATGGACCATTTCTGAAGCCTTCCGACGAGAACACGACGTGGGACCCGCCGACACGACACGCTGTTATAGCGCGGGGCGGGCGGGTGCCTTGCGGGGCGCCCCGGGCGGGGGCGCCCCGCAAGGGTTCAGTCGACGTTCAGGGTCACGGCGGCGGTGTGGAGTTTCCCGCCGGTCTGGAACTGCAGGAACAGCCGCCAGTTCCCCTGCGTGGGCAGCTCGGCGTGGAAGGACAACTCCGGTCCCCCGTGGTCGCCGTTCACCTTGGTCTGGGGGTGGAGGTGGGCGAACGCCGTGTCACCCTCGTGGAAAGCGGTGAGGTGGGCGTAGGTGTCCAGGTAGGGCTGCAGGTCGGTGACGGGCTTTCCGCCCTGGGTGATGTTGACGGTCAGTGGGTGTTCCATGCCGGCCATCGGGGAGCCCTTGACGGTGACGGTGTACCCGTCGACGTCGGTGGAGGTCGTTGCCGCCGGCAGTGAGGTCTTCGTCGCCGTGCCGGGCACGGTGACGGTGCGGCTGAGGACGAACGCTGTGCCCTTGCCTGTTCCGGCGTTCGGGGTGAAGGAGGCGAACAGGCGCCAGGAGCCGGGCGCGAGGGCGGCCAGGTCGGCGGTCCAGGTGCCGTCGGCGGCCATCGTCGGGTGAAGGTGCTGGAAGCCCGTCAGGTCCGAGCGGATGGCGTAGAAGTGCATCCTCTTGGTCTGCTCGATGGCGAAGTCCGTGACCGGCCTGCCGTCCGGGCCGGTCACCGTGAACCGGTAGGCCGCCTGCTTGCCTGCCGGGAGGGTGGTGTCCTGGCTGGTGAGGCGGTAGCCGTCCTTCGTGTCGGACAGGCCGTTGCCGTCGGCCATGGTGCCCATGCCGGGCATGGTGCTCATCGAGGGTGTCGCCTGCGCGGCGGACGACACGGACGGCTTCGCGCCGTGGTCCATGCCGGGCATCGAGGAATCGTTGGAGGAACCGCAGGCGGCCAGGGCCAGCGCCAGGGCGACTGCGGTACTGGCGGCCGCGATCGCACGGCGGCGCGCAATGGTACGGGGGGAAGCAGTCATTTGCGGTGGTCTTTCCGGGTGGGCGCACCACGCCGGGCGGGGCGCGCGGGAACGAGCAGGACACGTCGCCGGGCCCGGTCGAAGATCCGGGTCCCGGCACGGTCCTGTCAGGTCCGCGCGATACACACCGTCAGCAGCAGACTTCGCCCGCCCGGTGGCGGTGGTCCGCGCCGCCCCGTCCGGCCCAGGGGGACCGGCCGGTTCGCGAGCATGCCGACCGTTGTTGTCGCCACGACGGCCAGCAGGGCGCCGCCCATCGGCAGCGGGGTCTGGTCGCGCGCGGCAGTTGAGACGCACAGCGCCCCGTGCATCAGTGAGGCGCCCGACACCTGCTGGGCGCCGGGAGGCGACGTCGCAGAACCCATCGCGTCCGGGACCGTGGAGGTCATCGCTGCGGGGTCGTGACCGTGCGGCATCGGGGAGGCGGCGGACATCGCGCCGTGGCAGCCCTCGGCCGCGGTGGCCGGGGCACCGTGCATGAGAAACAGACCGAGCAGGACCGCGCACAGGGTCAGCAGGCGGGCGGTCGCCCGCCCCCGCGTCTGTGCGATGTCTGCCACTGCTGGTTCCTTCCCCACACTGTGGAGCGCTCCCGGCAACGGGCGCGACCTTCCGACCATACCCCGGGTGGGTACCGGGTGTCGGGGTATCACGTCCCAGGAGTTATTCGGGTGCTATCCCGGGCCGTGAGCGGCCAGGACGGCGTGCGGGTCTCCGCTGCCCGTGGCGGTGTGGTCGGTGTGCACGGTGGCGGCGGTCAGCCGGGGAACGGCGTGGATCAGCGCATGCTCGGCGGCGACCGCCAAGGCGTGCGCCTGCACCACCGTCAGGTGCGGGTCGACGACGATGTCGGCCTCGCCGCGCAGGGCGTGACCGATCCAGCGCATCCGCACCTGTCCGACATCGCGGACGCCGTCCACAGCCCGCAAGGCGGCCTCGGCGGTGTCGATCAGGGCGGGGTCGACGGCGTCCATCAGGCGGCGGAAGACTTCCCGGGCGGCGTCCTTGAGGACCATCAGGATCGCGGCGGTGATCAGGAGGCCGACGATCGGGTCGGCGAGCCGCCAGCCGATCGCGGTGCCGCCGGCGCCGAGGAGGACGGCCAGGGAGGTGAAGCCGTCGGTGCGGGCGTGCAGGCCGTCGGCGACGAGTGCGGCGGAGCCGATCTTGCGGCCGGTGCGGATGCGGTAGCGGGCCACCCATTCGTTGCCGATGAAGCCGACAACCGCGGCGGCTGCGACCCACGGCAGGTGGCTGATCTCCTGCGGGTTCAGGAGCCGGTCGATGGCGGTGTAGGCGGCCAGGGCCGAGGAGGAGGCGATGGTGAGCAGGATGGCGATGCCGGCCAGGTCCTCGGCGCGGCCGAAGCCGTAGGTGAAGCGGCGGGTCGCCGCCCGGCGGCCGAGGACGAAGGCAATGCCCAGGGGCACGGCGGTCAGTGCGTCGGCGCCGTTGTGGATCGTGTCCCCGAGCAGCGCCACCGATCCGGACAGCGCGAACACCAGGACCTGGAGCACCGTGGTGACGCCGAGTACGGCCAGCGAGATCCACAACGTCCGCATGCCCTCGGCGGAGTACTCCATCGCGGAGTCGACCTTGTCCGCCGCCTCATGGCTGTGCGGCGTGACCACGTGCGCGACGCGGTGTTTGAGCCGCGACCACCGCCCTGACCGGTGTTCCCCATGAACATGGCCATGCCCTTGCCCGCGGTCGTCCTGGCCGTGGCTATGGCCGCCGCCCGGTCCGTGACCGCCATGCGCCGCGCCGTCGGCGCGCTCGCCCTCGTGGCCGCTCGGACGGCGGTCATCGCGGTGGGGCTCGGGAGTTGGGCACGTCTCGCTCACAGCAGTACACGCCTTCCGGATCGGGGGAGTCGGTACAACAGACCGGTTGGACACCGCCCGCTCATCCAACCATTATGTGCGTATGACTGCACGCATGCACCTATCAGGTGCGCATGACCCGCAGGAGCGCACCGAGGGCGAGCGGTATGCCGTGGCCGCGGAGGTACTGGGGCTGCTGGCGGACAGGACCCGCCTGGCCCTGGTGGATCGCCTGACCGAGGGCGAGGCGGATGTGACGACGCTCACGGAGTCGTGCAGGGTGGCCCGGCCGTCGGTCAGTCAGCACCTGGCCCGGTTGCGCCTGGCCGGGCTGGTCACCACCCGCAAGGAAGGACGCCGGGTCATTTACGCCCTGCGCCACGGGCACCTCAAGCGCCTCGTCGACGAAGTACTGAGCGTCGCTGACCATCAACTCGGCAATCTGCCACCCCACGACTGAGCCTCGTTTTCTGCTGTAGATAGGACGGATGGATGCGAAGCGTCAGAGCTGCGGGCTGCGGCGCTCGACAAGGATGACGTCGCGCCAGTGGCCGCGGTGCTGGCCGATTCGTTCTCGGGTAACGATGGCGCGGAAGCCGGCGCGCTGGTGGAGCGTGAGACTGGCGATGTTCTCGGGGAAGATCCCGGACTGGACGGTCCAGATGCCTGCTGCTTCCGGCGAGTGGATCAGGGAGTCCACTAGTGCGTATGCAATACCGCGGCCTCGGGTCTGGGGATGACGTAGACGTAGTGCTCGACGACTCCGGCATACGCGTAGCGATCGGAGACGCGGCTGGCAGTGATCCGGCCCGGGACACTGCCGTCGGCGGCGTCCCGCGCGGCGAAGCGCATCGATGAGGCATTTTGTGCGTAGTTCCGTTCGCCGTCGCCCACTCTGGGGCCGACTGGCGCCACGGTGGGGTGATGGCGCATGGAAGGTGGTTGCCGGTACGGGTGTGTGGTCGTTGGGCGGGTGTGACAGTGATGCAGGAGGCCGTGGTTTTGCCCGGTCGTCGGCGTAAGGCGCGCGGTGAAGCGGGCGGTGAAAGGGTTCTGCTCGTAGTTGAGCCGCCATTCCGTGCGGTGCTCGTCCGCCAGTGGTGGGAAGTGCGGCGCGGAGAATGGCGGGGTCCGCTAACCGCCGGTGGTCTGACCTGGCTTGGCGTGGGATGAGCAAGGATGATGAGCGGGCGGTGATCCGCCTCGTGCAGGAGTGGCATTGCCTGATTCCCCGGATGGGGGCGGGGGCTGCACTCAATGCCTTGGTCACGGCTCTCGCGGCGGAGTCGGCCTCAGCGGCGACCATCGTCGGGCTCAAGGCGCAGCTCGACCTCATCGAGGAAGAACGCGATCACGCCCGCATTGACCGCAGCCCATGATCACAACGGCTGGAAGTAGAGGAGGGGGTCCACAGCGGGATGGTCCGGCGGGTTCCAGTACCCCGCTATTCCGCTGCTTTCCGCCGTCGTCGACCGCCGCGGTTCCTGAAATCGACACCGGCCTGGACCAACGCGTGATGCACCCCGCCGTAGGAACGGTGCGTTCGCTCGGCGATCTCGCGGATCGATGCGCCGGCGTCGTACATCGCCTTGAATTGCGTCTGGGCCGCGTCGCGTGCGGCGCCGGTCAACCGTAGGGAGCCCGCCCGCACCTGGGGCACCGCCGTACCCTGCCCCGGCGTGCTCTGCTCGGGGAGCGGCACTCTGGCCGTGGAGGTCTGGTCGGTCGGCGGTGTCATGTCCGGCATGCACAAAATCCTATCGGGGCGCGTGGAGTGCTCCCGGGGCTGACTCGGTAACAACCGGTGGCACGCGGGGGATCCCCCGGCCGCGGCCGCTGTAAGGGAGGTGGGCCGGTGGCTACGGTGTCCCGGGTGAACCCATTCGTGAGAGGCGGGCGGTAGCTGATGATGCGGGAACTGACGGATGCGGAGTGGGCGGGAGTGCGCTCGGCCTACTGCAAGGGAACTCGTGCCGTGTGTCCGGCATGCGCCCGGGGCGGTACCGCTGAGCTCAAGCCGGCGAAGCGCGTGATGCGCTTCGCGTGCGGTCATGAACTCGCGGTTCCGGAAGGTGCCACCCCCTGACGGAACGCCGCGGTGATGGCGCGCAGGTTGCACCGAAGGCGGTCTGAGGCCGCGAATGGGGCGGTAGGTGGACTGTGGGACGTTCAGCGGGGTAGCTGGGGGGAGAAGCCGGCGCATCGCGGAATGCCGATCGAAGGCAGGCATTGAGGAAGGTCCACCTGGCCGAGGCCGGTGCTCCCGCCGCTGTACCGGCGGTCGAGGAGATGGTCGGTTTGGCGCTGGTGTACCGGGCCGGGAACTACGGCGGTGAGCCCGGCAGCCTGGGTGCCGCCCGGCAGTTGGCGGATGAATTCCTTGACTGCCTTGCGGCGGACTTCGCCACGACCGTCAGCGAGCGATTCCGCTTCGACGTGATGCTCGTGGTCACTGAGCTGCTGACCAACGCCGAACGCTACGCGCACGGGCCGTCCCTGCTGGAGCTTGCGGGAAGCACCCGCAGTGTGGTGGTGACGGTATGGGACTCCAGCACCGCTCTGCCGGTCGTGTTCCCGCCCGATCCGTCGCGGGTCGGCGGTCACGGTCTGGAGATCGTGAACCGGCTGTGTGTGCAGGTGACGGCAGAGCGGGTGCCGGTAGGCAAGCGCGTACGGGCCGTCCTGCGCGTTCATGACACCACGTAACGGCCGCCGGGGCAGCGCTGACCGCTTGCGCGGGCGATGGGTGGCGGTGCTGCATTCAACCTCCCGATCAGGCGGATATACGGGGAGCTGATGGTGTGGGTGCGGGCGGCCGGACTGGCACGGATGACAACCCGCACGCGGAGCCGCGGTGGCCGGTGATCAGGTGCCCGGTGACGGTCTGGGACGGGAACCTCATGCAACTGCACACCGGTCGCTCCCGGTTGCTGTGCCCGGAGTGACGCCCCGTGCCACCGCTGTAGCAGGAGGCGGACCGGGGTCCGGTCGCCGCACTCGCCCTCGTCGGACCAGGGACCTGACCCGCCGGCACCATTGAGGGCGAGAAAAGGTCCCACGAGCGGCCTCGGCGCGGCGGCGCTCGGAACGCTACGCAAACCGGCTGCGCAGCAGGAGCAAGGCAGCGAGGTCAGCGCCCCTTACGCGCAGGCCCTGGACGCGGGGCTGTCCGCGGCGCGGACGGCGTTCACGATCCCCTCGACGAGCTCGCAGACACCAGCAGATGGTGTGGGGGGTTCGGGTCAAAGTGCATACCTGCACCTATCCAGAAGGCCGGGAGATGCGGTATCGCTCGACCGGGTGAGAACCGCTCCTGCAGTGGGATAGTTTGCCTCTTCGTGTCTGCCCGGAGTCTTGCGCAACCGGTATGCACTGGACTGGCACGACATCGGGAAGAGGGCTCCCATGCGGGATAGCGGAATCGACGGACTGGGTGAGGCGCTGGCCGCGGCGGAGGCCGCGCCGCCGGTGGAGTCCGTCGACGTTATCGCTGCGGCGCTGCGAAGACAGTTCGGGGCCCGGTCGGTGTCGTTTCTGATCACCGACTTCACCGGCGGCTCGGTGGTGCGGCTGGGTGCTGCGGACGACATCGACCTGGAGCGTCCCGCCGACGCGATCGGTGTGTCGGGCACCGTGTACGAGCAGGTGATCCGCACCCAGCAACCGCACGTAGAGCGCATCGGGGCGGGCCCTTGGACGCAGGTGATCGCGCCGGTGACCAACCGCGGGGATGCCATCGGGCTGCTGGAGCTCTATCTGCCCCACCACCCCGGCCCGAACACGCTGCAACAGATCAGCCGTAGCGCGCATGCGCTGGCGTACATCGTCATCGCGAATCGGCCCTTCACCGATCTCTACCAGTGGGGTCGCCGTACCGCCCCGCTGAGTCTGGCCGCCGAAATCCAGCACCGGTTGCTGCCCGCGTCCCTGGCCTGCGAAGCCGCCCAGTTCGCGGTGGCCGGCGCCCTGGAGCCTGCCGAGTTCGTCGGCGGCGACACCTTCGACTACGTCATAGACCGCGACCACGTCCAGCTATCGGTCACCGATGCCATGGGCCACGACGTGGAAGCAGCGCTGCTGGCCACCCTTCTGGTCGGCGCCCTGCGCCGCGCCCGACGGCAAGGTGCTGACCTCACCGAACAAGCCCGCCAAGCCGACCAGGCCATGGCCGAGCACAGCGGCGGCCGCTACGTCACCGGCCAACTCCTGCGCATCAGCCCGCACGACGGCCGCACCGAGTTCATCAACGCCGGCCACCCCTGGCCGCTGCGCCTGCGTGGGGGAAAGGTCGAGCAAATCGTGCCGGCCATCGACATGCCCTTCGGTTTCACAGCTCCTCACACCTATACCGTTCAGCACCTGGACCTGCGGGCCGGAGACCGGCTTGTCATGCTCACCGACGGAATGCTGGAACGCCGTGCCGAACACCTCGACTTGCCCGCCCTCATCCAAAGCACCCAGGACCTGCACCCGCGTGAGGCCGCCCGCGTCCTGATCGAGCACGTCGTCCACGCCCACGACGGGCAACTGCAGGACGACGCCACTGTGATGTGCCTGGACTGGTACGGCACCCAGGACACTCGACGGCATGCCGACCACGGTGCCGACGTCGCCGAAGCCTCCCCCAGCACCAACAGCGAGGCCGACGACTCCCCGAACTACCAGCGAACTTCACCACGCTGAACACGCCCAGCCCAAGGCAGGCGAGATTCGCACAGGCTCATTCGCGTGTGACCAGACAACGGGGACGGGCCCAGCCGTTGGTCCTCGGCATGGTTGCCCGGCCACGGGCCTCGATATCTCTCACAGAGAGTGACGTATGAAGGTCGCGCTGGGCAGCTGGGCGGCGGCGCGTAGAGATCGGCGCCGCCGCCATCAGCTGCCGGATTTCGTTGGGTCCTGTAGCGGTTCTAGACCCGTTCGGCCGTCCGCTGCGGTGTCAGTTCCGCGCCGGGCGGGCGCAAAAACAGGCACAAGGTGTGGGCGGGCTCGGCCGTCCCACGGATCCAGCGGGTGTCGACGACGGTGCAGTCGGGCCCGTCCCCCAGCCAGTCCGCGGCGGCCTGGAACAGGGCCGTGGGGTCCTGGCCCGCAAGGATCAGCGTCCCGTCGTCCTCCACGGTGACCCACAGGTCGACGTGCGAGTTCACAAACGCCCCCGCTCGCTCGCGCAGCTCTTCAACCAGCGTCGCAGTACCGGAATCCGTCGTCATCGTTACCTTCCGCGCACATGTGTCAGTGACTGTTCGTGTGCCCCGCTTACCTTCCGTTACTCCCTGGAGTTCCTCAGGATCGCGTGAACGCCCACGTCGGCCCAGGCGCCGAGAGCCGTCCCACCCCCGGGCATCGGGATGGGACGGCTCTCGGAAGGTCGGCCGAAGGTGTTACGCAGCGAGGGTCACGCGAGGCGCGGGGCGTTCGCCTGATCCGGAGCGGCGGGCCTGGGCGAAGCGGCTGCGGCGGCCGCGGGTGGCGGAGGCGCTGCGCTTGGCGCGTTCCACGACGGGTGCGGCGATGACGCACGGGATGCCGCTGGGGGCCTGGGCGCCGGTGATGCGGGTCAGTTCGGCCTCGTCGGGGCGGACCTGTGCGGTCTGCGGGGTGATGCCGGCGTCGCGCATCAGGCGGATCATGTCGCGGCGCTGGTTGGGCAGGACCAGGGTGACGACGCTGCCGGACTCGCCGGCGCGGGCGGTGCGGCCGCCGCGGTGCAGGTAGTCCTTGTGGTCGCTCGGGGGGTCGATGTTGACGACCAGGTCGAGGTTGTCGACGTGGATGCCGCGGGCGGCGACGTTCGTGGCGACCAGCACGGTGACGTGTCCGGTCTTGAACTGCTCCAGGGTGCGGGTCCGCTGCGGCTGGGACTTGCCGCCGTGCAGTGCCGCGGCCCGCACTCCGCTGTTCAGCAGGTGGTCGGTGAGCTTGTCCACGGCGTGCTTGGTGTCGAGGAACATGATGACCCGGCCGTCACGCGCGGCGATCTGCGTCGTCACGGCGTTCTTGTCCGCACCGTGCACGTGCAGCACGTGGTGCTCCATCGTGGTGACCGCGCCGGCCGACGGGTCGACGGAGTGGACGACCGGGTCGTGCAGGTAGCGGCGCACGAGCAGGTCGACGTTGCGGTCCAGCGTGGCGGAGAACAGCATGCGCTGCCCGTCCGGACGCACCTGGTCCAGCAGCGCGGTGACCTGCGGCATGAAGCCCATGTCGGCCATCTGGTCGGCCTCGTCGAGGACCGTGATGCCGACCTGGTCCAGGCGGCAGGAGCCACGGTCGATGAGGTCCTTGAGCCGGCCCGGCGTGGCGACGACGACTTCGGCGCCACCGCGCAGCAGGTGGATCTGCCGTCCGATGGACATGCCGCCGACCACGGTGGCCATCCGCAGCCGCAGCGAGCGGGCGTACGGGGTCAGGGCGTCGGTGACCTGCTGGGCGAGCTCACGGGTCGGGACCAGGACCAGGGCGAGCGGCTGCAGCGGTTCGGCGCGCTGCCCGGCGGTCCTGGCGAGCAGCGCCAGACCGAAGGCGAGCGTCTTGCCGGAACCGGTACGGCCACGGCCCAGGACGTTACGGCCGGCCAGCGCGTTGGGCAGCGTCGCACCCTGGATGGGGAACGGCACCGCCATGCCCTCGTGGGCCAGCGTCTGCAGCAGGGCGGCCGGCATGTCCAGCGCGGCGAAAGTCTCCACCGCGGGCAGCGCCGGAGTGAGAGTGACCGGCAGGGCGAACTCACCCTGGACGGACGGGCGCCGGCTCGAACCGCCGGAACGGCCCGACCCCGCATAGCCACCGGAACGGCCGGAGCCACCGGAGCCCGCGTAGCCGCCGGAACGGCTCGGCGCACCGGAACGGCTCGGGGCCGAACGGCTGTAACCGCCGGCGCCCGAAGCACCACTGCGACTGGTCGAACTGGAACTGGAATACGAACGATTGGAACGAACGGGGTTCAAGGGGAACCTTCCTGAACACGGGACGCGCTCAGGAGGCCCCAGCAGCGAACACGCCGCGCGAAGGCATCGCAAGAACGAACCGAAAGAATGAGAAGAACGAGGCGGGACCGAAGCGGCGCGGAATCAACCGCGCGAACACACTTCGTCACGAGCGGCACTGCCAAAGATGCAGGCCGGGAGCGGGACCCGCATGGGGCGGGTCCGGGGCAGTGAGCAGAGCGCGGTCGTGGACCGCGGAGCCGCCTGCCGTGCGGCATGGGTACTGATGTGCGCAGCCCCGCCCCGCGATGAGAGGAGCGGGGGGCTTGCGAGCGACGGTCAGGCCCCGCGACCTTGCGGAGCGGGCCCTGACCGTGTGATGCGCGTCAGTGCTTAGGCGGGAACGATGTTCTCCGCCTGCGGGCCCTTCTGGCCCTGCGTGACGTCGAAGGAGACCTTCTGGCCTTCCTGCAGCTCGCGGAAGCCCTGGGCGGCGATGTTCGAGTAGTGGGCGAAGACGTCAGCGCCGCCGCCGTCCTGCTCGATGAAGCCGAAGCCCTTTTCCGCGTTGAACCACTTCACGGTGCCAGTAGCCATGTGTGTCTCCTTAAGACAGGGGGCAAAACCGAAAACCGCACTGTGCGGAGTCCGCGTCGCCGCAATGAGCCCATCCGGAGATGACCGGCCAAACAAAAAATGCACCCGCGGGTCACGCCCGTCGAGTGCACACAAAGTTCATGGGTACCACAACTGCAACTGGCAACAACGTAGCACGAACACCGGTCCTCGTGCCGGATTTCCACCGGCGGGTTGATCTTCCCGCCGGAGGTCCGGATGTGGGACTCTGAGGGATCCGCCATCCCCTCTCTCTGCTGAGGTCCTATGCGTTGCATCATCGCCGGCTTCCCGTTCGACCTGGTCAAGACCGAAGTACAGGACAAAATGCGGGGCATCAAGCCTGAACCGGTCACCGGAGAGTGCGTGATCATCAGCCGCCGCACCTACCCCGTGAAACAGGTCGGCCAGATCCTTACCCGCCAGGACCGGCGTGACTTCACCGCCGAACAGATCACCCGGGCCATGACCCGACTCGGCTTCACCTGCCGCCCCACACCTCACGCTGCTGCAGTGACTGCCGCCGCTGTTCTCGGCCCACTCCAGGCCGCGGCAGCGATGCTGGGCACACCCGCCTACAGCTGAGCGGCTCACCACACTCCATGTGACCTCAGCAGCGGTGGCCCCACCCGTCTCATGGCCGGTCCGGGCCACGCAGGCCATCACATTCCGTGCTGCCGCCCGCACCGCGACCTGCTGCACAGTCGCCCCGACTTGGCCGAGCGTCTGCCAAAAGGTAGCTCCGGACCCACGTCAGCCTGCCCGCCGACAGCCCGTCCGTCGTCTCCACACCCGTCCCAGGACCCGGCAAGGCTGCGGAATCAGCCGGCAGGCCATGCGAGCGGGCGACCCGGCACGCCGGCGCCCGCCTAGCAGGCTCTGGTCGGGGAATCGAGGTGTCCTCCAGCGCGAACCTTGTGCGCCGGTAGGGGAGTTGGGAGTCTGTGGTGCTCCGGGGTGGAGCGGGAACTGCTGTGCGGATGGCGGTGGTCGTGGTGGAGCAGTGGTCGGGGTTACGCCGGGTCAGCCAGGCGGCGGCGGGCGATACCTCGGGGTTGCCAGGGCGTTTGTGTCACGCGTTGCGCGAGGCGCTGGAGGCGGACTGGGCGGTGATGTCCCTGCACAGTGATACGCCCGGCCGCCAGCTGCTCGCGGTGAGCGGCATACCGGCGCTGCGGCTGGAGGAGCTGGAGTTTCTGGTGGGGGAGGGGCCGTGCCACAGCGCCAGTCTCACCGGACACTCCACGATCATCGGAGACCTCCGCCACCAGGTCACCCCCTGGCCCTTCTTCGGAACGATCGCACGCGAGGTACTGCCACGCATCGGCGCGATCCACGCGTTCCCGCTGCGCTGGGCCGATGAGCGCTTCGGGTCGGCCGCCGTGCTCTACGCCAGACCCCGCGCCACCCCCTGGGCGCAGACCCAACAGGCGGCTGCGGCCGTGGACACCGCGGCCGCGGCGCTCGTGGACAGCTACCGGACGGTGTTTCTCCGGGGGCGGACCTGCCGTGGGAGCCGGCCAGTCTCCTGGACACCCACTGGGGCGCCACCCATCGGGCCGCGGGAGCCCTGGCACTGCGCCTGGGGATCCCCTTCGACGAAGCCCTCGCCCGCATGCGGGCCCTGGCCTTTCGCACCGGACACTCCCTGCGCGACATCACCACCCACCTGCCCTGACCACCCGCACCCCACCGGTCGAGACCGTCACCCGGCATCGGGGGAGTGCAGGTGGTGCTCGCAGGACTGCGGGCGGTGCCGTGCCCGATGCCGCTCCCACTCCATAGCGCGTCGGATCTGTAGATCATCCAGCCCCGTGGCTGCGCACAGGGCTTCGGCAGCCATTCCGTCGGGCTGCTGAGCCAGGGCACGCAGGATCTGCCCGGCCCACAACTCCTCATGGACGAAAGGCCGCTCGCGGTACTCCTGCTGCAGCGCCACGAGGTGCTCGGGAGAGCAGGCGGCGATCAGGCGCCGCCCGTCACGCGCCCGGTGGCGGGGGTGGATCGCGGAGGAGTCCCGGACGACGCCCAGGTGGCACCCGTCGGTCAGCGGCCGGGCGCACGCATCGCAGATGTCCGTCTGCGGGACGGACGGTGACTGGTCGTCTCTCATGCGGTTCTCCTACCCTTTCCATGCCGCCCGTTGCCACCGGTGTCTGCCGAGCGGGAGACAGGATGCCTGTCGGTTCGTGCCACGAAAATCTATCCCAGGTGAAGTAGACATTCGCTTCCGGGTGTGGGTAGTGTTCCTCTCGTAGCCAAGAAGGAAGCAGGGCGCGGCAGACACGAACTGCCGCGCAAAGCAGGTGGCACGGTGATGGAATCCGGCGGCCAGTGCAGTGCTGGTGGGTCGCAGGGTTGATTGCCGGGCCGGGTTGCCCCGGGAGGGGCCGCCGCGCAGGACCGCATTACTGCAAGTGCAGGTCTGACACGCAGTACCCGCAGTTCAGCAGGACCGCATCATGCAGTTTCAGCAGTATCGGATGCGGCTGCAGTACCAGCAGTGCAGTACCCAGTGGTTCCTCGGTGAAGGCGTCGGCTGCGGGCGCGCGCGCCGGGAGGTTCGGCAGTGGGGTTCTAAGCCAGAGCAGTTGCAGGATGGGCGACGGGGCTGGCTGCCGAAAGTGTGGCGCTAGTGCAGGCCACCGAGCAGTACGTATCACCAGCGGTATGCAGCAGTGGAGTGTGAGCAGTTCCTCGGTGAAGGCGTCGGCTGCGGGCGCGCGCATCGGGAGGTTCGGCAGCGGGGTTCTAAGCCAGAGCAGTTGCAGGACGGGCGACGGGGCTGGCTGCCGGAGGGTGGTGCGGTGAAGGCCACCAGCAGTTCGCAGTACGGGTTGGGTAAGTGATTCATCCAGAGGGAACGGAGGGGTTGAGCGCCATCAGGATCGCCCGGGCCGAACGCTTGAGTCCGGGTACCGCAGGACATCGATAGGTAGGTGGTCTCCGGTCACGCAGTTGCGATCCCCGCGCCCCCGACCACGGTCGGTCGTGCGGACTCAGTAGGCCGGCGCAGTACCAGGGCCGGCAGGTGGTGTTTTCCGTCCTTCGGGGCCCTGGCGCTGCAAGCGCCAGGGCCCCTCCACGCGTTCCCTTTGCCCGTTTCCCAGTGAGGTGAGATGACAGCAGAGGTCTCCTTCGGCCGTCTCGATGACGAGGACTACCCCGCCTACACCATGGGCCGCGCCGCCGAAATGATCGGCACCAACCCCGGTTTCCTGCGCGCGATCGGTGACGCCCGCCTGATCACCCCGCTGCGCTCCGAGGGCGGCCACCGCCGCTACTCCCGCTTCCAACTGCGGGTCGCCGCCCGGGTCCGTGAACTCGTCGACCAGGGCACGGCCATCGACACCGCCTGCCGCATCGTCGCCCTGCAGGACCAGCTCGAAGAAGCCCTCGCACGCAACGCCCAGCTCCGCACCCACACTCAACACCCCGCCTCCTGAGCACAGGAGCCGCGCGGCAGGCAACCTGCTCCCCGCCGCATCACATCCCCGGTGCGCAAGCAGACCGCCGGTCATCCTCCACCCTCGACCCCTCGCGCCCTGAAGACTCAGTTCTGCCTCCTGCGCTCGGGGCTGCCCAGAGATGTGTGTGCACCGGGCGGTGCGGGCCGGATACGGCCGGGACGATCAGCGCAAAGGCACAGGAGGAGTCGCAGAAGTGTTAGCGCGACCCAGCGGTCGCTGTGCTGCCCGCTCCCTTCCCGTTGCGGGCATCAAGGCGTTGTTGCCTGCTGCTTACAGACCGCGGAGGGCTACTTGTCGGTGGGTGGCCGGTTTGTGTGGTGTGCGGGCGTTCGCGGTTGCTGTACGGGGGAAGGCTGCTGCTGGCAGGGAGCAGTGGGATCTTCTCCGATATGCCGTTATGCAAGGGTCGTCATGGATCGTTCGGCGCAGGTGAACCCGCTGGTGAAACCACCGTAAGCCGACGCCTAGTCGTCGCGGCGTGGTGCGGGCCGACATGTTCAGGGGCAGTCCTGCACTGTCTGTCGGGACCGGGCGGAGCGGGGTGATCCTGCTCGTGGCACCCATCGCCCCGTAGGTGAGCGCGGGCTGGTGCGGTTTGCGGCTGCCGCGCCAGTGGAGGCGCGGTCTCCGGCGCAGGGGCGGTCGGCTCCGTCCTGGTCGCCACGGCGGACAGCCCCCGCACAGCTCCACGGCGGTCAACACCGCGGCGAACGGCTCCCCTGCGAGCGAAGCCGGCGGCCCGGCCGCCGGTCTACGGCGCGGATCTATGCGTCCAGGGCAGCCGTTCGGGCCTTCGGCCTGATCTGGTGCGCGCTTTCAGGGGCGTCCTCGGCGGTTAGCGGCAAGCCACGGCCCCACCCTTGGTGCTGATGGGGTGGGGTTGTGGCTGCTCGGAAGATCTCATTGCCTGTTTTCATCCTTCCCAGTAGACACCTGGCGTGCCTGTCGCGAGGCAAATTACAAGGGCACGGTCCGTTTTGTCTGCCCCATGAACATGAGGCATGGCAGTTGATCAACAACCCGTGCTCCATGGCAGTCTGCGGGCAGCAGCACGACTTGGAGCCGGAGGTACACCGCTCGTGGCGGCGAACATCAACCCCACCGTCAGGAGACGCCGTCTGGGAGCCGAGCTCCGCCGGCTCCGCCACGCCAGTGGGCTTAAAAGCACAGAAGCGGCAGCTCGGCTCATGGTCTCCCAGCCCAAGATCAGTCACCTGGAGAACGGCCGCCGCACCATCAGGCCCCGCGACGTACGCGACCTGTGTGCGATCTACGGAGTGACGGACCAGCAGGTCATCGAATCATTGATGCAGATGGCCAAGGAATCCGGACAGCAGGGCTGGTGGCACGCTTACGGCGACATCCCCCAGAACGTCTACATCGCACTGGAGACGGACGCCGCCTCCCTCCATACCTACGAATCCATGGTGATCCCCGGGCTGCTGCAGACTCCCGCTTACGCCCACGCGGTCATCGGGGAAACGATTCCCCTGCTCACGGCCGAAGAGGTCGGCATCCGCCTGAAGGTGAGGCTCCGTCGTCAGCACCGGATCTACGACCCGGCCTGCCCGCTGCGCCTGCGGGTCGTCCTGGATGAATCGGCACTGTGCCGCGTCGTCGGCAGCCCGGACGTCATGTGTGAACAGCTGGAGCACTTGAATGCACTTGGCGCCGAGCCGCACATCACGATGCAGGTCCTCCCCTTCACCGCGGGCGCCCATCCGGGCCTGTCAGGACAGTTCTCCATCCTGCAGTTCGCCGACAGCTCCGCAGCGGCGGTGGTGCATCTGGAGCGGTTCACCAGCGACCTCTACCTGGAGAAGCCATCCGACGTGCAGCATTACAGCGTGCTGTATGGCCACCTTCAGGCCCAGGCGCTCAGCCCCGACGACAGCCGCGACTTCCTCACCGACGTCACGAAGATGTATATCGACGTAAGCCGCCTCTGAGTGAGGGGCCTCCGGGTGGCGGGTGGTGACCACCACGTCGATTCAGCACGCGGCAGGTCCGCGCCCTGATGGGTGCGGACCCTGCCGCGTGGGCCGTCTTACTCTTCCTGTCCCTGGGGACTTGTCGCGCCGCAGAAGCCGCACGATAGCGCTGGAAGCGATCTTGCACTCGCGGCAATGACGGCCTCATCATGGCAGGCATGTTCCCTTCGGGCTCCGCCTGGTTCGGTCTGGCTGTGGGTGCCGCGCTTCTTGTCGAGTGCACTGCGTTCTTCGTGTTCCGCCACCGGCCGGGGAGCGCGAGGCGTCGTCCGCGTGGCAGTCAATCGCCGATGCTTCTATGTATGGGCGTCATGCTCACCAGCGGCAGCGCGGCGCGCCTGTGTGGGTGGACCGGCGTTGGCATGAGGACGGTCTTCCTGATCGGGATGGTCGCCGCCGTTGCGACCGCCGTGTTCGCGATTCGATCGTTGGTGTCCCGCGCTTCTGCGCAGAGCCGGACTATCCTGCCGTCGCAGCCGGAGTAGGAGCCTGCCCCGATCGGCAGGTCCGCTCCTGGCGGGTAGGCCCCGGTATCAGGACTTAAACGGCCACGCGGGATCATCCGAATGTGAAGTCGAGTTGGGCCCGCGCGGCCTGTTCTGATTCCGCCGTGTGCGGGATTTCGAAGGAACACCTGGGTGCCCTGATCAATGAGCTGTCCGGTCCGTGGCTGGCGGTCAGGGAGGCTGGGCAGGGCAAACGGCGCGGTCATGCCCGGTTGCGGGTCGCCGGGGCTGGGCCTGATCACCAACTGGTCTTCGCCGACCGGGTGCTGGTGACCCTGGTGGCGTTGCGCTGGGCACTGTCGCACCGGGTGCTGGCGGTGCTGTTCGGTGTGTCGGCCTCCACTGTCGATCGGGCGGTGGCCGAGATCCTTCCGTTCCACCGAGACCGCACGATGGCCCAGGATTGAACCCCTCAGATCGGCCCAAATTCAGCCGTTGCCGACATTCATCAACGCCATCCGGTCTTCGAGCTGAACTCAATGGCATTCTTGTGCAGGGCTCGCAGGACGGGAAGGTCTGCTTCACCGAGATAGCACAATGCAGACCCGCCGCCAGTCGAAGTGGGTCCGTCGAAGGGGAGCTCGGATACGGTGCAGGTCCCGCTACCGGGGCCTGACAAAGACCAGCCTCCAGCACCAGCTCACCGGCACCCCCCGAGCCCGCACCCGAACCAGCCACTTTGCAGCACTGTGCCCCGCCGAGCTGACGCTCGGCGGGGTACAAGCAGGGGCCGAATGAACCAACAGCGTCCCCCGCCGGGGTGCGGCCCCTCATACAGTCGCTGTGCTGGTGGTGGGCTAGATGGTGGTGGTCTTGCGGCGGCGGACGATGAAGATGGCGCCGGCGCCGAGGGCTACGGCTGCGCCGCCGACTGCAGCGATCATCGGGGTGGCGTTGGAGGAGCCGGTCTCGGCGAGGTTTCCGGTGACGTGCGGCAGGGTGCTCTTGTTGGGCGTGGTGGTCGGCAGGGGGACCTTGCCGCCGGTCTGGGGGACGGTGCCGTCGGTGGTGGTGCCGGGGGCGACGATCTGGACGAGGTAGGCGTGGCCGCTGTCGCCGAGGCAGTGGTCCTGGCCGTTGGTGTACACGCCGCCGCCGAGGGTCATGCCCTTGCCGATGGGGGCGTTGGCCTTGACGTCCAGGCGCAGCTTGATGGTGACCTTCTCGCCGGCTTTGAGGGTGTCGCTGAAGCCGGCGAAGCCGACGGAGTGGCCGGCGCCGTCGTTGATGCTCTGCCAGGCACCTGACTGGTCGTCGTACGCCTGCAGGACGACCTGCTTGGTGGAGAAGGCGTCCGGGGCGTCCTGGGAGGCGGAGCCGACACCTGCGTAGAACAGAACCGCTGAGGCGTCCGTGTCGGACTCATTGGTCGTGGTCAGGGTGAGGTTGTGCCATCCGCTGCCCGCGACGATCTTGCCGGGCAGGCCGGTGAGGGTGGTGGTGACCTTCTCCTGGTAGCCGGGCTTGTCCGCGCACAGGCCGGGCTCATCCGTCGGCTCGCCGGTCGGCGTGGCGGAGGTGGTCGGCTTTGCGGGTGACGTGGACGCGGTCGGCTTCGTGCTGACGGTGGCCGTAGCGGTGGGGCTGGCGGTGGCCGTCGGCGTCGCAGTCGGGCTGCCCGAGGTGCTCGGGCTCGCCGTGACGGAGGTGCCTGTGGCGGGGAGTGCGGTGCCGGCGAAGGCGGTGGTCGCGGACAGCAGTGCGGCGGGCGCGATGACGGCGGTCGCAGCGACGGTCACCAGGGTGCGGCGGAGCTTCATGCAAGACCTCTCGGGTCCAAAAAAGAGATAGGAGAGGCCGCCACGGAGTGATCTCACGCAGGACGGCCCGGCTGATCGTAAGACCAAACAACGACCCCGCTGAGTAAAGATTTGATCGCCCCGGGCCCAACAACTCCCCCCGTAGCTCGGGCAAAAGGCGCAAGGTCGGGCAGTTGTCCACGCGGGTCACGATTCTTCAGAGACCTATCTCACAGAGCCCTCGAAGGAGCCGCTGGAGAACAGAAGGGCTGGCCCCCGCGGGCCACCATTCCAGGACCCTAAGGCGTGCAGGGGGTGGCCGGAGCGGTACGGACTCGGGTACTTATCGGAACGTGCGTAACTGCAGGCCCGCGCCGCATAGCTGGCCCGCCCACACCTTCCACGTCGGGGGGTCTCGCGCGTGTGTAAGCGCACCCCGGCCGCGGGCTTGGCTGCACCACGCCGGTAATATCAACGGACAATGCCCCCGTAGTAAAAGGCGCCGTGCCGATGGGCTGGCGTGACCACGATGGAGCCCACATGAGACGTCGCGCCCTATTGGCCGCCATAGCGGGCGCGACTGCGGCAGGATGTACGGCTCAGCCGGCGCACCCCGCTGATCCCCCCGTATCCTCTGCACCCGAAGCGCGGCCGCCGAAGGCTGCGCCTTCGGCCGCGACGCCCTCTTCGGGGGTGAGGTCCGAGCCCACTCGTGCGGCGGTGGTAGCCCGCTACGGCGCACTGAAGGCCCGCAGTTGGGGGTTCGACGCTCCAGGCGTGGTGACCTCCCTGCCCGCCTCCCAGCGGGCGATCGCGTTGACCTTCGATGCCTGCGGCGGGCGGGGTGGCAGCGGTTACGACCGTGACCTGATCGACTTCCTTCGGTCGCGTCGGGTGCCGGCGACGTTGTTCCTCAACTCTCGCTGGATCGACGCGAACCCGGTGGCTTTCCGCAAGTTGGCGGGTGAGCCGTTGTTCGAGATTGCCAATCACGGGACCCGGCATCCTCCCTTGTCGGTGTCCGGTCGCTCCGCCTACGGCATCCCTGGCACCCGGAGCGCTGGAGAGGTCTATGACGAGGTTGCGGGAAACCATGCCAAGCTCACCCGGCTGCTCGGCCGCGCACCGCGTTTTTTCCGCCCGGGTACCGCCTACTGCGACGACGTCGCCGCACGCATCGTGACCGCACTGCACGAGCAGGTCGTGGCGTTCACGGTCAACGGCGATGGCGGCGCGACCTTTACACCCCAGCAGGTGGACGACACCGTTCGCCGCGCCCGTCCGGGGTCGATCGTGATCGGGCACATGAATCACCCGGAGGGCGGCACCGCTGAAGGGATCGCCAGGGCAATACCCCGGCTCTTGGCGTCCGGCCACCGGTTCGTGCGCCTGTCCGACGCCCTGCACTGAAACATCCGGCACCCGCCCGCGCTCTGGTGCCATCACCGAGGACTGCCGCCGGACCGTCCGTCGAGATCATCATCGCGAGCGTCGCGACGCCCACGGGATCGCGACGATCACCGAGTATGCGACTTCCCCACAGCCTCGTCCAGGGATTGAACGAAGGCAGTGTTCCACCTGGACGAGGGTCATGACCGCAGCAGGGGGTCACGGATAGGGCGCCCGCTGTGCGACCCCGGCGAAAGCCGGTGCCGCACAGCGGGCGCACAACCTGGACGGGTCGGGTTGTCGGCGCCGTCGACCGGTCAGCCGATGAGGGCGTTGTACATCTGCCAACCGGTGGTGACGAGCGACCGTGCGGCGAAGGGGGCTGCCGCGTTGCCGGTGCCGCGGTAGAGCCACAGACGGCCGGTCGTGTCGCGGGCGAGCAGGTCTGCCTTGCCGTCGTTGGTCAGGTCGGATGTACCGACGATGAGGTTGTGCATCTGCCAGCCGGTGCCGATCTTGAGGCGGGCGGCCCAGGGCGCCGCGGGGTTGCCAGTACCGCGGTAGAGCCACAGGCCGCCTGTGGTGTCGCGCGCGATCAGATCGGTTTTTCCGTCGCCGGTCAGGTCGCCTCCTCCGACCAGCATGTTGTGCATCTGCCAGCCGGTGCCGATCTTGAGGCGGGTGGTGAAGGGGGCTGCGGGGTTGCCGGTGCCGCGGTAGAGATAGAGGATGCCGGCGGTGTCCCGTGCGATCAGGTCCGGCTTGCCGTCCCCGGACACATCACCCACGCCGATGAGGGCGTTGTAGATCTGCCAGCCGGTCCCGGCCTTGACCCGTGTGGCGAAGGGGGCTGCGATGTTGCCGGTGGCCTTGTAGTACCAGAGCGTGCCCGACGGCTCGCGGGCGATCAGGTCGCCGGTGCCGTTGGCGTGGAATCCGGACAGGTCGATCAGGGCGTTGTAGCCCTGCCAGCCGGCGCTGAGACGGTAGCGGTACAGGAAGGGGGTCGTGGCGCTGCCGCTGCCCTGGTACTGCCACAGCACGCCGGACTTGTCGAGTGCGACCAGGTCGGAACGAGTGGCGCTGTTGGACGGTCGGGTGCTGTTGATCTGTTGCACGTCGTCGGCGCGGACCCAGGCGAGTCGGTGGTTGTAGCGGATCGGGATGAACTTGGTGGTTCCGGTGATCAGGGTGTGGTCGCCGGGGGCGCTGTTGTCGAAGTTCATGGCGTAGAAGTAGTCCCCGGCCACGGTCGGCCCGCCGGGCACGTAGACCTGCCCCGCCTTGATGCTGTACTTCGTCAGCGCCTTGTCGGTGTCCGCCTGGACGGGCACCTGGGTGCCGGTGTAGTCGGCCGTCCGCGGATAGGCCCTGCCGTACACGGGAATCGAGGCGAGCCCCGCCTTCGGGGTGACGACCGGCTGCGTGCTCGTGCCGACGGGGGCGGTCAGCTGGCCGCCGGGGTTGTAGAACCAGCCTTGCCGACCGCCGTACCAGATCGCCGTCCAGTCGCCCTTCACCGCGGCGACCACGTAGTGGTTGCCGGTGACGGCCTTGGCGGCCCAGTCCGGGCCCTGCGTGCTGCCCGCGGCTCCGGCCCGCAGATACGGATCCGAGATCAGTGGCGAGCTGGTGGAGGCATCGGAGTAGAGGTAGAGGAAGTTCGCCGGGTGCGGCGTCTGCGTCGTGCAGGTGGGGGAGCAGTACACGATGGCCGGCTGGTTGGCCGTGGTGAACGGCGGCGCGATGGTGATCTCCTGGCCGGCCAGGACGGGGCTGCCCCCGCCGCCGTCGCCGGTCGGCGCGCCCATCAGGGAGAAGTAGTGGTTCCAGTCCCAGTAGGGGCCCGGGTCCCAGTGCATGCCGGCGACGTTGGCGTCGAGCGGGCCGGGTACCTCGTCGTGGCCGATGATGTGCTCGCGGTCCAGTGGAATGCCGAAGCGGGTCGCGAGGTACTTCACCAGCGCCGCCGACGACTCATACTGCGATTCGCTGTACCAGGACCCCGCCTTGATCGCGAAGCCCTCATGCTCGATACCGATCGAATGCATGTTGAGGGTCTTGTTACCCGCCTGCCAGGCAGTGTCCTTGGTCGGCACCAGCTGGGTGACCAGACCGTCCGAGGCACGGATCAGGTAATGCGCGCTGGCGGACTTCGCCGGGTTCTGAAAGACACTCAGGGAACCTTCGTAGCCGCCCTCGGTGTCATGGATGACGATGTAGCGAATGTCGACACCGTCGGCCGGCCGGTTCGTCACGTCGTAGTTGCCGTAGTCAGCCGGATCCGTGCTGTTCTGCTTGTACGCCGCGGGCCGGAAATCGCAGTTCAGGCCCGCCGGGCACTCGGGTGTCGGAGCGGCGGCCGTGCTGGCGAACGTCGCGGCCAGCTTCATCTTCGCCGGCTTCACGGGGGTCACCGACGGGTCGGCGGGCAGGGTGACTCGTTGCCCATCGGCGGTGACCCGGCTGCCGCCGCGGTTGATGGTCTGGAAGACGCGCTGGGTGAACAGCTGGGCGCCCTTGGCGTCCGGCGCCTGGCTGTAGCGGGCCACAGCCGCGTACCACTGGCCCGCATCCTCGGGCAGCGAACCCGTCGCTTCCTTCTCATACTCGGCCAGCAGCGCCGCCCCGCCCCTGACGCTCTCCTCGCGATCGGTACGCAGCGAGCCGGCCGTCGCACCGGTCAGCTCGGCCGCCGCATCCAGCGTGTGCAGGCGAGGGTCGGAGGTCTCGGCCTGGCCGTCGTCGCCCTGCAGCGCCCGGGTGGGGTTGAACTTCTTCATCCGGGCGGGATCGCCACTCATGTTGAGATGCGACAGCCGCTCCGCCCGGGTCGGCTCCACGACGTCCTTGGGCGTGACCTGGGTCAGGCCCATGACGTTGTAGTTCCCGGCCGTACTGGGCTGGCCCTGGTGCGTCTCCCACCGGGTCAAATGGTACGAGACCGCCATCAGCACGCTCTGCGGTACGTGAAACTCCTGCGCGGCGTCAGCGAACTCCCGCTCCAGTCCGGCCGCCGGATCCAGCACGGGAGCGGCACTGCCGGACGGATCCGCCAGCGCGAACGTCCCGATGGCCGCCACGGATCCCGCGATGAGCGTGGCCGCTATGCCGATCGGCAGAAACTTCCCCGACCGGCGATGTCTACGAGTCAACGACCTGCCTCGATCTTCCGGCGCGCCCAGGCGCCCTGTGTGTCATGTCAAAGACAGGCAGACGCTAGCAGCGAGAACGCGGGATGAGACCAACAAGATCTGGTGGGGGCCAGGTCGCGCGGTAACCGGCAGCTACTGCGGGTAGCCGCAGTGTCGGTTCGACAGTCGTGGTGTCCGATTCGGTACTGATCGTTCCCTGATCCGCCTGCCGCAAGGGTCGGTTCCAGTAGCTGAGTAAAGATTCCGTATGTGCGGGTCCCGTAAAGATCAACAAGTCCGCTTTGGGAGCACGAAGCATCATTTTGGCCTCGCTACGGTTCGCCTGAGTGGCTCAAGTCATGGGCCCGGAACAGACTGTAGGGACATATGAGAGCCAGAGGGATAAGGGCTTGGCGTGGCAGCGCCTGGCCCAATCCGGGGGGTACTTGGACGCGGCGCATAGCTGTGTCCGTGGCGGTCGCGATGGCTGTCACACTGCTGGACGGCACCAGCGCAGCGATAGCCGCGCCGCAGAAGACCGCTCCCCAGCAGACGGCCGGACACTACGCGACGACCGCTGCGGACATCCCCTCCGCGCGGGTAGCGGCGCGGTTGTCGGGTAAGCAGGTGGAGGCGCTCTCGGAGCGGTCGGAGACCTCCACGACGTGGGTGAACGCGAATGGTTCGCTGACGACGGAGGTGTCGGCCGGCCCGATCCGGTTCAAGGACAACGGCCAGTGGCGGCCTGTCGATCTGGACCTGGTGCAAAACGGTGATGGCAGCGTGGCGCCCAAGGCCCACCCGCGGGGTCTGAAGCTGGCCGGTGGGGGCGGCACCACAGCCCGCTCGCTGACCGATGCCGGCACCGCGCCCGCTCGTGATCTGGTAACGCTGGGTGCGGGTGATCAGCAGATCGCCCTGCAGTGGAAGGGCGGTCTGCCCAAGCCGACACTCAGCGGGACACGCGCCACGTATGTCAACGCCGTTCCGGGCGCGAACCTGGTCGTGGAGGCCACCCGTACCGGTTTCGAGCAGTTCGTCGACATCGCCCAGCGGCCCGCCGCAGGGGGCTTCGCCTACACGCTGCCGTTGAAGACCAAGGGCCTGAGCGTCAAGCAGCTCGCCGACGGCAGTCTGCAGTTCACCGATGCCAAGAACAACAAGCGGGCCGTAATGCCCGCCCCCACCATGTGGGACGCGCAGATCGATCCGGTCTCCGGCGAGCACACCCACCAGGCACCGGTGGCGTTGAAGGTCGTCGCAGACAAGGGCTCGGTCGACCTGGTCTTCACCCCGGACACCAAGTTCTTGGCGGATCCGAAGACGAAGTTCCCTGTCACGGTTGACCCGTCCACCGCGACCCTCGGAAACGTTTTCGACACCTACGCCCAGCAGGGCGTGACGGTCGATGAGTCCACCGATACCGAGCTGGACCTGGGCAACCCGGGCACCACGAACACCGACGGCACACCCCGTACCGCGCGCTCCTTCATCACCTGGAACACCGCACCGTTCGCGGACGCCCTGGTGACGAGTGCGAAGCTGAGCCTGTGGGACTTCCACGCGGGCAACAACGTGGACTGTGCGGCGTACCCGTGGGAGGTATGGGACACCGATAAGGCATCCACGTCCACCCGCTGGCCGGCGCAGCCGGTCTGGCACACCAAGTCCGCCACCTCGACGGAGACCCGCGGCAACCCCTCGTGCACCGCGGCACCCGACGGGTGGATCAACGCCGACGTCACCACCCTCGCTCAGACCTGGGCGTCGCTGAAGAACGCCACGTCCGGCATGGGCCTGCGCGCTTCCAGCGAAACCGTTGTCGCGCAGTGGAAGCGGGTGAACTCCGCGAACGCGGCGTCCAATCCGCCGAAGCTGGTCGTCACCTACAACTACCGGCCGCGCAACGGCACGGACCCGCAGGCAGGTCCGCCGTTCTTCAAGGATGCTGCGGGCACCTGGTACACCAACACCGTCACACCGGTACTGCGGGACACCTTTGCCGATCCCAACAATGACAAGGTCAACGCCACCTTCCAGGTCTACGACAACGCCACCGGCACCCAGGTCGGCTCCAACGTCACCTCGCCGTTCGTGCCTGCCGGGCAGCCGGCATCGGTGACTGTGCCGGCCGGGTTGCTGGTCAACGGCAAGTCGTACAAGTTCCGCTCCACCTCCTACGACGGCACCCATTACAGCGTGGGCTGGGGTGGATGGACGAACTTCACCGTCGACACCTCCGCGCCGTCGGCGCCGGCGTCGGTGACCTCCACCGACTACCCGTCCGCGGCCTGGGTCAAGGGCGCCGGCCAGGTCGGCAAGTTCACCGCAACTCCCCCTGCCGGTGACCAGAGCGGCATCGAGTGGTCCCTGGACGGCACCACCTGGACGAAGGTCACCACCAGCGGTACCACCACCCCGGTGAACTTCAACGTCACCCCGGCCAAGGCCGGCACCAACACCCTCCAGGTCCGCACCACGGACAAGGCGGAGAACAAGTCCGAGCCGATCGCCTATACCTTCCACGTCGGACCCGGCGGCGTCACCCTGCCCGATGACGGCACCCGAACTGCCGCCCGTGTCCCGCTGACCGCGGAAGCCGACAGCTCCAAGTACAACGCGGTCACGTTCTCCTGGCGCCGCGGCGACGCCGACGCCTGGGCACCGATCCCGGCCGGCGACGTCACCAACGCGGGTACTGCGCTGACCTCCTGGCCCGTGGCTCTGACCGCCGGCAAGAGCCCCAACCTGGCCTGGAACGCCACCTCCACGGTCAATCCCGACGGGGCCGTTCAGCTCAAAGCCGACTTCACCGGCGCTGGTGGGGTGAGCGCGACATCCGATTCCATCGACCTCGTGGTCGACCGCACAGCGGACGGTGCCACGACCACCAGCGTGGGCCCAGGAGCGATCAACCTCCTGACCGGTGACTACACCCTGGCAGCCACCGACGCCACCTTCTTCGGCATGACGGTTGCACGGTCAGCGTCCTCGCGCTCCCCGCAGGCCGGTGGTGCCACCGATGGCCAGTCGCCCATCTTCGGCAAGGAATGGCTGTCGGGCACCACGGCGGAAGTGACGGCGTCGAACTACACGAGCATCCGCAAGACGTCTGCCACTTCTCTTGACGTCCTGACCAGCGCGGGATCGACGATCAAGTTCACCGCGAACGCGGCGAACACCGGCTGGGTCCCTGAAACCGGAGCGGGAAACCTGACGCTGAAGGGAGCGTTCACCTCCGGCGACTTCACCCTCTCGGACACCCAGGGAACGGTGACGGTCTTCTCCAAGGTTGCGCCGGCCGCAACCGCATGGACGGTTACCAGCTCGCTGTCCAACGGCCTGGCCACCTCGACCACCCAGGTGGTCTCGGAGGCCGTGACCGTGGGCGGTCAGACCCTGGCGCGTCCCAAGCAGGTCATCGCGTCCAGCACCGCCACCACACTGGCCGCTTGCGCGGCAGATCCGTCCACCCGAGGGTGCCGGATCCTGCAATTCATCTACGCCTCGGCGACCACAGCCTCAGGGTCCACCTTCGGTGATGTGAAGGATCAGGTGTCCGCCGTCAAGCTGTGGGCGACGGCTCCAGGCGCGACGCTTTCCACGGCCACCACGGTGGCTCAGTACGCCTACGACAGCAGCGGCCGGCTTCGGGAGACCTGGGACCCCCGTGTCTCCCCGGCGCTCAAGACCTCCTACAGCTATGACACCAACGGCCGCGTCACCACTCTGACGCCCCCCGGGCAGCTGCCGTGGACGTTCGTGTACGGCCAGGCTGGGTCCAGCCCGACTGCTGGTGCGGGCATGCTCCTGTCGGCTTCCCGTCCGACGTTGACCCCGGGCAGTGCCACGCAGACCAACGGCACCGCCACGACCACGCTCGTCTACGGCGTCCCGCTGACCGGTGCCAGCGCTCCGAACGACCTCGGGTCTGCGGCGACCGCGTCCTGGGGTCAAAGCGACCTGCCCACCGATGCCACCGCGATCTTTCCCTCCGACCAGGTGCCGTCCTCCAGCGACGGCACCACCCTGGGCGCCGGTGATTACGCGCGAGCGGGAATCCACTATCTCGACGCCTCGGGCCGCGGGGTTGACGATGCCACACCAGGGCACCACATCGCGGTCACCGAGTACGACCGATACGCCAACGCGGTCCGCTCCCTGACGGCGGCGAACCGTGAACTGGCCCTCGGCACGACCCCGGCCCAGATCACGCAGCTCACCAACCTGGGCATCAACGCACTGTCAACGGGTGAGCGCGCACAACTGCTGTCCACCACCTCGGTCTTCGACGGCACCGGGGTCCGTGAGACAGACACCTACGGACCGCTGCACCAGATCACGCTGTCCGCCAACCTGATCAGCGGCACCACCACGGTGGCTTCCGCCGGCACCCAGGTCACGGGCCGGCAGCACACAGTGACGGAGTACGACTCCGGCCGCCCCACGGACGGCACGGCCAACGGGGCCAACGAGCCCACGAAGAAGACGACCGGAGCGCAGGCGCGCGCGTGGCCCGACCTCCTGGCCGACCCGCAGGTGACGTCGACTGCGTACGACTGGGTTAAGGACGAGCCCGTCAGCAGCACCGAAGACCCCTCCGGGCTTGCCCTCACCACGACGACGGCCTACAACAGCCAGGGTCAGGTGACAAAGACCAGTCAACCGGCGTCCTCGGGCACCGACGCCGGTACCACGCTGACGACGTACTACACCGGCACTGGGGCAGCCCCGTGCGGCGGCCGTCCGGAATGGGCAGACCTTATCTGCCAGACCGGACCGGCGGCCGCCATCACAGGCGGGGGCAGCAACCCCACCGAGCTGCCCACCAAGACGATGGAGTTCGGGCTGTTCGGCCAGACCACCAAGGTCACCGAAACAGCGAACTCCGTGACCCGCACCACCACCACCAGCTACGACAACGCCGGACGCCCCGCCACACTGTCCGTCAGCGGGGGGATCGGCACCGCGGTACCTTCGGTCACAACCGCCTATGACTCCATCACCGGGTTGCCGCTCACCCAGACTTCCTCCACCGGAGGAACGATCACCAAGACCTACGACGGCCTCGGCCGCCCGATGTCCTACACCGACGCCGACGGCGGAAGCACCAGGACCTCCTACGACGCCCTCGACCGGCCCACTTCGGTGACCGATTCGGTGCCGTCCACGACCTCCTACACCTACGACACCGCTGTGGACCCGCGGGGCATGGTCACCAAGGTGACCGACTCCGTGGCCGGCAGCTTCACCGCAGCCTACGACTCCGACGGCGGAATGATCGCTGAAGGGCTGCCCGGCGGCTACACCATGAAGGAGGGACGCGACCCCACGGGGGCTGCAACCGCCCGCACCTACACGCGGGACAGCGACGCCCTGGTTCTGGTTTCGGACAGCGTCACCGCAACCGCCCAGGGCCGGTGGGCCACGCACGCCGGCACCCCCGGAGTCACCGCCTCGCAGAACTACACCTACGACGCGACCGGACGCCTGACGCAGGTCCAGGACACCAGCACTGACGCCGTCTGCACCACCCGCGGTTACACCTTCGACAAGAACACCAACCGCAAAACCCTCGCCACGGCAGTGGGCGCACCCAACGCCGACTGCGCCACCACCGGCGGAACGACAACCAATTACACCTACGACACTGCCGACAGGCTGGTGAACACCGGGTACACGTACGACGCATTCGGCCGGACTACCGCCCTGCCCGGAACCAGCCTGGCGTACTTCGCCAACGACCTCGTGCAGCAGCAGACTGCTGGAACATCCCGTCAGACCTGGGCACTGGACTCCAACTTCCGTTTCCGCTCCTGGACCACGGAATCCAATGCCACCGGCACGTGGACGCAGACGGCGGCCAAGGTCAACCACTACGGATCCGACTCCGACAGCCCGCGCTGGACCGTGGAGAACTCATCGCCTGGGACGCTCACACGCAACGTGGCCGGTCCGGACAGCAGTTTGGCCGCTGTCACCACCGCCACGGGCGGCACAGTGCTGGAACTGCAGAATCTGCACGGCGACATCGCTCTTGCGCTGCCTGTCGACACGTCACAAGCCCCCGTGGTACTCGACTCCGATGAGTACGGCAACGTACGGACGAACCAGGCTGCCGTCCGCTACGCGTGGCTCGGCGGCGCCCAGCGTTCGGACGAGACCCTGACAGGACTCACGCTGATGGGGGTGCGTCTGTACAACGCTTCCACCGGCCGTTTCCTGTCGGTCGACCCGGTACCCGGAGGTAACGCCAACGCCTACGAGTACACGGGCGCTGATCCCGTCAACAAGGTCGACCTCGACGGACGGTGGAACCACTACAAAACCCTTTACGCCTCGTGGGGCAGGGTTTCATCGCATGTGTGGTCCTTCTGGGACTGGTGGGGATGGGGCTGGCATGTCGGAGCGTCCGTGCGCTTCACCTTCAATCGCTGGGGCACCAACAAAATAGCGAACGAAGGTCCCTACGCCCTGACGCTGTATGCCTTCCTCGCCGCAGCGGTAGGCGGATACGCCGCCACGATCATGTACATCATCGGCGCTGTCGCGGCGTGGATCACGTGGGAAGCCTACCGAGCAAAAGAGCGAGGCAAGTGCCTGTACTTCTATGCCAGCGCACGCTGGATAAACGGGGTTCCGTACTGGTACTACTATCCTGCTTCGCAGTCCTGCTAGACAGTTGAATCTCATCGCTTAACGGCCTGGTCGGCGCCCCACGGGCGCCGGCCAGGCCTGAATCACCAGACCTGCCAAAGTAGAGGTGCAAAGATGATGAAACTCCCCCGTGCTTTGTCCGCATCCGTCCTTCTCTTCGCATTCGGAAGCCTGCAGGGGGCGATCTATCTTGCTGAGTTCATCGCCAGCGGAGACCGCATGAACGGCTTCATCGAGACTGCCGCCGCTGAACTCTTCGTCGCATGGGCAGTAGCCGGAATACATTTCCTTCGGGAACGCAAATCTGCGACGGCGAGCCGGACGCACATCTAATTCCCGCAGTGCGCCATCGCAACAACAACGGTCGCTGTGACAGATGAGGAAAACAATGAAGCGCAGCCGGCGGGCCGTTCTGGCATCCGTGGCAGGGTTCGCTCTCGCCGGTTGCGCGGACCTGATACGGCCGAACCAATGACGGCCCGGCCACGCCCGACACGCCACTCGCCACGGCTGTGAACCCCGTGGCGAGCACGGCGCCTGCGAGCGGACTGCCCGCCACGGGCCTCCCAGAGACCCGTGACGAGATCGTTGCCCGCTACGGCCATCCCACCCCGCACAGCTGGGGCTTCGACGCACCCGGGGTACCGCACTCACTGCCCACCACTGACCATGCGATTTCGTTGACCTTCGACGCCTGCGGGGGCCCGGGCGTTGGCGGCTACGACGAAGCGTTGACCGATTTCCTCCGACGACGGGAAATGCCAGGCAACCTTGTTCCTCAACTCCCTTTGGTTCGAAGCCAATCCGGCAGCAAACTGTTACCTCGCCGGTCCGTTGTCCGGTACTTCCTTCCCAAGGCGCCCTGCGCGCAGCAGAGATACCGTCGCCCACCGCTTGAGGGCAAGCACTTCTGAACGGGGCGAACTCATCCCCGCCGCACGCCCGCAGGGCCAGGAGATAGCCATCCGATCGCGGAAGGCACGTGCGGGACGAGGGACGACAGACAGGCCGGAGCGTGCGAGAGCACGCCCCTCACGGACGGACCACGACCTGCACTTCAACGAGTTGGACCTGATCCGAGCGCCGGACCTTGGGACCGACCGACCTGTGGGTGTCGATGGGTCGGCCCCAAAGGTGGGGAGCGCCGCATAGGTTGCTCAGCCTGAAGCAGCGCGCAATGTCTCGGCCGCGTGGGTTAGCCGCTCAACGATCGCTCGACACAGACCGCCGTGTTCGACGTTGGCCGAACCGGATAGGGCGGCTGTACTGATGTCCCCTTCGATGGCAATGACCCGAGCAAGGATGCTCTGAAGCATGTTCTCCGAGGCGAGATCGCCCAGGAAGCCATTCGCAGTTTGGACGCGATCGTGATCGGATCCTGCCATCGAAGCAGCAGGCTTGGCCGTGACCTCCTCGTGACTATCTGCAAAATTTTGCACAGTTGGTGAGGGTGGCTGTTGAGGCCTCGTCGTGCTTGTGGTGAGGGCGTGCCGTTCTGCCCGGCTGCCCGTCGTGAGTGGAAGGGCGTCGGCGCTCATGAGTTGACGAGTTGCTGCCTGGAACTGGGTTTCCTCGGCTGGCCAACCTGCGGTTTTCAGAACCAGTCGGACTATCTGGCCGGTGATGGTGGCGGTGAGCCGGCGGTCCTCTGCTGCGGCGCGTGCGCGTATCTGTTGGTAGAGGTCGGTTGCGGCGGTGAGTCCGAAGCGTCTTACGACGGGGAGTAGCGCGCGGGTGTGCGAGGCGGTTGCGGGTTCCCCCATGGTCTGGGTGAGGCGTTCGGCCAGGGGCCATTCCTCGATCATTTGGTAGGCGGCGCGTGCGCTGATTTCCCAGCGTTCTTCGACGTAGGTGTCGAAGCGGGTGTGGGTGTGGCGGTAGAGCTTGCGGTTGCAGATGGTGTGGAGGGCTTTGCCGGCGAGCCACGTCGCCGTGGCAAGGTTCTCGACGGCCCGTTCGCAAACCCCGAGCTGATGCATTTCGTCCGGTGTGAGTTCGCCGGAGGCGTCGACCGCAACCGGGGCGGCGATCATGTCGGCGGTGATGACCAAGTCGGCAGGGCGCTCGGTCGTCCGGTGGGGCGTTGGGCTGTTGCTGCCTCCGAGATGCTGTTCTTCGCGTCGGGTACGCAGTGCGGCGGCGCGGTCCTGGCCGCTCATCGCAGCTCTCCCGTCCAGGGGAGGAGGAGGCCGCGATCGATCATCTCGGTGACGAGTTCGTCGTATGCGGATCCGCGGGCGGTGACGGGTTCGAGCATGGACTGTGCGTAGATCTGGCGGTTGGGGATGGTGGTGGTGAAGACGTTCCAGCCGTCTTCGCGGAGGTAGTTGCGGTACTGGCCGGTGGCTTTGGCGCTGGCGGTGGTGCGGTTGAGGAGGACCCAGGTAGGGGGTGGGTTGCCGTCGGGGCGAAGTACGTCGACGTCGTCGATCAGTTCGCGCATGGGGAGGCGTTCGATGCGGTCGATGTCCGCGGTGGTGGGGGCGGTGCTGAGGATGGCGAGGTCGGTGACGCGTAGTACCGACTGGACGATGTTGCGGTGGTCCTCGGCGTGTCCGCAGTCGACAATGCCGATCTGCTCGGGGCGCATGGCCGGGGGCACGTTCTTGTGGAATAGGGGAGAGGCCTGCTGCTGGACTGGGAACGGGAATCCGCCGGAGCGCACGTCCCACTCCGCGAGCTGGCGACTGTAGTCGGCCTCGAAGGCGACGACCGGATACCCGCGCTCATGGAGGGCGTGAGCGTGCCATCCGGCGGAGGTGGTCTTGCCGCTCGTACGGGGGCTGATATAGGCGATGATCACTGAAGCTCCTGGAATGTGTGGGTGGACGGGCAGGTCGACGTGCGCCCCGTCGTCACGGGTGGCGACGGCCCTGGGTGAGCCGCATGCGCGGGGCAGGT